>NZ_VIFM01000214.1 GCF_006636215.1 Myxococcus llanfairpwllgwyngyllgogerychwyrndrobwllllantysiliogogogochensis | reverse complement strand
GGATGACGATGAACGAGCGGCACGCCCTCGCAGTAGAGCTGGGGCGAGTAGAAGTGGCGTTGCAGCGGGCGTACGCGACGATGGACGGGAGTGTCGAATCGCGGACCCGGCTCGCCAGGGCGAAGGAGGAGTACCGACGAGCAGAGGCTGCGGCGCTGCATGCGCTGGGCGCCGAGGACGCCTTGGAGCTTGTGGAGGCGACAGACTCGCCGTGTGCCCACACCCCGGAGCAGGAAGCACTGCGGGCGTGGATTGCTCGCGGCGAGAGAGAGCTTCCCCTCCGCAGTGGCGAGCGCCACGCATGAGGGGCGCAGCTCCCTGATGTGCGTGAAACATCAGGTGAAACAGGACGCTTCGGCGGGCGGATAGGGCCGGGCCGCATGTGCATGCCGTGAAAGGCATGCCAGCTTGGCTCACTTCCGCGTCGCCAAGCCCGTGCGCAGCATCTCGTCCACGAGGGATGCGGCCTTCTCCTCGTCGGTTTCACCTTGCACGCGCAGCGCGAGAGACTCGAATCGCAGGGCATTGGCTACCACCCAGTCAACGTACTCGCCCAAGGGCAAGCGCTCCACGCCAAAGGCGATGTCCTGCATTCCCTTCACGATTTGGACAGCAGTGCCCTGGAGGACACGCCCGTCGCGCATTTCGATTACCATGGTTTCCTCTCCTTCAGGTGTCGACGCCAGCAACCGGACTCGATGATGGGGCAGTCAGCCAACCGCCCCTTGGGAAACAGGTATGCCTCGACGCGGCCGGCACCGTCGAGGGCAATGGACGTGCGCTCGTAGAAGCGAGGGTGGCCCTCGAGCCTGTCGAGCGCCGCCAGCATGAGCGCGTCGACTTCGTACACTTCGCCCTCGATGGCGTGTTTGCCGCCGGAGGCGAGAGCGGGGAAGGGCCCGTAGTCGTGAAGCGTGAAACGCGGACGCGTCCGCGCGGGGCCGATGAGGCGTGCGCCGCGCAGGAGGCGGTGGTTGGGCTCGCCGGACAGCAGCGTTCCGTAGACGAAAACGCGTGTCGATGTCGACGCGCGCGTCACGCCACACCTCCGAGGGCGCCCGCGAGCGCGGCGCGGTTGAAGCCCAGGCGCCCGTAGGCGTGCCAGAGGACGCGGAAGTAGCGGCCAGCGGGCGGCCAGGCCTCGAAGCCAGTCTCGGGCTGGAGGTACACCAGCGCGCGGCGGCGCAGGCCAGCTCTGTCCATCACCAGCCGGATGGCGCGCCGGTACGCGAAGGGGTGGCCCTCGAAGATGTCGAGGGCCCGCAGGTCCTCGGGAGTGAGGCGGTACAGCAGTCCCTCGACGTGGGCGCCGCGCACCCGCTGGAGGCTGGCGACGGCCCCGCCCCAGCGGCGGCTGTATCCGCCGAACACCAGGGTGTGGCCGGAGAGAGTGGCCCGGGCTTCGACAGTGGCGTTGGGGCAGCGCACGCGCATTTGGGCCCTGTCGAGGTTGGAGCCGTAGGCGAAGTAGAGCATGGGGATTCTCCCGTGGGTGGCAGGCGCGCGGCCCGCCGTTGTCAGTGCCAACCAGGGCAGCCGCTGGGCCCTGGTGGGGTGCCTCCATGCTGGAGGCGAACTGGAGAGGCCTCGTCGTCCAGCGCGGCGCGGCCTATGTCTCGTGGAGGAGCGCTGCCCTCGTCCGGGCCCGAGCGCGCCGGTGCGCGAGACGGGTGTTTCGGGTATGGGCCTTCTTGGAGCGTCGGTTCCGGTACGTCTCGAACGGGAACTTGTCGTGGCCCGGGCAGCAGCCTTTGTCTTTGCGGGTGACTCCGTATGCTTTCATTGCTGTGTCTCTCGTTGTGGCGAGGGGACTCGCCATTCGCCAAGGACATACACGCTCTGGTTCGCCATTGAAGCAAGCGCTGTCTGAGGGAGAAGCGCGAGGACCGCAGGACGGCGCGGGCCCCGTGGTCGAACTCCCTCGGGGGGGCGGAGCCAGCACAGGCGGGCGCCAGGGCCTCGTGGCGCCCGCGAGGGCTTCGTCACGCGGCGTTCAAGGCCTCGGTGGGGGTGTTGCCCCCGGCGCCGCCCTGCGCGCCCTGCGGGCCCTCGCTGCCGGGAGAGCCGTCCTCCTCTCCACCCGAGCCGCGCCGGTCGCGGCGCTGCCCCTTCCAGGCTGCGCTGCCCTCCAGCTTCTTGAGGAGGTGCAGGCGCGCCGTCTTGAACTCCTCGCCAATCAGGCCCAGGTGGAGGAGGAACACCCGGAAGTCGTACTTGGCGGTGGCGGGGTTGAAGTCGCGGCGCTTGCTGGAGGCGGCCTTCGAGGCCAGGGCTCGGGCGGCGAGGGCCAACACCAGTTGGACGTAGGACTTCACCTCCCCGGCGTGCAGCGAGCCGTTGAAGTAGCGGAATTCAATCGTGCCCCGGAAGAAGAGGCTGTTGAGGTTGAGGCCGTGATATCGGCTGGAGTCGTAGCGCGCCGGAGTCGGGTTGCGGCGCCCGTACCAAGCCTCGTTCACCTCTTGCATCGTGCGCGGGCGCCGGGCCTCCAGCCGCTGGAGGAAGGCCCCGTCGATGGGCTTGCAGAAGCGGCTCAGCCGCGCCGCGCTCACCCCGAGGGCTGTCTCCAGGAGGCGCTCCTGCTTGTGCACCATCTTCACGAGGTTGGTGACGCCCTTGGGCTCGAAGCGGCTGCCGTCGACGTGGATGTGGATGCCGCAGGTGGCGTCGGCGCGGGCTCCGGCCTCGCGCGTGGCGCGCACCACCTGCTGTAAGGCTTCCAGGTCCTGATAGGTGAGGATGGGGGAGACGATTTCACCGCTGTACTCGCCCCCGCTGAGCGAGCCGTCCGGCACCACCTTCCAGGTGCGGCCCTGCGAGTCCGTCACCTGCCAGCCCTGGTAGTCGCCGGAAACGCGCCCGCCCACCGCGCCCTGAATCGCGTGGGCCAGCTTCTGGCGGCTGGCGCCCACCGTCTCAATCTCAATCCCAAACCGGAGCGTCTTCATGGAGTTTGCCTCTCGCATTCGCGCGGGGCTGTGGCGCCCGTCGCGAAACACATACACGCTCTGGTGTGCGAATGAAGCAAGTCATCTTCGGCGTCTGGCGAGGTGGGTTTTCTGTCTTTGAAATACTCGCGAGAATTCGCGAGGTTCCACGCTGGCCCCTCCGTGGGCCGGGCGGGGTCAGCTTTCCCGGATGGGGTCGCAGGCGGAATTCCAGTGTGTGTGATTGTCTCGGTAGCAGGGGCGGCGCTTGGCGACGCGCCACAGCGCGGATTCCCTCCGTCCAGTCCCCTGGTTCAGCCGGAAGAGCCTCTCACCTGCGCAGGGGTCCTGGCGTGCGCGCGCCGCATGCCGAGGGGCTCAGGAGGGGTCAACCCACGAGGCTCTTGAGCATCGCCATCGCCCGCTCCGCTTCCTCCGGCGTTCCCTCTGCAAGCTCCACGTACACGAAGCCCCCGGAGTACATGAGTATGTCTGGGAGCAGCTCAATGCGTACATTCCAGCACTCTCGCTCCGGGGTTGCCATCTCGACATCGGCGTAGAGGCGATGGAGGGCGGCGTTCAGCGTGCGCTGGCGTATCTCCCTCGGGAATCGCACCTCGATGTACGGCTGGGGAATTCCATAGCGCGCGGTGCGCTGTCCCACCATCATCAGTTGCTGGCTCGTCGTGGCCATCGTTGTCCTCGCGTCTCGTAGGGATGCAGCTCCGTTGCGAAAGGCATACGCGCTCTTGTAGATGCGTTATGCAAGTCGAGTCTTGAGGGGCGGCGCCTGTAGGCAGTGCGTCCGCGAGCATGGACGGCTTTCGTATGGCCGGGAACCCGCGCGGTGCTGCGGCGCGGATTCCCGCCGTCCTCTCCTTCAGCCCAGCAGTATGTTGAGGAGCGCCATGCCCCGCATGGCCTCGGCCTCGTCGCCTTCGGCCAGCTCCAGGTAGATGCGGCCGTGGTTCGGCTCCGAGAGGCGCTCGGACTGCACAATCCACCGCTCGCTGTTGGGGGTGTTCAGCTCCAGGCTGGCGGCGAAGGTGTGGAGCAGCGCGCTCACCTGCCGGTGGGTGGCGCCGGGCTGAAGGAAGATGTCCAGTTGCGGCTGGGCCGTGCCGTACCGGCTCTTGCCGAGGGTCAGCGTCAATACGGTGTTGCTGAAATCAACAACCTTGACCGGGACGATGAAGGTAGGGATGGCCGTGGCGCTCATAGTCGATATTCCTGCGGAGTCGCGCGGTGCTTTGTTGCCCGTCGCGAAAGGCATACACGCTCTTGTGGGTGAGCGTATCAAGTCCTCTCTGCTGTCTTTGGGGTGTATGTGCTGTCCGGGGCGTTGGCGTTCGGGCCGGGACGCTGTTCCTGATGGAGCACGTGGCTGGCGGTGAGGCAGGGCGTGCGCGCTCGGGCCCTATTTCGGCCTGCTCGCGTGGCTTGCCGGACGCGCCTGTCGCAGCCCGGCAAGGCCCTTGAATGGAGAGGGGCTGCGGCTAGGGCGCCCTCTTGGAGGCAGGGGCGGGCTTCGTGCCCTCCCGCTCGGCTTGAATCTTCATCAGCTTGTCGATGATCTCCGACTTCCTGGTTTCCCCCAGGTAGGGGAAACTGTTTCCGGTGTCGATGACATAGCGGCGCAGTTTCTTGACGGTCATTGCTTCCAATTCGCTGCGTGTCTTCATGTTGTTCCCTTGGGGACTGCGTTGAAAGAGGGGCCGGTCGAAGGTCTCGGGCGGTGTTCCACTTCACGGCGATGTTGGCGCCCGCCTCGCGTGTGGACGGCGGGGCGGAGCGCGTCCGGGTTGGGGGCCTCTCGGCCTATTCGTTGTCCTGCTGGGGCGAGTGGGTACGGGCCTCACTCCTCCTCTTTTGGGGCGAAGCGCGCGGCGGCTTCGGTGGCGCCCATGGCCGTGAGTTCTCGGTGGACCGCGCGCTTGAAGAAACGAGTCCGGCTCGGGATGCCCGCGTCGCGCCAGGCCTTGTCCAGGACCGCCAAGTCCTCCGCGTCGAAGGAGAGAGGGATGACGCGCTTGCCGTCCTCGCCCACCTTCACCTCGCGCTCGGGACGGGGGCCCACCGGCACGCGCCCGGCCTCCGCCTCCCGAATCTTCCACTTGAGGTAGGGGATGTCGCTGCTGCCTGTCGGGCGTCCCACGACTTCGCGGTACTTCGCCTGCACCTCCTCGAGCGACATGTTGGCGAAGCGCCCGCGACGGGGGGCCGGCTGCGTGCCCTCGGCCGGGGTGTCGGCCCGTGCGGCAGGCGCCGGAGGCGCGCTGGGGGTGGTGGCCGTCGCCCGGTGGGTGGGGCTTCTCCGCTTCTTCGCGGCGAGTGCCTCCTCGATGCGGCGGATGAGGTGCGTCCTGTTGGGGCTGCGCGTCTCCTCGCCCACGACTTCGCGGTACCGGGCGCGCAGCTCCGTCACGTTCATGGACTCCAGCTTCTTCGTCTTCGTCGTCTTCGTCGTCTTCGTCGTCTTCGGTGCGGCGTTGCGAGGCATGGTGGTGTTTTCCTTTCCGGGCCGTGGGTACACGTCTGCCGTTCACGGGGGCGGCCCGGCGGCCCTCGTGCGCGGCTGCCCCGCTGGGCGGGGCGTCGGTGGTGGTGGACTACTTGGTGGGTGTGTTGCTGGCGGCGCGCATGCCGGCTTGGTAGGCCGCTTCGAGGGCATCCCTCAGTTGCCACACGGCGACCTCGTAGAAGTCGAGGCTGCCGCTGTTGCGTGTCTTCAGTGTTTCAACGTTCATCTCCTCGCGCGCAACGCGTTCGAGGGTTTCTGCGGGCGCCCGGGCGGGCTTCGAGGGGCTGCTGGAGCGGGGCTTGATGGGTGTCATTGTTTTGTCCTCCCTGCGCGCCTTGGGCAGGCGCGTGTGAGGCATATGCGCTCTGGTTCGCGCGTATGGCAAGTCATTGAGCGCTGGGTTTGGGAGAGGGCTCGAGGTGCTACTGGGCGACGGCGGGAGTGTTGCCGGCGTCGCGCTTGCCGGCTTGGTACGCTGCTTCGAGCGCAGCCTTCAGTCCCCAAACCGACACGTTGTGGAAGTCGAGGTTGTCGCTCCATCGCTTCTCTAGTGTTTCGATGTCCATTTCCTCGCGCGCAATGCGCTCGAGGGTCTCTGCGGGCGCCTGGGCGGGCTTCGAGGCGTTGAGGGGGCGGGGCTTCCTGGGTGTCATTGTCTCATTCCTCTGTGCGCCCTCGGCGGGCGCGCGTGAGGCATACACGCTCTGTTGCGCGCGTATGGCAAGTCATTGTGCGCTGGGGTTGCGGAGGTGCGCGAAGCACTCCAGGTCCATGGGGCGCGCGTCGTAATGGACGAAGCTGCTCTTGCCGCCCGGGAGAATGGGGGCGATGTCGAGGCAGTCAACCTCCGTGACACCACCGAGGCGCTCCAATGTCTCGTTGAGCCGGACGTAGAAGCCGGCATCGTCGGGGTCCGCGTCCGGGCTGAGCCCGCCGTGTAGCACCGCGAAGATGCGGACCTGCTGTCCCTTGAGGCCGGGAATCTCGTCGCCGATGTAGGTGGTGGAGCTGCCGATAACCATAGGTGTCTCCCTGGCGCGCAGTGGGGTGCGCGCGAAGACATACACGCTCTGTCTTCGAGACATAGCAAGTCGAGGAGAGAGGGACTTGGGCCGCCCGGGGCAGGGAGGGTTCGGTTTAGCTGGCGGTGTATGTCTATTTAACTGGACTCTTCCGGGGCGCGGGGCTGCTCGTCGGCGGGCACCGCGATTCGGAGGCCCTGGGGGAACCAGCGCTCGCGAGTCTCCTGAGGCAGAGGGGGCAGCACCATCTTTCCGGCGCGGCCCCCCTTGGACTTGAGCCCCATGTGCAGGCGCCCGCGCTGGACGAGCTCCGCGTGGATGTGGCCGACAAGGAGTCGGTGGAGATGGCCGAAGCTGCCTGGCGCCGGGTGCTCCGGCTCACCCTCGGCCGCGCGGATGAGGAACTCTGTAGAGCGGCAGGCGGGGCACGGCGGAAGTTGGACGAGGCCGTCGTCCACGTCTTCCCGATTGGCGACGCCGACCTCCAGGAGATTGAGGGAGAGGCGGTTGCCGCTGCCGCACCGGGCGCAGCGCTGAAGCACGTCCTCGGCGGTGACTTCGTGGATGGCCATGGGAGTCCTCACGCGACAGCGGTGTACGAGCCGAACCAGTACGTCGCGGCGAGGCCTTGGAGGTTTTGGTGGCTGTAGAAGGCGAAGCCGTCTCTGTCCGGCACCATGACGGTGGGGTTGCCGACGAAGCTTCCGCTGGTGGCGTAGGGGCTGAGGGTGATGGAGGAGGGCACGGTGGGAAAGCGACTGCGGAACGTCACCGAGCCGCCTCCGGCCAGGCTGTCGTGCGCGACGGTGTCGCTGTTGCTGTACTGGAGACCGAGCCGGCCCACCTCGCGCACGCTGCCCGCCAACTCGAAGGAGGTGTTGCTGGCGGTGCTGCTCAGCGGGAGTCGCAACGTGCGCGTCCAGGAGGCGAAGGTGGCGGTGAGGCTGGCGTCGTGGAGGAACTCCGCCTCGTTGCGTGAGAGGCGGAAGCCACCTGCAGCGGCCCCGGTGGTGTCCCGGGCCCAGGCGCTCTCATTCCAGGCGGCGTTGAGGGTGAACCACACCGAATCGCCGTCGGCGTAGAGGCGCAGCCGCGCGGCGGCGCCCCCTGCGCCCTGGGCGTCGAGGAGAAGGACGCGACCGGCGCCCAGGACGGGCTGGAGGATGGCCTTGTGCTGGCCCGCCGACGTCTCGTTGCCGCGGAAGTGCCCGCCGCTGAAGGCCGAGAGGACTTCCGCGAGGGCCGCTTCGACGGTGCCCGCCGTCAGCAGGTTGCCCGCGTCCGCGACGGAGACGGCGGAGGCCGCGTGAACATCGGCGGACTGGGTGACGTGCCCATTGAGGAAGCCCAGCAGCGCGGCCACCTGCTGCCGCAGGCTGCTGGCAGGGAGGGAGTGGGGCGTCCCGGCCAGCGCGTCTCCTCCGACACGAGAGGCGCCGGGACTGTTTGCCGTCGTCTCGCCGAGGCGGGTGACGACCTCCTGGAGTTGAGCCTGCACGCTGGTGCCGCTGATGTAGCCGTGGGGTGTGGCGCCAATGGCGCTGGCGTGGTGGGCCCCCGTGGCCGCGCCCTGGTGGGCGTTGACGAAGCCCAGCAGCGAGGAGAGCTGCGCGTCCACGGTGCCTGCCGGCAGGAGGTTGGGCGTGCCGGGCACCGCGTCCGCACCCACGCGGGAGGCGCCCGGTGTGCCAGCAGCGGCCGAGGAGAGCTTGTCCGCGACTTCGTCCACGGCCTCCTGCACGGTGGTGGAGGTGAGGAAGCCGTGGGGCGCGTAGTCCACGGCACTGGCCTCGTGCCTCCGGGCGGCGCCGGAGAAGTGGCCGGCCATCTCGGCGTCCACCTCGTCCAGGGTCGCCTGCACCGTGTCGGCGCTGGGGCTCAGGACGTCCCAGGTGCCGCTCTCCACAGCCACCGAGGTGCCGCGGGCGAAGATGAAGGCCTGGCGGCGCGAGGTGTCCAAGTCCGCGGCGAGAATCTGCGTCTGCCCCGGGCGGCGCCGGACGTCACACAGCAGCAGCTCGTCGGGCTGGAGGGCGGGCTTGGGCGCGTGGCCGACGAGGCCCTCCGGCGCCTGGCGCACCACCAGCTCGAAGGACTCGTCGCGGCGGAAGTACACCTGCTGGGAGTTGCCGTCCGTGCGCGGCTCGGACAGCAGGCGGGTGAAGCGCAGGAAGATGCCCACCCACCGCTCGCTGCCAGAGGTGGAGACGTCGGTGGGGATGCCCGACAAGTCCGCCGCGCAGTCCACCGTCTGGCCGGTGCCGAAGAAGATGCGCTGGCCGAGGTTGTCGTAGGCGCGGCCCGGGGCCGTCAAATCGACGGTGAGGTTGGGCACCGGGGAGTGCGGCGCGGGCACCGCCCCGGAGATGACGCCGTGGACGCCCAAGTCCGAGGCGAGGTTTCTGTCCGCCTGCTCCAACTGCGCGAAGGCCAAGTCCAACTCGGCCTCGCTGACCTTCTGCCTGAAGAAAAAATCCAGCCGGTTGCTCATGCCTGTGCCCTCCAGAGGAAGGCAAAGGCAGGGCGCGAGAAATCGGGGACATGCCGTAGGGCATTCAGTGCAGCGTCGTCGTCTCGCCCAGCTCGCTGAGTCCCAGCTCCCAGTGCTCCGGGAGAATGGGCGGCAGGGGCTCCACCAAGTCGACGAAGTGGGTGTGCGCGGGCTTGAGGTACTCGACGAGGGTGCGCAGGCGCTGACGCTCCGCCGGAGAGAGGAGGCGCTCCACCTCGACGTTGAAGGCATAGCGGGCGAAGCGCTCCGAGGGGCCCAGCACCCAGTCCACGCCCAGCTCGGACTCGCCCAGCACAAGGGTGTCCGAGGCGAAGGGGGAGATGGCCCGAACCTCAATTCCGAGGAAGAAGCGGATGGCGTTGCGCAGGCCCAGCGCGGTGCCCTTCTGGCGGTACATGTCCACGAGGACGGAGGCCAGACGGCGCCGGGGGAGGACGTCCAGCTCGAAGGCGAAGGGGTTGCCCAAGTCCTGGAGGATGGCATTCAGGAAGGCCTCCGGCGCGCGCTCCAAGTCGAAGATGTCGGGGAAGGCGTCCAAGTCAGAGAGGAGCAGATCCGTCACCTCCTGGAGGCAGGAGATGAAGCGGTGCAGGTCGCCCGTCACGTCGTCGCGGCGGTTGTGGCGGGGCAGCATGTCCCAGAGCTGGAAGTGCCGGGAGGGCGGCCGGGCTGGCCGGAAGCCAGGAAGGGTGGCGCGGTGGTAGGGGGCCAGCACTGGGTTGCCGCGCGCGTCCGTCACGCCCTCCACGCGCACTTCGTACACCACGTCCGGCGTCAGCTCCGTGTCGAGGACGAGGTGGACGAGGGGGCCGTCCGCCGCAGCCTCGAGGGAAGCTACTGAGACGGCGGGCGCACCGCGTGGCGTGAAGGTGAAGCGCGCCGAAGGCGGCACTCGCACAGCTTCGTCGAAGGCGAGGCGCACGGACTTCGGTCCCACGGCCTGCGCACCCACGAGGCGGGGAGCCGTCCTGTCCTCCACGGTGAAGGTGTACGTCTCATCGAGGCGGTGCTCGCCGCCGGCCGTCGTGGAGATGACGCGCACGGAGACGGTGGCCTGGCTGGCCAGCGGCACCGCCGGGTGGAGCACGACACGCAGCATGTCCGCTGTCTGCGTCACGTCCGCCAGGGGCCCGGCGAAACCAGGGAGCACCTCGACGCTGTCCCCGCCCGCGAAGGCGAGGACTCCGTCCACCCAGACGCGTGTGGCCGGCCGGTCGATGCCGTCCACGCCGACGTCCACCAGCTCCAGCTTCAGCACGGAGTCGACGGGGACGTCCTCCTCCCCTGGGGCCGGAGCGCGGTTGAGGAGGAGGGGATGGCGCGTCTCGGCGAAGAGGGAGACGGTGTCGACGTAGAGGGTGGGCAGCTCAACCGTGGCCATGGGGCTTCCTCACGGGGAGATGAGCTCCAGGCGGACGCCCACCGTGTGGACTCCGGAGAGCTTCGAGACGTTGGCGGCCATGTCCGTGACGAGGCGGTCGCGGCCGGGGCGCCCGAGGCAGCGGGCGTACTTCACGCTGTCGACGACGAGGGACGCCTCCCAGGCCAGGCCCGCCGGGGCTGCTGAAGGCACACGGAGGCGCAAGGCGGCGCGGACCAGGTCCACGCCGGTGACGTCCACGGCTTGCGTCACCTCGGCGAAGTCCCCAGGGGTCAGCTCGAAGCGGCGCCCGGGCTCCTCGTCTCCAAGGACGAAGAGGTACTCGCCCGAAGCGGGTGTGGCCCGCTGGGGCCGGACGCGTCCCTGGCCCAGGCCCAGGCGGCTGGTGAAGGCGGTGAGGGCCATGGGCGTCACACCTGCCGGGAGAGCTCGAGCGAGTCGAAGTAGGCCCGGCGGGTGACGTCCCGCACGGCGAATCCGAAGCCGCCCCGGCCGGAGGTGAGGGGCTGGCTAC
Source organism: Myxococcus llanfairpwllgwyngyllgogerychwyrndrobwllllantysiliogogogochensis (assembly GCF_006636215.1). Classification (GTDB taxonomy): domain Bacteria; phylum Myxococcota; class Myxococcia; order Myxococcales; family Myxococcaceae; genus Myxococcus; species Myxococcus llanfairpwllgwyngyllgogerychwyrndrobwllllantysiliogogogochensis. Next base: position 8,797 of record NZ_VIFM01000214.1, on the reverse strand, counting down.
CGGAGTTGATGCCGAGGGCGTCGTCGATGAAGTCGGCCAGGCCCGGCACCGGCTGCCAGTTGGGAGGCGTGCCGAGCGGATGCGCGGCCATGTCGTTGTGGAAAGCCTTGAGGACGACGTCGCCGTTGGCGTTGACGATGACGTCCAGGCGCAGGTGCAGCCAGCTGCCCTGGGTGAAGCTGGCGGAGGACTTCAGCAGGACACCGGGCCCGTCCGCGTCGGGAAGCCCCGTGGCCACCGCGCCCTTGCGCAGCACCACCCGGTGCGGCTCGTCGTCGGAGAGGCCCAGGAGGTAGGCGGAGTCGTTGACGGAGGTGCCCTGGCCGCAGAGGAAGAGGAAGGGGGAGAAGCCAGTGGGGCCGCCGCCAGGCCCGCGCTGGAGGCAGCCGCGGATGCTGCCGCCCTTGGCCATGGGGGCGAAGTCCGGGAGGTTGGCGAAGAGGGCGACGGCACCCTGGGCGGCGGTGAGGGAGTTGAAGGCGAAGAGGAAGTTGCCGCCGCCCGGGGGACGGGCAATGCCCGCCGTCACGCCCCTGTCCACGGTGGCGATGTCCAGTCCGCCGTTGAGGTAAGTCCAGTCTGCGAGTGCCATGGTGTCCTCACTGCGTGGTGGCCAGAGGCCACCCGGTGTCGAAGTCCTCGGAGGGCTGCGTGGTGTTGAAGAGGGCCATGCGCACCGTCACGTCCTCCCAGCGCCAGGCGTAGGCCTCGTTGGTGTGCCAGCGCTGCTCGAAGTCCTCGTGCGGCAAGTCGTTGAAGAGGCCCGGCACAGAGGTGACGTCCGCCCAGTCCGCGAGGAAGGGGCCCTGGCCCCACGTCTCGACGGCCTGCCCCTCGAAGCGGTGCGGGACGAACTGCGCGGGCGGCAGCTCGAAGAGGAAGCCGTCGTTGTCCCAACCTCGGAAGAAGGACTCGAAGCCCTCGCGCTGGCCGGAGAAGAAGGCGAGGGCGACGGAGACGTCGGAGAGGGCGGCGCGCCACACGTACCAGCGCTCGAAGTCCTCGCACGCCTCCTCCGGCACACCGAAGCCCGCCAGGACCTCTAGGCGCGTCACCGCCGTCAGCGTCCAGTGCGCTGCATCGCCGGGCCAGGCGCCCGCGTCCTCGAAGCTGGGGTTGAGGAGGGCCATGTCAGAGCAGCCCCCCAGTGTCCCCGTCCTGCAGGGTGACGCTGCCCAGCACCGGCAGCTCCCGCACCGTCAGTTTCACGTCCGCGGGCAGGCCGTTGAGTGTCAGGTCCATTCGAGCGTCGCCCAGCTTTCGGACGCCGGGCACGTCGCGGATGACGTTGAAGACGTCGGACCAGGCCACCTCGCCGGCGGGGAAGCCCTGGGCGTCTTTGAGGTTGAAGCCGAAGTCGATGCGGGGGTTAGGCGTGCCGTCCGGCTCGCTGACACGGAAGTGGACGGCCAGCGCCTGGCTGATGCGCGCGGCGACGTCCTGGACCGAAGTACCCTGGCGCAGGAAGAGGCGGGCGGACACGTCCACGCGCCGGTACACCGGCTCCTGGATGCTGACCTGGAAGGTGAGGGTGCAGGGATAGACTTCGGTGACTTGCCGCAGCACCTGGGCCTTGAGCGCAGGCGTAGGCACCCCGCCGCCTTGGGGCACCACGTAGAGGATGCCTGCGTTCTCCGCGATGGTGGCGTCTTCGTTGGACGTCAGCATGAGGGCGCGCGCCACACCGGGCAGGCGCCGGGCGTTGATTTCGAAGTCCTCGCGGGAGACGGTGCGCGTCAGGGCCCGGAGACTCTCGGGGGCGAGCAGCTTCGCGGAGGCCACCGTCTGCCTGTCTGCGCCGCCGGAGGCAGGGGCGGCGTTGCTGACAGCCACCTGCACCGCGTGGCCGTGAGCGTCCCGGAAGCTGCCCTCCAACACGACGAGGCGGCCCGCGTCCACGTTGCCGGCCGCGCCGCCGCCCGTCTTGTACACGACCGCCACGGTGCCAACGGGCGGCAGGCCGTTGACGCCATTGCCGAAGCGGATGGTGGCCTTGTCCCCCTGGTCCACGCTGACGAGGACGTGGGCGTCGGAGGCGCGAGAGTTGAGGAAGGTGTCCACCTCGCTGAAGGCGCCCTGGGCGGTGGACACGCTGGCGGAGCCGTCGAGGTAGGGGGCGAAGTCCAGGTGCGCCTCGAAGTCGGCGAGGCCGCGGGCGTCGAAGAGCTGGGTGTGCGTCTTCGAGTGCTCCACCACGGCGAGGGCGCGGGGCGGGTTGGTACCGGCCTGAATGGTGACGGACGAGAGGAGCTGGAAGCGGACGGCCTCCGTCACCTCCTGAGTGCGGACGACGGTGCCGGCGGGGAAGGTGACGGTGGCTGCGGGAGGCTGGGTCAGGCGCAGCTCCACCTCGGCCGTGGCGGCCTGGGCGCCGTGAAGCCGGTAGCCCAGCATGCGCGCCAGGGCAATGACGTTGCGGCGTTGGGTGGCAGTGGAGAGTCGCGACTCACGGGCGAGGTTGTCCTGGTAGAAGCCGAGGACGTCGCCAATGAAGGCGTGCATCTCCAGCAGGACGTTGCCGAAGCTGGCAACGTCGAAGTCCGTCCAGTCCGGGAAGACGCTCTTCGTCAGCGCCACGAGGCGCGCACGCAGGGCGTCGAAGTCGCGGTGGGTGTAGTCGGTGGACGCGGGAAGAAGTGGCACGTCGGCGAAGGCCTCCACCGGGAGACAAAGCCTCGCCGCGTACTTCTTTAGGGGACAAGTGACTTCTTTTTTGTTCCCCGCGCTGGGCATCTAGGCTGCTGTAGGATGCTCGGCGAGAAGCGTATCTGATGCCCGGCCTGGGCGGCCGATTGATGCAGATGGCTTGAGTGTTAGGGCCGCAGAATCACGGAGTCGTCAATTTGATTGCCGTCCGCATCAAAGAGAAAGCTGTACTTGCCCTCTCGGATTAATGCTGAGATTTGCTCGCGGTCTGGGTGCGTCTGCATAACGTTTGAGAGAGCAGCAAACAGAAACTCTCCGAACGGTGCTGTTGGCGGATCGTTGAGCTGTACGTCTGATGGATGGCTGCCTGTTACAGTGTGGCCGTCTTTGTCGAAGGTAGAGTGAAATAGTGGTCGCTCTTTGAGGTTGGCCGAGATGAATGAGATGTGCGCGAAGATTTCGCGCAGTTGTGCGGGCTCGAGCGGTGCGCGAATCCTCTTGAGGTCGTTCATAAATAGGCTCAGAGCGCCGCAACTGTCATCTAGTGCGGCGATAAGGCAGAAGTCGTTGATGCGAAGTAGGATTGATTTCGAGATGTAGAGGTCTGCAAAGTCAAATGGCTGGATGCTCCCGCTTGCTTGTTTTGCTGGGAGGATCAGCAGGGAGCCAAACGCCTCTTTCCTTAAAGTGGACTGCGTGTGGAATGACCGTGCAATTACGTGGATGTGGTGAAGATCGGTATGGTCGTATGCGTCCCCAATTCGACGAAGATCGCCTGAACGGCGATCTCTGGTCTGATATAGGGTGCTGTCTTTTAGATGGGTCTTGAGGAAGATGAGCGAAAGCCAGCAGAAGAGCAGGGTGGGGCCGTTTTTTTCGAAGAATTGGCCAACTCGCTCAAGCCCGCCCTCGCAGAGTTCTCGGATGGGGTTTTCAAGCGTCTGGCCCATTATTGAGTTGCAGCTTGTGCAGCATGGGAGTGTGTATTTTCCGTACGTGAGCTTGGTGTTGTTGGGGAGGGTGATTGTGCTCTGAAATAGGTCGAACTTCCGCAGTAGCCATCGTGGAAGGATGTGCTCGTCGTTGAAGGATTGGCCCGAGCTTCGGCTGATGCCGCAAATGAAACAGGAGTCTCCCTGTACGATGTCGCGCTCAAAGCGCTCTGGGCTGAATAGTAGGGTCTGGCCGCTGGTTGTTTCGACGGAGCCGTCTGCTTTTTGAATTATCAGGTTGCTCATTGTGGGTCGGTGTGGGGCTGGAGGTGTAGATTTGTATGCCGATCATCTTGCCGTCGAACGAGTGAAGTTGCCTTGTTTCCTATTCCTCCAGATTAGACGTACGGAGTTTGTAGGCTACACTCTGCGGCACATTCTCGCCTATCTTGTATGGCGGAGCTTGACGTTGGACTTCAGCTGAAGCGCCCTTTCTATTGAACGAGCTCTCGATGCGGGATGTGGTGTGTAGCGAAATCTTCGATGCGCAAGAAAGATTGCGGTGTGAATTAGTTCTCATTCTTCGAAATGTACGTCCAATGCTGTTGTCGTGCTGTATTCGCGCACGCGCACACGAAGCGTCAGCGTGGCTGCCTCTTGCTCGACGCGGACCTGCACGAGCTGAACGCCTGGCAGCCAGCGCGCGAGGGCGTCACGGACGTACACGCGCGCTAGCTCCGCCAGCACGGCGTCGTTGCTCTGGTGGCGAAGGCGCGCGAGTCCCGCGCCAAAGCTGGTGCGCCAGGGCAACTCGCCGGTGGAGTGTGGCGTGGGGCCTTCCGTCAGCAGCACCTGCCGCACCTTCGAGGCGAGTAGCTCAGCCCCAGTGCCCGCGGCGAAGTCCCGCTTCCTGTCTCTCCGGAATGGGACGAGGAGATTCCGAGGTTGCTGGCTCATTGGTGTCCTCCTCACGGAATGGGGATGGCTGCGCGCACCTGCTGCAGCGTGCGGACGATGGCGTCGAGGGGCGCAACGGCCTGTTCCAGCGCGCTTCCCTCAAGGCTGGAGAAGTCCGGTACCTGGGGGCCGCCCACCAGGCCAAGGAGGACGTTGAGGAGGGCCGTGAGCTGGGAGAGGGCGGCCAGGGCCTTGCCGACGTTGGCGGCCTCCTGCGCGACGTTGGCCTCCGCACAGCCGGCCACTGCCAGGAGTCCCGCGTCTCCAAGCTGGGCGGCGCGCAGTCGGGCCTGCGCGACGCTCGACAGGCGCAGTTGCAGGTGGAGGAGCTGGCCACGGGCATGGCCCAACTCGCCGAGGACGATGTCGATGACACCCACCACTGCGAGTGGCACCGAAAGCTGGGGGACGAGGCGGAGCAGCTTGGACACCTTTTCGGCCAGATTCGGCAGGGCCGCGGCGATGGCCGTCGGATCCGGCGGCGGCCCCAGCGCGTCCGGAATCGCCTTCACGACTTCGACGAGGGCCAGCACCGCGCCGATGATGTCGAAGAGGGGCGTGAGCGGCGCGAGCGCCGGCTGGACGGCCTGCAGGAGCTGGTGGTGCTGCAGGGTGGCGCCGCCGGGCAGGGTGAGGGTAGGCGCCTCGGGAAGCGGGGGGATGTGGATGCAGATGGGCAGCGCCATGGGCGTCCTCAGATTGGCTCGGCGATGGGGCGCACCACACGCCCGGCGATGGTGACCTGGGCCGCCTCCAAGGAGATGGCACCCACTGCGCGCAGGGTGAGGGCGGTGGTGGCCTCCAGGGTGACGGTGTTCTCCTCTGCGTCGAAGGTGAGGCAGTCGCCCGTCTTCCGGTTGGTGAGCTTCAGCTTGCGGTGGCCCGCGGACTCGTCCAACTCGACGCGGAAGGTGGGCGTGGCGAGGACGCGGTTGTCGGGCGGAGACACCTGGGCCTCTTCGGGCACCTCACTCTGTCCGCCCGGCTTCCCCCAGTGCGCGCTGAGGTAGTAGGGCGCGTCGACGTCGCCCATGTTGAAGAAGACAGCCACCTCGGCGCCCACGTGCGGCACCGCGAAGAAGCCCGTGTCCTTGGCGCCACCGCCGGAGGTGCCCAGCGGCCAGGCCCAGGCGGACTCGGGCTCGAGGACACCAGGGATGCACACGCGGACGCGGCCGAGCTGCGCCTCGTCGTCGCGCTGGGTGACGTAGCCCACGTACATGCCGAGGAGGCGCGTGTCATGGGTGAGGATGTCGTCGTCGAAGGTGCTCATGGTGGGCTCGCTACCTGGGGAGACTCATTCCGGCTTCGGGGTCCTCGACACCGATGGGCTGCCCGTCGCGGCGGTACTCGATGTACCGGGTGCCGGTGTCCCGCTCGAATGCCTCGACTTCCTTCAGTGCCCCAGTCGTCTCGGGTGCGCTGGTGTTGGGCTGTCCGCCCTGGGGCTGGCCCTGCTTCTCGGCGCTGGCTTGCTGCCGGCGGCCGGTGCCGTCACGCGACAGCTTCAAGTCCGTGGTGTAGCCGGAGGAGGAGAGGACGTGCTTCGCCTCGGTGGCGTAGTACCGGCCGGAAAGGAAGCTGGAGATGCCGCGCACCTCCACAACGGACTTCGCACGCAAGGAGGGGTTGCCCACCACCTGGAGGGACAGCTTCACGGTGCCGGCTTCCGCGCGCCGGAAGCGGGCCTCGGACTCGCGCTGGGCTTGGGCAGGTGTCGATGCCGAAGTGGGCTGGACGCTGGTGGTGCTGTTTCGGAGCTGCAGCGCGGTAGTTCCCGTACGCCTGTCCACCACCTCCAGGAAGTCCGCGAGGGTGGTGCGCTCCACGGTGCCACTGCTCGCCTGGGCTTCGAGGTTTCTCTTGGCCATGGCGTCCCGGCCACGCATGTCCACCTTGCCCACTCGACGGCCGAGCTCCGACTCGACGTTGACGGAGAGGACGTCGCCCCGGCCCGCGTCCGCGTACCACCACAGCACATGGGTGGGCGCGGCGGCCTGGTTGCGCGGGCCGAAGGTGAGGCCCCTGTCGTCGACGTGGAACTCGAACTCCTCCCGCGCGGCCAGGCGCCGGAGAAAACGCGCATCCGTCTCCCCAGCCTGGTGGATGGTGTCGAAGGACTCTCCTGTGTCCTCGACGTGGACGGAGTCCTCTTCGTAGCCGTATTCGGAGGCCACCTCGCGCACCACCTCGGCGCGCGTCTTGCCCTTCCAGGCGCGCGTCTTCGCCTCGCGGTGCATGAGGGCGCTGAGCGCCTGGCCTTCGACGGTGAGCACCTGGAAGCCCTTCAGCTTCTTCACCACCACTCGCCGTGGCGGCGCCATGAGGCCCGGGTAGCCCCAGGACACCTCCAGCACCGCGCCGCCCACCAGCTCGGCCCTGTCGAAGAGGGCCAGGTCGAAGTTGTCCAACTGGAGGGACAGCTTGTCGGCCTTCGTCGCGCTGTCCTCGAAGGTGAGGCCGAGGACGCGACCCTCAAGGGAGAGGGGCTCGCCGCCGCGGGCCCTCTCGTGTGCCAGCAGCGTGAGGCGCACGCCAGGCGCAGACCTGTCGAGGGGCCGCGTCACTCGCTGGCCCTCCGCCGCTGCTCGCTGAGGATGACGTCGGTGAGGACGCGCAGCGAGGGGATGTAGACGCGCCGCCCCGCCTCCAGCTCCAGCGTCGCGTCGATGAGTGGCTCCGGCTGGAAGTCGGCGATGGCCCACCAGAAGCCGCAGGCGCGCGGGAGTGGCGCGAAGTAGCGGCCGGCCAGTCCCCAGAGGGAGTCGCCCTGGGCGACGAGGTGAACGCGCGTGTCCGCGTGCGGCTGGAAGCCGTAGGGGACCCTCTCCGTGAGGAAGAGCTGGCCAGCCTCGTCCCGGAGGCCGAGGGAGAAGGAGTAGCGGCTGCCGGCGTGAGGGGCCACTACGGCACCTCCTGGCGGAGCTGCTCGGAGGTGACGCGCGTGTCCAACACCTCCTCGAAGGTGACGGTGGCGGTGTAGACGAGCACGCGGCCATCGACGGCGAGCTGGCGGTACTGGAACTCCACACTGGCGACGACGCACTCCACGGTGAGGACGCCGGGCCAGAGGACGAGGACGCGCGGTGGCGCCGTCGCCAGCACACCCTCGGTACCGGCCGGGGGCACGGTGAGCGCGCGCAGGAAGCCGCGGAACGCCATGATGTTGGACGTGTCGGCCTGCTGGGAGGCGAAGAAGGCGTCCAGGTAGAACTCGATGCCCGAGAGCTGCCGGTTGGACGTGCTCTGAAACTGGAGCACCTGGTGGGAGAGGCCCGGCACCGCCAGGCGGTTCCAATTCACCTGGCACTTCTCGGTGAGCTGCGTGGGGTTGAAGAGGCACTCCATGGCCTCGCCGGTGAGGACATTCACCAACAAGCAGCGAGGAGGACGGGCGAGGCCAGCAGCGGAGGACACCTGGGGCCTGCCTTTCAGTAAGACGCCATGGGGGAGAAGCTGCGGGAGGCGGCGTCCCTCTCAGCGCGCGCCGTGGCCTGGGCAAGCACCTCTCCGTCCACCTGGACACTCACGAGGACGGGCGGTGCGGGAGGCGCGTCCGGCTGCGAGGAGAGCACCTCTGCCTGGGGCAGCGAGGCCTGGAGGGCCGCCACCGCCGGCATGAACGAGGACTCCAGGGGCCACTCCGCCGGCAAGGTGGAGGCCGTGGAGGCGACGGGCGCCGGGGCCGAACCGGGGGGGGCCTCGAGGCCGAAGGCGACGGACGAGTCCCGGTGGAGTGTGAGCCGGGCCGTCCGCAGCGCCTGCTGGAGGCCTGTGTCCTTGCCGAAGAGGCTCGCCACGGCGTCCACGACACCGAGGATGGCGCCCACCAACTCCAAGAGGACGCCGGAGATGGCGTCCACCACCCCGAAGACGATGAGCTTCAGGCCCGTCCACGCCTCGGCCCAGTTGCCGGTGAGGGCTCCGCTCAGCGTCAACACCACGCCCCAGAAGATGTCGAGGATGCCGGAGAAGGCCGCCAGGGCGGCGTTGAGGATGCCCCCCACCACCGACACCACGAGGGAGACGGCGGACACCAACACGCCCACGACGGTGGTGATGTTGCCGATGGCAAACCCGATGGCTTCCCCCATGAGCGTCCACCCACTGGTGCCCTGCTGCACAGCGGAGGTGATGCCAAAAAGGCCCGAGAGTGCCCCGCCGAGGACGCGGCCCAGGTGCGCCAGGCTGCCCAGGAGGACGTCGACGCCGGCCTTCATGTAGTGCCATTGCCCCGCCAGGCCTTCCGCCACCTCTGCACC
>NZ_VIFM01000213.1 GCF_006636215.1 Myxococcus llanfairpwllgwyngyllgogerychwyrndrobwllllantysiliogogogochensis | reverse complement strand
GGCGCCCTCCCGCCGAAGCCGACATGCAGCGATATTTCGGCACCACTCCTCCCACCGTCCACCGCATGGTGCTGGAGCTTGAACGCCGGGGGCTCATCCGGCGCAGCGCCGGACAGGCCCGCAGCATCGAACTGCTGCTGGCCCCGGAACTTCTGCCCGTCCTACGCTGAGTCGCTCAAAACCAATCGGTCAGAACCTCTGTGCCGAGGTACTAGAATGAACCGGGTGAGGCCGGCAAAGCCCGCCATCACCCGTCGAGGGGGAACACCATGTCAGGCAACGACAAGCTGGAGTCCATCATCCAGGTGCCACACGCGGACCGGAAGGGCGTGAAGCTGGTGCTGGAGCGGCCCTCGGGTGTCCTCAACACCGTCGCCATGCGACTGGTCGTCAGCGGGAAGATGCAGGGCCAGGAGCGCCGCCAGCTCCACTCGGACGTCTTCACCGGCGAGGGCACCATCCCCCTGCCCGACGACTTCCTCCCCACCGCCGCCCAGGGCTGGGTGCGCGCCGTGTTCTCCGTCGCGGACCCGACGGGCGCGGGAGCCCGGTTCCTCCAGCGCGCGACGCTCGTCTTCGAGAAGGGCCAGAAGGAAGCCCTCTGGGACGACTTCTCCCTCCAGCAGGGCGCGGTGGCCGACTTCATCACCCTCACCTGGACGGTGGTGGAATGAGGGCGCTCCTCGCGCTGCTCCTCCTCTGCGCCTCCGTCGCGAACGCCCAGGACGGTGGCACCCCGGACGCGGGCACCGTGGAGCTCGACTTCCCCAGCATCCTCCGAGGCGGCTCGGAGACCGCCGCCGGACTGGACATCGCCACCGCCGGAGAAGTCGTCCACCCCTCCAACCCCTCCGCCCTCGTGGCCAGCCTGCGCGGCGTGGGCGCGGTGCTCGACGGCACCCAGGCGTCCTTCGCGCTCCAGCTCAACCCCTACCTGCTCACCGAAGGCTTCGAACGGCTCTACTCGGAGGCCGTCGCCGCGCGGAACGCCTCCGTCCTCACCCGCCTGCTCCAGGACACCGCCATCACCCTCGGCGTGGGCCAGGACACGCCCTTCCAGGACGCCGTCCCGGAGAAGGGACGCTTCGCCACGGTGATGGCCGGCCTGTCCGTGGACGTCCTCGGCGAGCGCAGCATCTACGGCTCCACCTACAACACCTGCATCACCCGCGTCCTCGCGGACCCGAGCCTCTACGAGTTCCCCGACAAGCCCCTGCCCGGCGACCATGTGAATCCCGCCGACTTCGAGAAGGCCCTCGCGGACTACCGCCTGGCCATGGAGGCCGCGCGCCAGGCGGGCATCGCGAAGATTCGCCAGGGCCTCCCCGCCTGCACCCGCGAGACACGCCAGGCCTCCAGCGCCCTCTTCTTCTCCGTCGGCGGACGCTGGGTGACACCCGGCCTCAAGTCACATGACGGAGACGGCGTCGCCATCCAGCGCGGCTTCGGCGCGGCCACGCTGGAGCTGTTGAGCAGCGCGGACTCCAACCTCGAGGTCGCCATGCAAGTGCGCGTACTCCAGGAACGCCCGCGCCCGGAGCTCTCCATGGACAGATGGGTCGACGTCGGCCTGTCCTTCGGCGTCGCCTCGCAGCGCTTCCAGCTCAAGCTCGAAGCCACCCAGTCACTGTTGAAACTGGGAAACACGGACACGAAACGCGCCAGCGTCGTGGCCACCACCCGCGTCATGGTGGGCGACCGCTTCACCGTGGGCCTGGGCGTACAGGGCCAGGGCGAGGACATGTCCGATGCCGTCGGCCAGATTCGCCCCAGCCTCGTGCTCGACCTGGCGGAGCTGCCCACCCTCCTCCAGCCCGTCCCGACGCCTCGCTCCTGACGGCGCCGGGCGGCGCGAGGCCATGACACGCATTCATGGCGCGTGTCTCGGGACGAGGGCTAATCGCCAGGCAGCGTCACCGCGTACCGCGTGAGGTCCTGGGGGGTGTTCACGTTCACCAGCGAGCGCAGCGACGGGTCCACGGCGCGCAGCGCGGACTCGGGCAGCAGTCGCGCGCGGAAGCGGGAGAGGAGCTGACGCAGGGACGGGTCTTCGGACAACGTCGCGCGCCAGACCCGCGCGAGCGCGGCACGGTACACGGCCAGCAGGGGCTCCACGCGTCCGCCCGCGTCGAAGCACACCGCGTCCACGTCGTCACCGCGCGCGTCGAGCAACACGCGCAGGACATCGGGCGAGATGAAGGGCATGTCACATGCGACCGCCACCACCCAGGGCGTCCGAGCCGCGGAGAGTGCCGCGTGGACGCCGCCGGGCGCGCCCTTGTCCGGCACCACATCCGCGACGGTGCGCAGCGCATAACGGGCGTAGGGCTCCGGTGAATTGGCGACGAGGAGCACCTCACCGAAGCGGGGCGCCAGCGCGAGCAGTCGCGCCAGCACCGTGCGGCCCTCCACCTCCAGCAGGCCCTTGGGCACACCGGACAGTCGTCGTCCCTGGCCTCCCGCGATGATGGCCAGCGTCACGTCCGGATACGTGTTGCCGAGACTGCCGCTGTTGGGGTCCATGGCTCGTGTCTCGCTCTCCCCTGGAACGTCGGCACTTGCCCCCGGCCACGCGCGACGTCACACGTTCCATCCCGAGTGCAGCGAAGCACGCACGAGAGCCCTCCCCTCAGAATGCCACACCTCGAACGGAGAGGTGAGCGCGCCCCCTCGATTCGAGGTCACCCGCGGAGTGACGCGGCGAGTCCACGCGCTGCCTCCGAGCACCACGGCCGTGCATCGAAGCTCCATGTCGAAGCGGTGCATCCCGCGCGGCGCCATGCCCGGGCCCACCGCGAAGGACAGCAGGCGAACAGACGGCCCGCGGCCCCGTGGACAACGGACAGGGCCCGCGGCGTAGTCTGCGCGTCCCCGATGCCGCTCACGTCCCTCTCCGCCGCCCGGCAGGCCGCGCTCGAAGCCATTGCTCCCGCGGCTCCCGAGCCCGTGCCCCTGCTCGATGCCCACGGCCGCTTCCTGGCCACGGACGTCCGAGCCTCGCGCTCGCTGCCCGGCTGCGACAACTCCGCCATGGATGGCTGGGCCGTTCGCGCGGAGGAGACTCGCGGCGCCAACCGTGACAGCCCCACGAGGCTGCGCGTCATCGACACCATCTACGCGGGCGCCCTGCCCGCTCGCGCGCTCCAGCCCGGCGAGGCCGCGCGCATCTTCACCGGCGCACCCATCCCCTCCGGTGCCGATGCCGTCGTGCGACAGGAAGCCGCGCGCGCCTCGGACGATGGCCTCACCGTGGACCTCTTCATCACCGTGCCCCCCGGCCACGACATCCGCCGCACCGGCGAGGAGGTCCGCGCGGGCGCGCCGCTGTTCCGCGAGGGCCAGTGTGTGAATGCCTCCGTGCTTGGCGTGCTCGCGTCCCAGGGAGAGACCACCGTCCGCGTGCGTCCGGCGCCACGGGTGGCCGTGCTCGCCACGGGTGACGAGCTCGTGCGCCCCGGTGAGCCCGCGCTCGCGCATCAGGTCTACGAGAGCAACCTGGTCCTGGTCGCGGCGCTCGCGCGCGAAGCGGGCGCCCACGTGCTCCACATGTCCCGGGCCCGCGATGACGAGGACGCCCTGCGCGAGGCCCTGACCGAGCTCGCGCCGCGAGTCGACGTGCTCATCACCACGGGCGGCGCGTCGGTAGGAGACAAGGACCACGTGAAGCGCGTGCTCACCGCGCTGGGCGCGCGCTTCTTCGTCGACGGAGTGGCCCTGAAACCAGGCAAGCCCGTGGCCGTCGCGCGCCTGGGGGACACCGCCATCGTCGTCCTGCCGGGCAACCCGGGCGCGGCCACCGTCGCCTTCGACCAGCTCGCGAGGCCGCTGCTGCTCAAGCATCAGGGCGTGCTCGAAACGCGCCGCCGCGTTCGCGCGCGCCTGTCCGAGCCCCGTCACAAGCAGGCCGGCCTCACCTACCTCATCACCGCCACGCTGGAGCACGGCGACGAGGGCCTTCGCGCCTGGCTGCGCCCCCAGGGCGCCGGGCAGATTCTCCAGAACGTCCAGGCAGACGGCTGGGCCGTCCTGCCTCCGGGCCGCGCCGACTTCAACGAGAACGACCTCGTCGAGGTGGAGCTGTTCGACCGCCCCCACCACCACGCGGCGGACTCAGCCCCGGACACCGCGCCGTGAGCCATGTGCCCGCTCAACGCCGTCGAGCCATTCGACCGCCCCCACCACCATGCGGCGCACTCAGCCCCGGACACCGCGCCGTGAGCCATGTGCCCGCTCTCAACGCCGTCGAGCCATTCGACCGCCCCCACCACGCCGCAGCCCTGAAGCCATGAGCCGCGTGCCCGCTCTCAGCATCGTCGGCTGGTCCGGCGCCGGGAAGACGACGCTCCTCACGCGGCTGCTCCCGGAGCTCGCCTCGCGAGGACTGCGCGTCGCCGCCGTGAAGCACTCCTCGGACACCCACCCGCTCCACCGGGGGGGCAGCGACACGGCCCGCTTCCAGGAAGCCGGCGCCTGCCTCACCGGCTTCGCCACACCCTCGGGCGTGCAGCTCACCACCGGCACCGCCCCCACGGAGGCCCTTCCGGAGCTGCTCATCCGCCTCGCGGGCACCCTGGACCTCGCGCTGGTGGAAGGCTGGAAGGACGGCCCCCTCCCCAAGCTGGAGGTGTGGCGCGAGGGATTGGGCCCGCCCCTCGCCTCCTCCCGTCCGGAGGTCTTCGCCCTCGTCACGGACGCGCTCGTGTCGAGCCCCTCCGCCGCGCGGCTGCTGTCACCGGTCGACACGCGCGCCATCGCGGACGCCCTCCTCGAACACCTGCGCCCGCCCCGACGCGCGCCACTGCCGCCCCAGGATGCGCGGGGCGTGGCCTCTCGTCCGGTGCGACGCTGGAACGGCGCCACCCTCCTCCCCGCCGAGGACGACACCATCGCCGTCGAGGAGCCGCTCGAGCTGCGCGTCAACGGCGAAGCCCTGGCCACCACCATGCGGACACCCGGACATGACCGGGAGCTGGCCGTGGGCTTCCTGCTGGCCGAGGGCCTCATCCGAAGCGCGGACGACCTGGGCACCCTCTCCCACTGCGGCCGGCCGGGCGAGGAAGGCTGGGGCAATGTGCTTGAGGTCACTCCCGCCCCAGGTGTTGTCATTGACCCTGATCCACTGAAGGCCACCCGCCGGGGCACCCTCACCACCTCCGCATGTGGCGTCTGTGGCCGGCGCAGCGTGGAGGACCTGCTGTCCCGCTGCACCCCGCTCCCGCCCGGCCCCAGGCTTTCCCCAGAAGTCGTGGCCCGCGCCACCGAGCGCCTGCGCGACGTGCAGCGAAACTTCGCCCGGACCGGGGGAGTCCACGCCGCCGCCGCGCTCGACGCCGAGGGCCAATTGCTGGCGTCCTTCGAGGACGTGGGCCGCCACAACGCCGTCGACAAGGTCGTGGGCGCCCTCGTCCTGGCCAGGGCCTCGCGCGCAGTCCCCGCGCCGCCCGTCGCCCTGACGCGTCAGCCCGTGCTGCTCGCCGTCAGCGGACGCGTCAGCTTTGAAATCGTCCAAAAGGCAGTCATGGCCAGAATCCCAGTCATTGCGGGTGTTTCCGCGGCCAGCACGTTGGCCATCGACCTGGCGCTGCGTTCCCACGTGACGCTGGCGACGTTCGTCCGGAACGGGCGCTTCAACGTCCACACCCACCCGGAACGGCTGGAATCCGCGCAACCCCGCGAAACTCCTGGACCCTGACCCCATGCATCCATCCCACCCACGCGCTCCGTACCGTTCGCGTCAGACCGGCACCGTAGATGCAATGTGTTGGGGGACGTCACCTTCGCGCGGGGAAGCGAAGGGGCGACTCCCGGTGTTCGCTGGGACCCCCTGAGATGCGACGAGAGTCGGATGATCCAAAGATTTCACACCATGTCACGTCTTACTCACAGTGCGGGGGGTTGCAACGCGCCGCACAAGCATGGCAAAAAGCAGTTCTTTCCGACTTGAAGATTTTCAGCCTCAACGGCATCCTCTACCGGAACTGAACACTCAGTGGGCGGGTAGAGGGGGGTGGACACGATGAGCAGCGCAAGTACTGGTGCGGCGGTCGGTGCTCCTGGGTCGGCATCCGCTCAGGGCAATGTGGGGGGCGCGGCGGAAGAGCTGGTTCCCGGGCCAAAGCTTGCGCCCGGCTTCGCGGCCAAGCTGAACCTCACCGTAGACCTGGTCTTGATGTCGGCGGTGCTGACGGCCTCGGCATGGCTGGACGGGCTGCTATGGGCCCAGCCCGGCTGGCTGTTGCCCGCGCTGGTCATCGCGTCCCTCATCGTGTGGATCATCACCGGCACCGCGCTGTGTCTGTACGACTCGCGCTTCGCGGAGCGCAGCAAGCTGGACCACGTGGCCCTCGTGTCGGTGACGACGCTGGCCGTCGTCACGGTGTTGGCCGTGGTGCACCTGGCGCTGCCGGAGACGATGAAGGTCCCCGGCCTTGCCCCGCTGCTCATCCTCTTCTGGCCCGTGGCGTTGCTCTTGCGGCTGTTCGTCTTCCGCTCGGTGGCCTCCCAGGAGCGCCCCACGGACACGGTGGTCATCGTCGGCACGGGCGCCATGGGCCGCTACTCCGGCGAGGACCTGGCGCGCCGCGGCCGTCGTCAGCTCATTGGCTACGTGCGCTTCCACGACGACACGGGCTCCATCGGTGAATTGCCCGCCAAGGTGCTGGGCACGGTGGATGACCTGGAGCACATCCTGCGCAACACCGCCGTGGACGAAGTCTACATCGCCGGCAACACGCTCAAGCAGGGCGAGGCGATGCAGGCGTCCATCAAGCTGGCCGAGCGCTTCGGCGTCCCCTTCGCGCTGCCCGCGCACAGCTTCCGCCTGGACCGCGCGCGTCCGGTGGACAGCCGCGCGGTGGCGGATGGCTTCCTGCACTTCGCGGCGGTGAGCCCCAAGCCGCACCAGATGGCGATGAAGCGCCTGTTCGACATCTGCGTGTCCGCCGTCGCGCTGTGGATGCTGCTGCCGCTGCTGGGCTTCGTGGCGCTCGTGGTGAAGCTCACGTCGAAGGGCCCCATCTTCTTCAAGCAGTACCGCGTCGGGCAGAACGGCAAGCCGTTCTACATGCTCAAGTTCCGCTCCATGGTGGTGAACGCGGAGGAGCTGAAGGAGAAGCTGGCCGCGCAGAACGAGCAGACCGGCCCTGTCTTCAAGATGAAGAACGACCCGCGCATCACCGGCATCGGTCGCTTCATCCGCAAGTTCTCCATCGACGAGCTGCCCCAGTTCATCAACGTGCTGCGCGGCGAGATGAGCATCGTCGGCCCGCGTCCGCCCGTGCCCAACGAGGTGGCCAAATACGAGACGTGGCAGCGCCGCCGGTTGTCGGTGCGCCCGGGCCTCACCTGCATCTGGCAGGTCTCCGGCCGCAACCAGATTTCGTTCGAGGAGTGGATGTACCTGGACATGCAGTACATCGACCACTGGACCCTCACGAGCGACCTGCGCCTCTTGCTCCAGACGGTGCCCGTCGTGATTACGGGGCGCGGGGCCAGCTAGGCTTCCAGGCGGCCTGACTTCCTCGGGGGCGGCATTGACGCGCCGCTCCCGCTCGTCTTCTATGCACACGGGCTGGCCGGCCAATTGCCGGAGCGCCCGCTCCCACCGTGACGACCCACAGCGAATCCTCTCAGCATGACGCCCAGGAGCGTGAACGCTCCCATGAGGCGATGGGCGCGGTGCGCAACGGCCTGCAGCTCGGCGGCTCGCTGCTGGTGACGTATGCCATCGCCTTCGGCATCCGTCCCCTGCTGACGCACTACCTGTCCCCGGAGGCCTTCGGGCGCTTCAACTGGGCGGACAGCTTCTCCGCCATCTTCTTCATCGCGACCAATCTCGGCCTGGAGATGTACATCCGCAAGGAGGTGTCGCGCCGGCCCGAACACGCCAGCGACTTCTTCGGCGCCTCCATGCTGGTGCGGCTGGTGCTCACGGGCGTGTTGATGGGCGCGCTGGCGCTCGTCATGAACTACCGGGACGACCCGCCGGAGATGCGCGCGCTCGTCTACGTCTTCGGCGCCGCGCAGTTGCTCGTCATGTGCAACGCGTCCATGGCGGCGCTGCTGCACGCCAAGGGCAAGGTCGCCGGACTCTCCATCTCCAACGTCGTCACCAAGCTGGTGTGGGGCGGCGGCCTGTTCGCGGTCGGCGTCATGGGCCTGCCCCTGCCGTGGCTCGCGGTGCCCGTCGTCGCGTCGGAGGCCATCAAGCTGGCGGTGGGCTGGCACCTGGCGCGCCAGCACATGGGGCTGGTGTTCCGCGTGGACTTCCCCGCCACGTGGCGGGTGTTCAAGGCGGGCCTGCCCTACTTCCTCACCGCCGCGGCGCTCGCGACGAACGGGCGGCTGGACATCATGATTCTGGGGATGCTCGGCAACCACGAGGAGGTCGGCTGGTACAGCGCCGCGTGGAGCATCTCCAACGTCACCTTCGCCCTCAACCCCGTCATGGGCTGGGTGCTCCTGCCGCTGATGTCCCGCGCCGCCGCGCGCTCGGAAGAAGAAGTCAGCGCCATCGCCCGCCGCGCGCTGGAGGGCACGCTCGCCGTCACCGTCCCCATGATGATGCTCATCGTCATGGGCGCGCCCCTGTGGATTGGCCTGCTCGGCAAGGACTACTCGCTGGCCGTCAATCTGTTGCGGCTCCAGTCGCCCCTGTTCGTCCTCGCCTTCGTGACGATGACGTGCGGCGCCTGGCTCACCATGACGAACCGCGAGTGGTGGGTGACGGGCACCAGCATCTTCGGCAGCCTGCTGCTCAACCCGCTGCTCAACCTGATGCTGGTGCCGCGCATGCACGCGGCCTACGGCGACGGCGGCGGCGCGGCGGGCACCGCGATTTCCCTCCTGCTGATGGAGGTGGTCATCACCATCATCATGCTGGGCCGCATGGGCCGCTCCGCGGTGGACCGCCGGCTGCTCGTCAGGGTGGCCAAGACGGCGGTGGTCTGCGTGGCCATCGTCGCGCTGGACAGGACGGTGCTCCTCTCGCTTGAGGACTGGCCCCGGCTGGGCGTGGAGGCCACGCTGTATGTCTTCGGAGTCCTGGCGCTCGGCGCGGTGAAGCCGGGTGAAGTCCTCTCGGTGGTGAAGCTCGCGCGCCGCCGTGGCAACCCCGAACCGGAGCCGGCCGTCATCGCCGTCGCCCCAACTCCCTAGAGGAAACCGTCAGAGCCCATGTCGTCCTTGCCCCGCACCCATCGCCCCGCGCTCCACCTCCCGCCGCGCGTCCTCGCGTGCGCCGTGCTGCTCGTCGTGGCCTCCGCGTGCAGCGGGCTGGGCAAGTACACCTGGGTGGACGAGTACCAGGAGAAGCCGCCCCCGCCCGACGCCAGCTACCGCATCGCCGCGGGCGACTTGCTCAACATCCGCGTGTGGAACCAGGAGTCGCTCACCACGCAGGCGCGCGTGCGCGACGACGGGCGCATCAGCCTGCTGTTCCTGGACGACGTGGAGGCCGCGGGCCACAGCCCCGCCATGCTGTCGCAGCAAATCCAGACGCGGCTGAAGGACTACATCAACCACCCCGTCGTCACCGTGGCGCTGGAGATGGCGCGCCCCATCAAGGTGACCATGGTGGGCGAGGTCAACCGCATTGGCCCGCTGGAAATCGACGTGGGCGCAAGCCTCCTGCAGGCCCTGGCCGGCGCGGGCGGCTTCACCGAGTACGCGCACCAGGACCGCATCTTCGTCATGCGTCACGAGGACGGACAGGGCCCGCTGCGCATCCGCTTCCGCTACCAGGACCTCATCCACGCCGAGGGGCGCGCGCCGACTTTCCGCCTGCGCCCTGGTGACGTGGTGGTGGTGGAGTGAGCGGTGCTGGGGGCGGCGCTCACCGCGATGTGGCTGGAGGTCTCCTCCACCGCCATCACCTACACCGCGTCGGTGCGGGTGGACTCGCGCGTGCGCTCCAACGAGGACCCCGCCGAGGACGCGCCCGCCGTCGCCGGTGACACCGACTTCACGCCGATATTGGGCCTGGAGCGGCGCGAGGGGAACACCACCCTCCAGTTGGACTACGCCCCGCGCATCAGCCTGCGCGAAGTCACCGCCCAGGCGCGCACCGAAGTGCAGCACGTGGGCCGCTTCGCCGCCCTCTGGCGTCCCGAGCGCGGCCTGTCCTTCCGGCTGAGCGAGGAGCTGGTGGTGGGCAGCGTCAACCTGCTCACCACGGACGCGCTGCCGGACTTCGACCCGGACCCGATAGACCCGGACGGTCCGCTGCGCCCGCCCGTGGGCGGCGGTCCGCTCCAGCCGCTCCCGGAGACGGACACCGTCCACTTCGTTTCTTCCGCCACCTCGCTCACCGGCGAGACGAGCTGGCTGGGACGGCGCTGGCAGCTGTCCGCCACCACCGGCTTCTCCGTCAGCGGCGGCCTGGACGGCCCGGCCCGGGAAGCCGTCCCCCTCCAGTACGGCCCGCGCCTGGACACGTCGCTGAGCCACGCGCTGTCCTCGCTCAGCGCGCTGACGACGTCCGCCGCCGTGACGCACGCGCGCTTCTCCACCGGCGCCAACAACACCGTCGTGACGCTGACGGAGAGCTGGACGCGGCGGATGACGCGAAGGACTTCAGTCGAGGCCGGCGCCGGGGCCAGCATCGTCCGCTCCCTCACCGCGACGGGAGTCGACCCGGACCCCGGCGAGGAAGGCGCGGACGCAGGGCCCCGCACGGAGCTGTTGCCCAACCTCACCCTCGCGGTGGGCCACCGGATTCCCTCCCGCACCGCGGACTTCGACGGAAGGTTGGGGCTGCGAGTGTCTCCCTTCACGGACCGGCTGACGGCGCGCGTCTACCCTCGAGCGGACCTCACCGTGACGGGGACGTGGGCGCTGGGGCCTCGCGTGCGCGTGGCCACCACGGGCGGCACCGCCTTCGCGGTGGGCGGCGCGACAGGCGACCGGCTGGTGTCCGGCGGGGTGACGGCATCCTGGATTCTCAACAGTTGGATGTCGGTGGATGCCGACACACGCGGGACGTGGAGCCGCTCGCCCGAGTTGCCGGCGGCCCGCTTCCAGTGGGCGGCGGCGTTGGGCCTGTCGCTTCGTCAAACTGGTATCCTCTGAGTTCAAGGCCCATGGCGAAGCTCATCCTGATGTCCGTCCTCATCCTCACCATCACCCTCCCCGCGATGGCGGCGAGGGATGAGAATCCGATGAGGGGACTGAAGAAGGCCATCCTGTGGGTGATCCTCTTCAACGCGGCATACACCTACGGCGTCATCGTCTGGGTGCCACGGCTCGGCTTCCACTGAGCGCGACTGAGAAGAAAGGCTGACGACGGATGGAGCCCCAAATGCACACGGTTCTCCTGGTGGAGGACGCGCCCTTCTTTCGGAAGATGCTGGGCGACTACCTGCGTGCCATGGGATTCAAGGACGTGGTGGAGCTGCCCAATGGCCAGGCCGCGCTCAAGCACCTGGCGGGAGCGGCGCGTCCGGACCTCGTGTGTCTGGACCTGACGCTGCCGGATATCTCCGGCTACGACTTGTGCGAGCACATCCGCCGCACCGTGGGCATGGCGGACGTGCCGGTGCTGGTGGTGAGCGCGCGCGATTTGCCGGAGGACAAGGCCCACGCCGAGGAGGCGGGCGCCAACGGCTACCTGGGCAAGCCCTTCACGCAGGATGAGTTCTCCCGTCGGGTGGGCCAGCTCCTGAAGAGCGCCGCGGCGAGGAGGACGTCGTGACGATGCCGGCCCCCGGGCCACGGGGTCCGCGGGCTCCCGCCCCCGCTCCGCTGTACACGCCGGAGCGGGCGGAGACGAACGCGCCGTCGGACCTCATCGACTGGGGCTTCGCGATTGACGCGGTCTTCTACGTGAAGAACGCGGTGCTGCGGCACTGGTTCCTGGCGCTGCTGGTGATGGTCGCGGTGTCGGGGCTGGCGGCGGGCGTCAGCAAAATCATGCCGCGCAAGTACCACGTCGAAACGCGGATGCTGACGCAACGCAACTTCATCATCGCCTCGCTGGCGAACCCGGGCCGCTCCATTCCGGTGGACGCGGACCAGCCCACGCGCGCGGCGTGGGAGATGGTGATGAAGACGGACAACATCAAGGCCATCGTCCGGGACGCGAAGCTGGTGGAGTACTGGGAGCTGCAGCGCTCGCCCATGAGCAAGCTGAAGGAGACGCTGCTGCGCAAGCCGCCGCCGCCCATGTCGGACGACGACAAGCGCGACGCGCTCACCGCCATGCTGGAGCAGGCCATGCTCGTCATGGTGGAGGGTGGCACGGGCACCGTCACCATCGGCGTGGACTGGAGCGACCCGCAGCTCGCGCTCAACATCGTGGAAGCGGCGCAGAAGAACTTCCTGGAGATGCGGCAGGCGGCGGAGATGGGCGCGGTGTCGGAGGCCATCACCATCCTCGACAAGCAGGTGATTGACGAGGGCGAGGGAATCAAACAGGCCATCGCCGCGCTGGACGCCACCGTGAAGCGCGTGGAGACGAAGCGCAAGCGCGACGAGGCCAAGGCCGCGACGCGCGGAGGCCGCAACGCGCAGGCCCAGGCGCAGGCGGGGCTGGGCATCAACACCAACCACCTGCTCGCGCAGATGCGGTTCATGGTGCAGACCAAGCGCCGGGCCATCTCCGACGTGGAGGAGTTCCGCGCACGGCGGCTGACGGAGCTGCGCAACCAACTGGCCGAGCAGCGCGTCATCTACTCGCCGCAGCACCCGCTCATCACGGACCTGGAGCAGCGCATCATCGCGCTGACGGAGGACTCGCCGCAGTTGGTGGCGCTGCGCTCGGAGCTCAACGAGCTCATCAACGAGTACATGCGCAACGGCGGAGACCCGGGCGAGCTGGAGCAGGGGACGACGGGGCCGCTGTTGGGCGCGGCGGCGTTCGGCGGGCCGACGACGGCGGACAACCCGGAGGTGTCGGTGGCGGCGGACCGGGTGCGCATGCTGGTGATGCGGCATCAGGAGAAGATGCGGCGGTTGGACCAGGCGAAGACGGAGCTGGAGATTTCGCGCGCGTCGATGAAGCACCGCTTCAGCGTGCTGGCGCCGCCGCAGTTTCCGGAGAAGCCGTCCAAGCCGAAGGTGCAGCTCATCCTCGCCGCGGGCGTGGTGGGTGGCATCGCCATGGGCATCTTCGCGGCGGTGGCGCTGGACATCATCCGTCGGCGCATCCTGGAGAAGTGGCAGGTGGAGCGAATCCTGAAGCTCCCGGTGCTGGCGGAGCTGGAGCGGCGCTGACGCGCGCTCGGGGGAGAGTCTCGTGACGGTGTGGACCTGGGTGGACCTGGCGCTGTGCGTGGCGCTGTTGCCGGTGGTGGTGGCGTGCGGCTACCTGCTGCTCCTGACGCTGCTGTCGTGGCGGCGCGCGGCGCCGGTGCCTCCCGCGCCCACGCGCAAGTTCGACGTGGTGATTCCCTCGCACAACGAGGAGCTGGGCATCGCCCGCACGGTGGCGAACCTGTCCGCGGTGGACTACCCCGCGTCGCTGCGGCGCATCCTCGTCGTGGCGGACAACTGCTCGGACGCCACGGCCGAGAAGGCGCGCGAGGCGGGCGCCACGGTGCTGGAGCGGCACGACACGGAGAAGCGCGGCAAGGGCTATGCGCTCGCGTACGCCTTCGAGTTCAGCCAGAAGGACGGCTTCGCTGACGCCGTCGTCGTGGTGGACGCGGACACGGTGGTGTCCCCCAACCTGCTGCATGCGTACGCGCGGCGGCTCGCGGACGGCGCGCACGCGGCGCAGGCGCACTACGGGGTGATGAACCCGACGGCGTCGTGGCGCACGCGGCTGATGACGATTGCGTTGGGCATGTTCCACAAGGTGCGCTCGTCGGGGCGCGAGGCGATGGGCGTCTCCTGCGGCCTGCGCGGCAACGGCATGTGCTTCACGCACGCGGTGCTGCGCGAGGTGCCGCACGACGCCTTCAGCGTGGTGGAGGATTTGGAGTACGGCATCCGCCTGGGCCGCAAGGGCCACCGCGTGCACTACGCCTGGGAGGCGGAGGTGCAGGGGGAGATGGTCTCCGCGGAGAAGCAGAGCCGCTCGCAGCGCCAGCGCTGGGAGGGTGGGCGCAGCCAGATGCGCAAGCTGCACGGCTGGCCGCTCCTGAAGGACGCGCTGAAGCAGCGCAGTGGATTGCTGCTCGACCTGTCCATGGACGTGCTGGTGCCGCCCTTGAGCCAGTTGGTGCTCGCGGCGGTGGGCAGCGCGGTGGCGGCGTCGGTGCTGGTGTGGCTGTCGGGTGGCACTGCGGTGTGGGCGTCGGCGCTGGCGGGCTTCGGACTGATGAGCCTGGGCGCGTACGTGCTGCGCGGCTGGTGGGTGTCCGGCGTGGGGCCTCGCGGCCTGTTGGACCTGGCCTGGGCGCCCGTGTACGTGGTGTGGAAGGTGGGGCTGATGTTGCGCGGCCCCGGCGCGGAGAAGCGCGGCGAGTGGGTGCGCACCTCGCGCGAGGCCGAGCGTCCCTGAGGGGTTGATGTGCCGGGCCCCTCGGGGTCCGTGACGTCCGCTTCGTGCGGAAACCATGATGGAGCCTGGAGCCTCGCGTGCGATGCGAGGCGTGGGCCCTCTGGATGATGGCCACCTCTCGAAACGCAGGGGTGGGCTCTCGTGAACGCTGTCATTCCTCGGATGCTGTGTGGACTGCTGGCGCTGTTTGCCTCGCAGGTGCTGGCCCAGAGCAGCACCATCACCGGCACGGTCATCGACGCGCAGAGCCGTCAGCCGGTGCCCGACGTGGTGGTCACCGCGACGTCGCCCAATCTCCAGGGCGAACAGACGGTCATCACCGACGCCCAGGGCGAGTATCGCATCCCCCAGCTTCCTCCCGGCGTGTACCTCCTTCGCTACGAGAAGGAGCGGTACAAGCCCTATGCGCGGAGCGACGTGCAACTGCGGCTGAACCGCACCATCCGCGTCAACGTCGAGCTGCTCACCGATCCCCTCGGTGAGGTGGTGGAGATTTGCGCCGCTCCGGACATCGATGAGGGCTCCACGACCACGGGCGTCAACGTGGACCAGGAATTCATCAAGCGCCTCGCCGCTCCCGGTTCGGGCGGCACGTCACGGTCCTTCGAATCCCTGGCCGAGCTGGCCCCAGGTAAAGAGAACGACCAGTACGGCGTGCCCATCGGGGAGGCGCTCACCGTCGTGAGCGCGGCCCCTCGGTACAACCTCTCCCCCGCGATGCCCGGCATGTCGATGACGCTGCGGCTCCATCCCGTCCCGTCGGAGCAGCCCCTCAGGAGACTCCGGCGCGGCGAGCCGCTGACCCGCGCGCACTACTTCGACATGTACTTCAAGGGGTACGGGGTGAACCCCACGGTGGACACGGAGGACGAGCGCTTCTCCACCTTCTCCGTGGACACCGACACCGCCTCGTACACCCTGGCGCGCGCCTACCTGGAGCGCTCGTCACTCCCGGAAGAAGGGGCCGTGCGCGTAGAGGAGTTCGTCAACACGTTCGACCATGCCTATCCGGCCCCCGTCGAGGTCCCCTTCAACGTCCACGTGGAGGGCTTTCCTTCCCCCGCGCGCAAGGGCTACCAGGTGTTGCGTATCGGCGTGAAGGCTCGCGAGGTGAGCGACGCGCAGCGCAAGCCGAGCCACCTCGTCTTCGTCATCGATGTCTCCGGTTCGATGCAGGGAGACCAGCGGCTCGGGCTGGTGAAGCGGGCCCTGCTGTTGCTGGTGAACGAGCTGGACGCGCGAGACCGGGTCTCCATCGTCGTCTACGGCTCCGAGGCCCGGCAGGTGCTGCCTCCCACGAGCGCGGAGGACAAGGAGCGCCTGCTCACCGCCATCGACGGGCTGCACAGTGAGGGCTCCACCAACGCACAGGCGGGCATGGAACTCGGCTATCGAATCGCCTCCGAGCACCTCCTCGAAGGGGGCATCAACCGCGTCATCCTCTGCTCGGACGGAGTGGCCAACAACGGCATCACCGACGCGGACGGCATCTGGTCGCGAGTGAAGAACTTCGCCGCGCAAGGCATCACCCTGTCCACCGTGGGCTTCGGCATGGGCCACTACAACGACGTGCTCATGGAGCGGCTGGCCCAGGTGGGTGAGGGCAACTACGCCTACGTGGACCGCCTGAAGGAAGCGCATCGCATCTTCGTGAAGAACCTCACGGGGACGCTCCAGGTGGTGGCCAAGGATGTGAAGCTCCAGGTGGAGTTCGACCCGAAGGCCGTCTCGCGTTACCGGCTGCTCGGCTACGAGAACCGGATGCTGTCCAAGGAGCAGTTCCGCGACGACCGCGTGGACGCGGGTGAGGTGGGCGCGGGCCACTCAGTCACCGCGCTCTACGAGGTGAAGCTGAACAAACCCGCGCCGAGCCTGGGCACGCTGCGCATCCGCTACAAGGCGCCGGAGGGTGGGGACTCGAAGGAACTGGAGACCAAGCTGGCTCGCGGTGCGCTCCAGGCCAGCTATGGGGCGGCGGCTCCCACCACACGACTGGCGTATGTGGCGGCGGCCCTGGCGGAGAAGCTGCGGGGCTCCTACTGGACGCGCGCGCTCACGTACGGCGCCCTGGTGGAGCTGTGGGAGGGCCTGGGCGCCCCCCTGAAGGCACGAGACGACGTGAGCGAGCTGGGCGGCCTCATCCACAGGGCGGCCTCACTGGACCAGCGTCAGGACCTCTTCGAGTCGTTCGCTCCGGTGAAGTCGATGGACTTCGACCACGAACCCTCGGGGCCCCAGGACGTCGGGCTCGAATGAAGGACGTGCCGAAACCATGATGAAGCCTGGAGCCTCGCGTGCGGTGCGAGGCACGGGCGCTCTGGATGATGGCCACCTTTCGAATCGCAGGAGTGGGCTCTCGTGAACGCTGTCATTCCTCGGATGCTGTGTGGCCTGCTGGGGCTCCTCGCCTCGCAGGCGCTGGCCCAGAGCAGCGCCTTGGTCGGCACGGTCGTCGACGCACGGAGCCTCGAGCCCCTGGCTGGCGTGGTCGTCACGGTGACGTCGCCCACGTTCCTGGGCGAAATCGCCGTGCTCACCGACGCCCAGGGCACCTATCGCATCCTCGAGCTTTCGCCCGGCATGCACACCCTGGTGTTCCAGAAGGAGCCGTACCAGCCCTTCATGCGCGACAACGTCCAACTGCGACCGAACCGCACCCGCCGCGTCAACGTCACGCTGCCGCTCATCCCCATCGATGAGCCGTTGGAGGTCATCGGCAAGCCACCCCTCATCGACGCGGGCGCACGGAACACGTGCGTCAACATGAGCGAGGAGTTCGTCAAGTGCACCGACGTCGTCCGGCCGGTCGCGCGGGACCAGGGCAACGACTCCCGCGCGACCAAGGGCAGGCCCGATGCCGAGGCCAGGCCCGAGCCCGTGAAGGAGGAGCCCCCCGTCATCCACGCGCCCCCTCGGTACAACTTCTCCCCCGCCATGCCTGGCATGTCGATGACGCTTCGGCTCCATCCCATCCCCAGCGTCGAGGTCCCCAGAAGCCCCCGGCGCGGCGCTCCACCGAGCCGCACTCGCCTCCTTCGTCATGCACCTCCGAGGACGTCCGCGAGCCGCGCGACCTCCTCCACGAAGCGGCCTCGGGCCACCTGTGCCAGGACCGCTTCGAGTCGTTCGCTCCGGTGAAGGGTCGCGCTAGTTCGGCCGCTCGCTCACGCTGAGGACCGTCACGCGGCCGTCCGGGATGAGCGCCACCCTGTAGACATGGGTATCCGCGCCGAAGCGCACCAGGTACGTGTAGACGCGGTCATCGCCCACCACCTCCCGCTGGGCCAGCACCAGGGGCCCCGCGGCGCCCAGGCGCTCGAGCAGCTCGCGGAAGTGCGGCAGCGCCTCGTCGACAAGCCACTTCGGGGCATACGCGAAGCGGGTGCGGTCCACGGTCCCCATCCGGACATCCTCGAGCAACTCCGTGAGCTGGGCGGTGACCTGGGGCTCACCATCCTCGATGGGCCCAAGCTTCGGCACGGCGAGCGCGGGGTTGACGATGGCGGCGATGCCCTCGACGAATCTCGCGGGGCTGGCCCGATTCGTGTTGGCCAGCACGATGATGGACAGCGAGTCCCCGAGGAAGCGGGAGTAGACGGTGCGGAAACCCTGCCATGCACCGCCATGCTGATGCAGGGGCTTTCCGTTGCGCTCCAGGAGCTGCCAGCCAAACCCATACGGCTGGGTGGCCCCGCTGTTGAGCCGCGCGGGGGACAGGATTTCGCGCCAGCTCTCCTCGCTCAGCAAGGAGCGCTGCTGCACGGCGGCGTCCCACGCCAGCATGTCCTTCAACGAGAAGTAGAGCGACCCATCTCCCGTGGTGTTGAGGGACTGGGAGACCCAGGTCTGGTGCTTCACCTCGCTGCCCACCAGTCGATAACCGGAGGAGCGGTTGGGGATGACGTCGGCCTCGCTGATGCCGCGTGCCGTCTTCATCCCCGCGGGCTTGAAGACCTTCGTGGCGAGGACTTCGCCGTAGGGCGTCCCCGCGACGCGATTCACCAGGAGGCCCAGGAGGACATAGCCGGAGTTGCTGTAGCTCCACCGCACGCCCGCGGGGAAATCCAGGGGCAGCGCGTAGATGAACCGGGCGAACTCCTCGTCCGTGTAGTCCTTGCGCTCGTCGAGCTGGCCCTCCAGGTCCTGGATGCCGGAGGTGTGATTCAGCAGGTGGCGCACGGTGATGGGCGCCCACGAGGCCGGGGCGTCGGGGAAGTACTTCGTGATGGAGTCCGACAGCGAAATCCGGCCGGCCTCCACCTGGGCCATCACCGCCATCGTGGTGAACATCTTCCCCACGGAGCCTGACTGGAACAGCGTGTCCGTCCCCACCGGGACGCGGTGCTCCAGGTTGGCGGAGCCATAGCCCTTCGCCAGGACGACGCGCCCATGCTGCACGACGCCCACCGCGAGCCCCACCACCCCCTGACGCTTCTGCTCCGCGCGAACGAACGCGTCGATGCGCTCACGAAGCGAGCCCTGCGCCACCGCGGGCCCCGCCGCGAGCAGGCCGACAAGGACGACGACGAACGCCGAGATGGACCGCGAACCACGTCGCATGAAAGCTCCTGACCCCAAGAGGACGCCGCACCAGAGCATCCCCGGCCTCCACTCGTGAAGAGGAAGGACGACACCGGGACAGGTCCTTGCCGCGTGAGAAGCATGTGGAGCGCCCCATGACGAAACGATGACTCAGCAAAGAGGCGCACGTGCGGTTCACGCGGTGCGACTCACGGACGATGGACACCTCTCCAAGCTCCGAGGTGGACGTCATGACGCCAGTCATTCGCGGTGTGCTGTGTAGCCTGTTGCTGCTGTTCGCCCTGCCCGCGCTGGCACGGAAGGCCACGGGCACCCTCATCGGCACGGTCATCGACTCACGCAGTCACAAGTCTCTCGTCGACGTGGAGGTGACCGCGACCTCGCTCCAGCAGTCTGGCTCCTGGTCAGCGAAGACCGACACCTGGGGCAGCTACCGGATGACCACGCTTCCACCGGGCGTCTACACCCTGCGCTTCGCGGGCAAGCAGTTCTATCCCAGCATCCGGCACCAGGTCCGCGTCCAGGCAGGGCGAACCCAGCGCGCCGACGCCAGCCTGCTTCCCGATGACTCTCGCGGCGAAGGCATCGAGGTCGTCAGGACGTCACCTCCTGGCACACGGCAAATCATCGACGTGGCAAGCACGGTGGCGGGCGTCAACGTGGACCAGGAGTTCATCAAGCGCATCACCGTCGCTCGGCCTGGAGGACGGGGTGGACCCTCTCGCTCCCATGAGTCCCTCGCGGGCACGAGCAACAACGAGGAGTACGGAGTCCCCGTCGCGAACCCCGGCCCCATCTCCCCCAAC
>NZ_VIFM01000212.1 GCF_006636215.1 Myxococcus llanfairpwllgwyngyllgogerychwyrndrobwllllantysiliogogogochensis | reverse complement strand
GCGTCAGATGTCTATAAGAGACAGGCGGGAAGAGCACCCTGGGGCGCGCGCTGCTGCGCCTGGTGACGCCCACCGCGGGCTCCATCCACTTCGACGGACAGGACCTCACGGGGCTGTCCCAGCATCGCCTCCGGCCACTGCGGCGACGCATGCAGCTCGTCTTCCAGGACCCGTATGCCTCGCTCAACCCGCGCATGACGGTGCGGGATATCCTGGGCGAGCCGTTCGACATCCACGGTCTCGCCCGAGGGCCGGGGGAGCGCGAGCGCGAGGTCGCCGCGTTGCTGGATGCGATGGGCCTGCCGCGCGAGGCCCTGGGGCGCTACCCGCACGAGTTCTCCGGAGGGCAGCGTCAGCGGCTCGGAATCGCCCGGGCCATCGCCCTGCGCCCGGACCTGGTGGTGGCCGACGAGCCCATCAGCGCGTTGGACGTCTCCATCCAGGCGCAGATCGTGAATCTGTTGGTGGACCTGCAGCGCGAGCGCGGCCTCACTTATGTGTTCATCGCGCACGACCTGAACATCGTCGAGCACGTCTCCACTCGCGTGGCGGTGATGTACCTGGGGCGCATCGTGGAACTGGCGCCCTCGGACTCGCTGTACCGGCGACCGCGCCATCCGTACACGCAGGCGCTGCTCGCGTCGGTGCCGGTGCCGGACCCCGAACGGGCACGCACCCGGCTGCTGGTGCCGGGAGAGCCGCCCTCGCCGCTCGCGCCGCCTCCGGGCTGCACGTTCCACCCGAGGTGCCCTCACGCGATGGAGCGGTGTCGACGCGAGGCGCCCCCGCTGTATCCGCTGGGCTCCGGGCATTCCGCCGCGTGCTTCCTGGCGGAAGGGGAGTCCCACCAGTCCTCGACCGCCCCGCGGTCCGGAGGTGCCGACGGTGTTCTGGCTCAGTCACCATCATCCGGATGAGTTCAACCGCACGTACCGGCTCGGCGGGCTCCGCGTCTGCGCGCGGTGTCTGGGGACCTATCCGGTGCTGATGGCCACGCTGGTGGGGCTGTTCATCGCGCGCGCCCCGCTGGGTTGGCCCTGGGATGTTCCCGCCGTGCTGCTCCTCACGCTGCCGGCGCTGGTGGACTGGGCGGTGGGGCGCTTCCGCCCGGCCTCCGGTTCCAACGCGGTGCGGACGGCGACGGGCGTCCTTCTGGGGATGGCGCTTGGCCGGTCGCTGTACGTCCACGTCCAGCGACCCTTGCCGGGGGTGCTGCTGGCGCAGGCCGCACTCGTGACAGCCGTCGCGCTCCCTGTCATTCTCGCCACTTACCGGAAGCCACGTCCGGATTAGACCCTGGTGGCCCGTCGCCCGTTAAGAGGGCACGGGTTGAGGGTGGGCCGGAGTGAACGTGGCTCCACGAGCGATGGGGGAGTGTTGGGACCGGAGACCTCAGACGAGCGATTGATGCTCGCCTTCCAGGCGGGGGACGCTCGCGCGTTCGAGGCGTTGGTGCGAAGGCACCGGACACCGGTGTTCAACTTCATCCTTCGCTTCGTCGGGCAACGGGCACGGGCGGAGGACGTGCTGCAGGAGACATGGCTGAAGGTGGTACGCAGCGCCGGCGAATATCAGGCGAAGGCCCGGTTCACGACCTGGGTCTACACCATCGCGAGGAACCTCTGTGTGGACAGCGCGCGCAAAGAGAGCTACCGCCAGGCCGCGTCCCTGGAGTCTCCGGTGAGTGGCGTGGACGGCGAGGAAGGCCGCGCGCTGGCGGATGCGCTGCCGGACTCCGGCGCCAGTCCGGAGCGGGGCGCGTACAACGCCCGGCTGCGTCCGCTGCTGGAGCGCGCCCTGGCCTCCCTGCCAGAAGAACAGCGTGAGGTGTTCATCCTCCGCGAGTACAGCGGCATCCCGTTCAAGGAAATCGCCGACGTGACGGGCGTCTCGGAGAACACGGTGAAGAGCCGGATGCGCTACGCGCTCGACGGCTTGCGTCGCCGACTGGCGGAGCTGGGCGTGGATGGCGATCTCGCCGAGGACGGAAGGACGGTGGTGGGATGAAGCCGCAGAACCTCCATGCGCACGAGGACCGGCTCCTCGACTTCGCCTATGGCGAGCTGCCCGCCCCGGATGCCCAGGTGGTGGAGTCGCACCTGCAGGGGTGCGCCCGCTGCACCCAGGCCCTGGACGACATTCGTGGCGTGCGAGTCACCATGGGCCATCTCTCCGAGGAGAGCGCGCCCGACGCGGGGCTGGAGTCGCTGCTGGCGTATGCGCAGCAGTCCGCGCGCAGGGCCAGCGCGGGGCCCGCGCCCAAGCCGTCGCGCTGGCGCCGCTGGCTGCTTCCCGTCGTCGGGCTCGCCTCGGTGAGCACGCTGGGAATCCTCACGTTCTCCGCGCAGTCCCCGGAGCTGACCCAGGCCAATCTCGCGGCAGCCGAAGTGATGCCGAGCAAGAAGGCCGCACCCGTACCGTCCGCTTCGGCACGAAGCGCCGAGCCCTCCGCCGCGCCGGCTCCGGCCGCCGCCGCGGAGGCTCCGCCACCTCCTCCGGAGATGCGTGACGATGATGCCGAGTATGCCCCCAAGGACGCGGCGAAGACGCGAAGCGCGGAGGTTCAGCGCGCGGAAGGCTGGGCGCTGGCGGGGAGCGGAGGCGACGTGGGGGGCCGGGGCCGTGCCGATGAGTTGAAGGCGAAGGTCAAGGGCGCGGAGTCGTTCGGGGGCAAGCAGAGCCGCTCGAAGACCGCCCCCGCCGAGAAGTCCCAGCGAGAGGTGTCGAACCTCGATGAGGAGGCCCTGGCGGAAGCCGCTCCGGCTCAGGCCGTTGCGTCCAGCAGCCCTCCCAGGGATGGGCTGCGGCTGGGGGGCTCGTCCGCGAAGAAGGAAGCGAACAAGCTCAGTGCGGATGACCTGGCCAAGGACGGCGCATGGGACGAAGGCCCGGGGGCTCCCGCCCTGGAGGCCGTCACCGAGCCCCTGGCCCAGGGCACCGTGGTCAGCGCCCCCGCGCCATCCTCCGCCAACGAGAGCCGTGGAGGCGTGGCCCAGCAGCCGTCCGATGCGCGAGAGCAGTTGGAGCTGGATCGCGCTTCAGCCTCCCGGGCGAAGTCCCCGATGAAGGCGACGAGGAAGGCGGAGGCCGTCCCCGAAGCCCCGATGCCGCGCCCCGCTCCGGTCACCCCCGCAGCGGTGGGGCGCTCCGAGGCCGAGGACTCGGCGTCGGGTTCCTCCGTGGCGGAACTCTCCCGCCAGGCCCAGTCCGCGAACCGGGCAGGGGACAGGAGCCAGGAGGCGAGGCTGTTGAGACTCGCCCTGGCCGCCG
Organism: Myxococcus llanfairpwllgwyngyllgogerychwyrndrobwllllantysiliogogogochensis; assembly: GCF_006636215.1. Lineage (GTDB taxonomy): Bacteria > Myxococcota > Myxococcia > Myxococcales > Myxococcaceae > Myxococcus > Myxococcus llanfairpwllgwyngyllgogerychwyrndrobwllllantysiliogogogochensis. Next base: position 16,614 of record NZ_VIFM01000212.1, on the reverse strand, counting down.
GGGCATCTGGAACCGAGCGTGCGGGACTGCTCAACCGGCTGTGTGACGCGGAGCTGGCCCTGGGGCGTCGACGCGAGGGGCTGGCGGCGTGTAATCAGGTTTTGACGGAAGCTCCTGGTTCCAGCGCGGCCCAGGCGGCGCGTCGCCGATTGAGCCATGAGGCTGAATCGGTTGAAACACCGACGAGTGACGCCCAGCCGGCGCCGTAACCACCCGCGATTTTTCAATAAATGGGAGAGCGGGACGGTTGAAGCTGGCCATTTGACCGATGCGTCTCAGGGGCGCTGATCGAGATAATGGCACCATGGGAATGGAACAGGACTCGCGGCCGCGGGGGGCGGCTGGCCGGCAATCCGGGCAGGCCATGGTCGAAGCGGCGATGATCATGCCGCTCGCTGTGTTCATGACGCTGGGAATCATCCAGCTCACGTTGATTCAGCACGCCAAGCTGATGACCGAGTACGCCGCGTATCAAGCGGCGCGTGCCGGCATCGTGTGGAACGGCAACAACGAGCGCATGCATGACGCGGCCATCGTCGCGTTGCTGCCCACGTTGGGCCGGACCGATGACATCGGCAACCTGGCGAAGACCTTCGCCATCCATCAGATCTACGACTCCGCGATGCGCACGCTGAACTTCGGCGGCGGCGTGGTGCCTCGGACGGTGAACGGCTCGAACCTGTTCGGCCTCATCCGGGTGGACACCATCAACCCGGCGTACTTCACGCCCATCAACACCATCTGGAAGCTGCGCACCGGCTTCAACTGGCAGGAGCTCGACTTCGACGGCTCGGACAGCTTCCCGGAGGTGCCGTCGTTGGAGAACAACATCCGCAAGTTCTTCAACCTGCCAGAGCCGGATGACTCCGAACTCGTGTACCGCAAGGCGACGAGGCTCACCATCCGCCTGCGCTACTTCTACGAGATGAAGATCCCGTTCGCGAACTGGATCATCTTCACCGCATGGTACGCGTCCAACGCGCAGGTGGCGCTGCGAGGAGCCATTGACCGGGCCACCCTCGTTCCCAAGTCCAACATGATGTCGGATGGCGGCAACCTCACGCCGCTGGCCGCGATGGCCAAGGGGATTGACCATGAGCAGGGCTACAACTCCCTGTACCCCGCCGAGATGTGGGTGCTCTGGGGGCTGGCCACCGGCAGCATCCCGCTCGTCTCCAGCCTCGTGGGCAAGCGCTACTTCATGCCCCTGTCGGCGACGTACACCATGCGCATGCAGTCCAACTTCCACCGCAAGTGGATCATGCACCTCAACCCCGACTGGGGCATGTAAGAGGACTCACGCACCATGTTCACTCGAATCCTCCGAAAGAGCTTCCAGCGCCAGGAGGGCCAGGCCCTCGTCCTGGCCGCATTGATGGTGTTGGTGATGTCCATCGCGGTGCTGACCACCGTGAACATCGGCCACACCGTGCATGAGCGCGTGCGCCTGCAGAACACCGCCGATGCCGCCGCCTACTCCATGGCCGCCATGGAGGCGCGCGCGTTCAACTTCTACGCGTACGCCAACCGCACGCAGGTCTCACAATACGTGTCGGCGATGATGTGGCACTCGCTCATCTCGCTCATCTACTCGGCCGAGGCGTTCTTCACGGACCTCTTCGGGTTCATGAAGACGCTCAACCCATGTGCCGGCAAGCGGAAGAAACTTTGGATCGTCCTCTGTCCCATCCTCGAGGTGGTCCCGTACGTGGGGCAGGTCATCAAGGCGATCAACAAGATCATCACGGCGTACAAGAACATCTTCCTCAAGCCGTTCCAGCAAGTCCTGAAGGCGGCCAACCCCGATAGATGGTTGGGGAAGTACATGATTCCGGCGCATCGGGTGCTCAACGGGGCCATGTATTTCATGTCCCAGGCGGTGATGATGTCCGCCTCCACGCACGTGGTGCAGACCGCGCAGGGCGTGCTGGACTCGAACGACAAGAACCTCAACTCGATGGCCAGCCAGCTGGCGACGGGCTTCTACAGTGAGTGCCTCTTCAGTCAGGCGCACAGCGAGCACTCCGGCGGCAAGCCGCTGAACCCGGGCACGTGGAAGAACCCCTTCGGCGCGCTGGACGTGACGAAGTACGCGCGCAATGACGAAATCGCCCGCGCCAAGCGGTCCATGGGCGGCATCACCAACGCGACCCGTTACTCGTGTGACCGCGAGGGCGGCTCCTGCCCCGAGCGCTTCATCACTTCGCGCCGGATTGGCGACGTCCTGCCGCTGCCGAATGCGCTCGGCTTCCTGCGCGACATGTTGAACAACGGGGTGAATGCTCCGGGCATCATGGAGTTCCAGAAGATGGGACAGACGCGCATGTTGTCCGCGACGTTCCCCTCCGCGAGGAACACCATCGACTCGCGCAACTACATCCGGGATTGGAACGACAACCTGAACCCCTGGGGCATGACGGCTCAGGGCGACAACATGGGCGCCGACGACCTGTACTGGCTGAAGCTGGGGCCCGCGGAGGTCGACGTGGGCGTGGGCAAGGCGGACAACCCCCTGTCGTGCAACAACAAGGACCCGTATACGCGCTGCTTTGGCGACAACCGGAAGGGGAAGGGCGACAACTCGCGCACCAAGCTCCCCTACAAAGAGATGACGAAGCCCAGTGTCTGGGCGCTGAACGACAAGGACACCGGCAGCGTCAAGGGCGGCGTCCACTGGCGCGTGCACTACCCGCGGAACACCGAGCAGTGGCGCAACCACTCGGCACCCAGAGGCGTCGAGCGGGAGGTGGGCATCCACACCGAGAAGGTCTGCGTGCTCAAACTGGTGGTCTGCTGGTTCGAGGTGGACGTCTACACCGCGAACGTGCGTCCGGCCCAGGACGGCAACCACCCCTGGGGTGGCGTCACGCCGTTCATGCACTTCGAGCCCGGTCAGTATGCTGGAAACACCTGCAACCCGACTGCGAACGCAAACAAGGGTGAGCTGGCCAAGCGCACGATGGACTTCAACCAGCCCTCCGCGTGGGTGGCGCTGAACAAGTCGCCGGAAGACGTCGTCAACAAGGCCAACACGGATGGCACGGGTACGAACGCTCCCGCGCTGTTGAACGACGAGGGCAAGGTGAAGTTCACCTTCACGCCGGACTCGGAGGGCCTGGAGATGCTGAACAACCGCAAGAAGTTCCTCAGCCTCACCGAGGGCCTCAACGTCATCTCCCGTGGCCAGAGCTACTACCACCGGCCGGGCAACTGGACCGAGCAGCCCAACTTCTTCAACCCGTACTGGCGCCCGCGCCTGGCGTCCGTGTACCAGGGCCGCAATCAGCTCCCGGTGGTCGGGTCCATGCTGGACGCGCTGCCTGGCGCGCTCCAGGGCTTTGCCCCGAAGGTCATGACGCACTGAGGACCGCGATGAAAACTCTCATGTCTCGAAAGAGTTTCCGACGCGGAGCCGCCACGGTGGAGTTCGCTCTCTCCGTGCCGCTCCTCGTCATGATCCTGATGTTCAGCATGTACCTGACGGAGTTGGTCCGGGCGAAGCTGAAGCTCCAGGAGATGGCCCACTACGCCGTCTGGGAGATGACCAGCTACACGCTCTCCGACTTCGCCAAGGCCGACCACGATGCCGCGTTCGAGGATGCGCGGCAGGAGGCGCACAAGGAGCTCATCGAGCGCTTCAAGGACATGGACTCGGTGGAGCCCAACGGGCCCGCGGGATCGTTCATCGCGCGCTACAGCTCGGTGCAGGGAACCATCACCAACAAGGAGATTCCCTTCCTCGAGTCCGGGATGCTGGGCAATCCCGGCAGCACGGGCGAGGGCGGCAGCCTGGGCAGCGGGGTGATCAACATGCTCAACCGCGGCGCTGGCGCGGTGCTGAACGGCTGGGGCTTCAACAACAAGGGATGGGTGGAGTCCGAAGTCACGATGAACTTCGACAACGTCATCATCCCCCGCAGCTACCTCGACGAGAACTCCGGTCCTGGAGGCTTCTTCAAGTCGGACACCACCGGAGGCCATGACCTGTCGAGCCTCCCCATGCGCTCGAAGTTCTCGATGTACGCCAACGGCTGGCACATGCCGGACGGCGGCGACGCCATCGTCCGGGACCGGCGGGCAGGCAACCACCGAGGGGGAAGCGACCCTCACGGCATGCATGCCCAGGTGGAGCGGATGGTGTTCCTCGGCCTGACGAAGGCCCTGGATGGAGCCGTCGGTGGCGTGCTCGACTTCCTGGGGAGCATCCTGCCGAACTTCTTCGGCACCTATGTCGTCGCGCGAAACTACGGTATCGATCCCCAGCAGAAGGGGGACTGCAACGGTCTGACAGGCTATGACGGCCCGGCCAGCAGCGGCCTGCATGCGATGCGGGGCCTGCTCGACCACGACCGTCCGGACTGTTTCGACACGGCTCCGTTCCGCGACGAGATGACCTACGGCGACAGCAACTACATCAAGCTGTTCCTGGCGCGTGGCCCGCACTTCATGGGGTGCAAGAAGGCCATGGCCGACGACCCGTCGGATCCGGACGCCACCCAAGAGGCGACGAACAAGGATGAGCAGGACAACAAGATTCGCTGTGAGCAATAAGGTGGCCCGCCGGCTCCTGCTCGGTTTCGCGCTCCTGGCCGTGTGGCCCGCGCTCGCCGAGCAGGAGGTGCCCGTGTATCCGGGCACCATCCACACGCGCATCGGCAACGACCTCATCATCGGAGGCGAGTACTACCGGCTCGCCTACTTCACGACGACCGACCCCATGAAGAAGGTGGTCGCGTACTTCGCGCAGAAGTGGCGCGACGAGGGCTACCCCACCGTGGTGGAGGGAGACCTGGAGGAAGAGGCCGTCGTCTCCGCCCTCTTCACCCGCGAGGGACTGCAGCGTGGCGTGGTGTTGCGCACGCACCTGGGCAAGACGGTGGGCTTCACGGCGCTGAGGGACATGTGGACCCGTCCGCCGAAGTCTCCCCCATCCGGCCTGCTGAAGTTGGAGGGCACGCTCTACAGCCAGGACCTGGCGACGCGGGACGACCCGGGTGGTTCGCAGAACCGCACTTCATTGGTGGCGGGGGACTTGTCGGACGTGCAGCAGCGGGTGGGCACGGAGCTGACGCGCCAGGGCTTCGAGCCGGTGCGCAGCACGGTGACGAAGCTGGGAGGCGGCACGCAACTGACGATGGAGCACGCGCGCAAGGGCGAGCAGGTGATGACGACCATCTCGCAGGTGGACGAGGGGATGTCGTCCGTCATGCAGACGTGGGTGGGCACGGACCGTCCAGACGGGGTGCCCAACGACGAGGCGGTGCGCAAGAGCCGCGAAGCGTGGGAGCGGGAGCAGAAGGCGAAGCCTGCGAAGGGAGCGGGGAAATGAGGGCGTCGTGGGCGGTCATCGCGGTGATGCTCATGGCCGCGCCCGCGCGCGCGGAGGAGAACTCCGCGGCGCGTGAGGTCATGTCCCATATGGCCCGGGGTGCTCGCAGCGCGCGCGTGGGCGACTGGGTGACGTACCGCTTCGACGGCGGCGCGGGCGGGATGCGCATCTACTACTGGCGCATGGCGGTGGTGGGGGAGGAGAAGGACAAGGAGGGCCGGGACGCGGTGTGGGTGGAGATGGAGGCGGGCATGCATCCGTCCATGAAGTCGCCGCTCATGCAGATGCGCATGCTGGTTGCTCGCGAGGGCGAGCAGATTCGCTATGACGCCATCTCCCGGCTCTTCGTCGGTGGGCCCACGGACCGTCCCCAGGAGTACTCGCAAGAGGCGCTGGACCACGTCCTGAAGACGATGGACCAGGAGGAGAAGGACAACAAGGTGCCAGACCCCGAGGACGCAAAGGTCGTCCTGCCGGCAGGGGTCAAGCCCGTGTTGCGCACCGGCAAGGAGACGCGGGTGATGACGCTCGCGGGGACCGTGACAGTCGTTCCGGTGGAGCTGGTGATGAAGAAGACCGTCGTCAAGCGGATGTGGATCAGCCGCGAGATTCCGTTGATGCAGTTGGCGAAGATGGAGATTCCGGGCATCGCCCATTCGATGGAGGTGGCGGAGTACGGTATCGACGCCAAGCCGCGTATGGTGCTACCGCCCCCCTCCGCGCCCAAGGTCCGCCTGGAGTACGCTGACCGCATCTTCCCGGACCTGCCAGGGATGGACGCCCCCAAGGAACCCGCCGATTCGGAGAACGCCCCATGAGCTTCCCCAAGACGCAGCGCCTGCGCGCCTCCCGACGTGGGCAGGCAATGGTCGAATATTCCATCCTGAACTGGGTGCTGGTCGTCGCGCTCGTCATCGGCGCGTCGGTCAAGGTCCGCTGGACGGATGACGTCCAGTCGAACGTCATCGACCTGTTCATGCGCTCGTACCAGATCTACTACGACTCCTTTTATTTCGTCCTGAACCTGCCGTTCCCGTGACGACCCGGAGCGAAGTGGGGGCGCCGTCGCCCCTGGGGTTGCGGCTGCTGCACGCGGCCGTGTTCCTCGCCATGGCGGCGGGCGTCGTGTACGTCGCGGTCCCCGAGTGGCGGCACATCGCCCAGGTGCTGGGCCAGTCGTTCCATTCGGGCCCGCTGCCGCGCTGGACGCTGCTCGCGGGTTCCGTGTTGGCGGTGGTGAGCGGACTGCGCCTCGTCTGGGGGCTGGTGCGGGGGACGTCCGCGCCGCTCTGGGCCTCGGCCGTCGCGTTGCTGTCCGTGGTCGGCGCGGTCGGGGCGGGGGATGGACGCTCGCTCAAGGAGACGCGCTCGGAAGAGGCGACGAACCTGTCCCTCCTGCGGGTGGCTCGGCGGGTCCATCTGTCGATGGTGCAGGAACTCCAGGCCCACGGCGAGACGCCCACCGATGAGGAATCCTGGCGCAAGGCGCTCGTGGTGGCCGGTCCCAACAACGAGCAACTGCGCACGCGCGAGTTCCGCGCCGTGCCCGTCCAGATTGTGTGGCTCGAGTCGGAGGAGTCGCGTCCCTCGCCACTCATTCCCAACACGCTGTGGGTGCACGTGACGCCGGACGGAATCGGCTTCAGCATCCGCCCGGTGGGGCTCCGAGCGGGTGAGCCCGCGCTGCTTCAAGACGACCGCGCCCGGGAATTGGTGCTGCGCGGCCTCTACAACCCGGACCTGCCTCCGATGCGGGAGCCCGCCGCGTCGCCCATCGAGCAGCTGTCTCCTTCGCCAACTCCCTGACACGTCGGGTGCACGCCGGTGTTGCCGACGACCCGGGACTCAGCCAGTCTCGGTCCACCTCATGACGCGGTGGCCCAGGGCCGGAGGGGTCGCTTTCGCATCAACGACGAGGACAAGGAGCGCGCAATGGCGCATGCGGCCTGGAAGTGGGTGGTCGTCGCGGCGGCGGTAGGGGCAGGGGTGCTGGCTTGCAGTGACGACGATGACGGCGGCGGAGGCGGGACGGACGGCGGCCCCATCACCTTCGATGCGGGGGTGAACAAGCAGCGGCCCGGCTTCGGTGAGGACCCGGGGGCTCCCGTGGGCACCACCTTCGCATTCCCTCCGGGCGTGGAGATCGCCGGAGAGCTGTACGGCGCGAATGACTCCACCAAGGACTGTGGCAACGGCGTGGCGCCGGTGGGCACGGGGCCCGCGGTGCTGGTCTGCGTGCCGCTGCGAAACAACACCGGCGCCCCGGTGCTGATGACCTTCGAGCCGGGCCTCGTCATGATGAACACGGCGCCCAGCCGAATCCAGAACGGCATGTTGATGGACCGCGTGCTCATCAACCTCCCGCCCACGGGCATCGGCCCGGGCGGCATCGACGCGGGCACGGACGGTGGCACCGAGGAAGAGGTCTACGTGGTGCCCTTCCACCTCTACTGCCTCAACCAGGAGCGGGCCCCCTCCGAGCAGGATGGCACCTTCGCGTTCGGCCCCGTCTCCACGGACCCGGACATCCAGGAGCTGCTGCGGCTGCTGAGAGGGAAGACCATCGACAACGAGGACGAAGCCAACGTCGTCCAGGACGCCATTTACAGCATCACCGAATACAACGGGTTGACCGACGACGACCGCAAGGCGCTCGCGGGCCTCTGACGCAACCGCTGAATTCGACAGGGATGGCGCGGGATTCGGTGCTGTCGCGGGAGGTGGTTTTGACACCTGCTGTATCGCACGGCTAACATCCCGCGCCATCGGCGCCAAGGTGCGCCTTTCTAGATTTCTACACCCTCGAACGCCTTCGCCGCCGAACGGCGCCCCCCCGTTTTGGAGGTTCCTGAATCATGCTGAAGGGCAAGACCCCGCTCGTCGTCGCGCTCGTACTCGGCCTTCTGGCCGGCGTCATCGCGTACTCCGCCATCAAGAAGAAGGAAGCGGACGTGCGCCGCGGCTGGAACCTGGTACCCGTGGTGGTTGCGGCCCAGGACGTCCCCGAAGGCACCGTCATCTCCTTCGAGATGATCTCTCAACGTTCGGTGCCGGAGCAGTTCGTCACCTCGTCGGTGGTTCGTCCGGACTCGGCCTCCTACGTCGTGAACCAGAAGGTCCTCGTGGCGCTGCAGGCGGGTGACCCGCTGCTGTGGAGCCAGTTCGAGACGACCAAGGCCGCCGAGCGCCTGTCCTCGAAGGTGCAGAAGAAGATGCGCGCGATGACCATCGAGGCGAAGAACACCACCGCCGTCGGCGGCTGGATTCGCCCCAACGACCACGTGGACATCATCGGCACGTTCCGCGACCCGCAGACCGACGAGAACGTCGGCGTGACGCTGCTGCAGAACATCATCGTGGTGGCGACCGGAAAGATCACTGGTACCACCAACGTCAACCTCATCCCGGAAGGCCAGCGCGACTACAACAACGTGTCGCTGATGGTGCTGCCGGAAGAGGCGGAAATCCTCGTGCTGGCCGCGGAACTGGGCGCTCTGACGCTCAGCTTGCGCAACGAGGACGACGTGGACCTCATCGAGGAGCGCGGCCGCGCCACCATCAGCACCCTGCTGTCCGGTGAGCGTACCCGCGTGCTGGAAGCCAAGCGCCGGGAGATCATCCAGATCATCAAGGGCGGCAGCGAGAAAGCCGCCGCCGCTGGCGCCCAGTAGTCGGCGCCACGCCGCCCTCACCCCCAGGGAAGCGCGCCCATGCTTGCCGGAATCGTCCTCCTCCTCGTCACAGGCTCTGTCTTCTTCTTCAGCCTGGTGATCTTCAGCGTCCTCTCGAAGGCGTACGAGCAGTACCAGGAGCGCTATGTCGCCAAGTCGATGAACGACTTGAGCGACATGTTCCTCTTCATCGATGCGCGCCAGATGTTGGTGCTCAACATCGCGTGCATGTGCTTGCTGGGCATCCTGACCTACATCATCTTCAACCCCATCCTGGCCGTCGTGGCCACGGTGTTCGGCTTCTTCCTGCCGATGCTGATGGTCAAGCACTACCGCAAGCGGCGCATCAAGAAGTTCAACGTCCAGCTGGTGGACGCGCTGCAGGCGATGGCCAACGCGTTCAAGGCCGGTCTCACCTTCCCGCAGGCCATCGAACACGTGGCGCGCGAGGCGATGGCGCCGCTGTCGCAGGAGTTCGGCCTGTTCGTGAAGGAAGTGAAGCTGGGTGTGCCGTTGGAGGAGGCGCTCATCAACATGGGCCGCCGCGTGGGCAGCGACGACCTGGAGCTGGTCGTGGTGTCCACCAACATCGCGCGTCAGCTGGGCGGCAACATGGCGGAGATGTTCGAGACCATCTCCACAGTGATTCGCGAGCGCTTCCGCCTGGAAGGCAAGATCGACGCCCTCACCTCGCAGGGCAAGCTGCAGGGGTGGATCGTGGCGGCCATGCCCGGCGTGCTGGGCATGGTGCTCAACTACATGCGGCCGGACTTGATGGAGCCCATGATGAACCACTTCTTCGGGTGGATCCTCGTGGTGATCATCGCGATCATGGAAGTGCTCGGCATCCTCATCATCCGCCGCATCGTCAACATCGATATCTGAGGGGTGCTCCGTGGACATCCTGACGCAAGTGTTGGTCGGCAGCTCCGCGCTGCTCTTCGCGGGAGCCATCGGCTTCCTCGGAATCGGCCTGTACCAGGTGCTCTTCGAGCGCTTCCTGTCGGAAGTGCGCGACGAGTCCCAGGGCGGCATGAAGGGCTTCGGCTCGGTGGCCATCCGCCGCCTGGGTGCCATGAACCGCCGCTTCATCTGGCCGAGCTACGAGGCGAAGTCGCGCCGCAACCTCATCAAGGCCGGTGAGCCCCAGGGCTACAAGCCCGAGGACATGATGGCGCTGCAGGAAGTGAGCGCCGTGGTGGGCCTGCTGATGGGCCTGTTCATCCTGAACGGCACCGGGCAGAACCTGGTCTGGTCCCTCCTGTTCCTGCTCTTCGGGATGTACTACCCGATGCTCTGGCTGAACGACCAGGTGAAGAAGCGCCACCTGCTCATCAGCCGCGCGCTGCCGTACAACCTGGACCTCCTGACGCTGTCGGTGGAGGCGGGTCTGGACTTCACCGCCGCGCTGGCCAAGGTGGTGGAGAAGGGCAAGGCGGGTCCGCTTCGCGAGGAGCTGCAGCTGGTGCTCAAGCAGCTCAAGATGGGCAAGACGCGCGAAGAAGGCCTCAAGAGCATGATTGTGCGCGTGGACCTGCCGTCGCTGACGACGTTCGTCACGGCGCTCATCCAGGCGGACAAGATGGGAACGAGCCTGGGCAAGGTGCTGCGCATCCAGTCCACGCAGATGCGCATCGACCGCACGCAGCGCGCGGAGAAGCTGGCTGGCGAGGCCCCGGTGAAGATGCTCTTCCCGCTCATCGCCTGCATCTTCCCGACCGTGTTCATGGTGCTCTTCGGGCCCATCGTGTTCCAGTTCTTCTTCGGTGAGCTCGCGGGGGGATAGTCCTCTGCCGATTCTCCTCTCCATCACCAAGGGGCTCCAGCAGGGAAGGGAGCTCGTCTTCGAGCAGGCCGAGGTGAACATCGGTCGCACGCCGGAGAACGACCTGGTGCTGCACGACCATGGCGTCTCCCGGCTGCACGCCCGCATCGTCATGCGTGGCGGGCAGTACTTCACGCAGGACATGGGCAGCTCCAACGGCACGGCGCTCAACGGCAGCCGGCTGCTGGGCGAGCAGCTCCTGCGTGACGGAGACCGCATCGGCGTGGGCCCGGTGGAGTTCACCTTCCTCTGGGTGCCTCCGGACGGGGACGAGGACGCCACGCGTCCCATCCGCCGCAACGCGCCCGCGCCACCGCCTCCCGGGGGCCTGGATCAGCACTACCTCCCCACGGGCGAGGTTCCCCTCATCGCGCCCGTCGCCCCGCGCCTGGCCCCGGTGCTGGTCGAGGACTCGCCCGCGGTGTCTCCGCCCAGCGGCAAGCGACCCCTCGTCGCGCCCGTGGCGCCACGCCCGCCGCCACCAGTGCTGGCGGATGAGTTCCCAGCGCTGCCACCGCCCAGCGGCAAGCGCCCCCTCGTCGCACCCGTGGCGCCCCCCAGCCTTCCGTTCATGGAGGCCCTGGCGGAGGAGCGCACCGAGGTGGCCTTCACCGGCGAGCGCCCCGTGGTGGTTCCGACCCTCCTTCCGCTCATGGACTCGCAGCCGGAGGAGCGCACCGAGGTGGCCCTGCCCCTTCGGGTGCCACCCATCGCCACCGCCATGCCTCCGGGGCTCATCGAGCTTCCGACCGAGGAGCGAGAAGAGCGCACGGAGCTGGCGCTGCCTACGCTCCCCGACCTGGGCCTCCTGGACGAGCCGACCCTGGATGATGCCACCCGGCCGATTCGGACCCGCGCTCCAGGAGCCCCGGCCTTCGCCCCCTCGGCCCTGGCCGTCGCGCCGGCCCCCGGGACGTCGCCGCTCGCCGCGGAGTCCACGACGAAGGTTTCGCCCGCACCCGCTCCCACGGGGCCGAGCGCCGCGGACCGGGCCCGTCAGCGGAGGGAACTCGCGAGCTCTCGCGGCGGACGGCTCCTGCTCTGGTGGCGAGGGCTGCCGCTGGCCCGCAAGCTCCTGACGAGCACGGTGACGCTCTTCGTGCTGGGGCTGGCGGGCAGTGCGCTGGCCTTCGTCTTCCTGCCGGGCGGCCTGGCCGCAGGGGGCGCGGGTTCGGAGCCCCTGAGCCTGGGCGTCGAGAACGTCCCCGACTCGTTCGGCCTGGGCGAGGGCGTGCGCTGGGAGCGCACAGACCAGAAGTCCTTCGACTTCCAGTTCGTCGCTCCTACCCGCGCCGTGGCCCTGCTGCACTACCAGGCCAGCGGAATCTCCAAGGAGGAGGTGTCCCTGGCGCTCAACGGGGTGAACCTCGGCTGGGTCCCTCCGGATACCACCACCACCGCCGAGCGCGAGCTGGAGCACATCCTCCCCGCCAATACGCTCAAGCGCGGGGCGCTCAACAGCTTCGTCTTCGACAACGTTCGCAACCCTCCCGGAAATGAGACGTGGCGGGTCTGGAACCTGCGGCTGGAGGTCATCCCCGTGCCGGAGCTTCCCCCCGAGCAGCTGCTCTCGCAGGCACGGGAGTATGCCTCCACGGGCCGGCGGTTCTTCGACACCAAGGGCGTGGGCGCGGAGAACCTCTTCCGGGCCTGGCAGCAGTTCCGCTTCGCCTGGCTCACCCTGGAGGCCCTGGACACCAAGCCGGACCTCTACCAGGACGTCCGCTACCAGCTGTCCCAGGTCTCCGCCGAGCTGGACCACCAATGCGCTCAGCTCATGCTGGAATTCCAGCGGAGTGTGCAGTTCCGGAGCGCGAGGAAGGCCCGGGCGGCGCTGCAAGAAGTGAGCAGACGCTTCCCTACCACCGAGCATCGCTGCCACAATCTTGCCCAGGAAAAGGCGTTCGAGCACGAGCTCTGAGCTGGTGCTCTTTTTTCAGGAAGTCGGTGATTCGCCATGTCGAACGGTTCCCCTCCTGCTCGTCGCAGGCCTCCTTCCGGGACGCCCTCGGGCGGGACAGGAGCTCGCCCCGCTGCTCGCAGGACGTCTCCTGTTTCCGCTGCCCGCGCCCCCGGGGCGGCCACCCCTCGACTCATCTGCGTCGCGGGGCCCAAGTCAGGTGAGGAGTTCTCGCTGGAGGATGGCGAGTACGTCATCGGTCGCGCCGCGGACAACCCCATCTGCATCCCCGACACCTCCGTGTCGCGCAAGCACGTCATGGTGCGCAAGGCGGGTGCGGGCTGGATGGTGAGCGACCTGGGCTCCGGCAACGGGACGCTCGTCAATGGCGAGGCCATTGGCGAGGAGACGCCCCTGGCCAACGGCGATGTCATCACCCTGGGCGACACGGAGCTGCGCTTCGAGGACGTGGTCAACTCCACGATGATGGTCGCCACCCCGTCGCGGGGGCGGACGTCGAGTGCCTCCTCCGCCGCTTCCGGGAGCCGGGGCTCATCGCCGGCCCGGCCGCCTCCGCGCGTGGAGGGCGGCCGCGTGCGCAGCGCGCGCTCTTCGGCGATGGCGCCGCCCGACCCCGAGGTCCAGCGCAAGAAGATGCGCCTGAAGCTGCTCGCTGGCGGCGTGGTGGTGGTGCTCTTCGCCGGCCTGGGCATCGCGCGCATGCGCGTGGTGAAGGAGCAGGAGGCGATTCTCGTCCGCAAGGGCGAGCAGGACGCCGTCCGCAAGGAGCTGAGCACCATCTTCCAGGACGCGAAGAACCTGGTGCGCGAAGGCAAGTGGGTGGAGGCCAAGGCGAAGCTGGAGGAGCTGGCCGCCTCCGCTCCCGACTACCCTGGCGTGAAGGACTATCTCCAGCACGCCGAGCGCGAGATTCCCGTCCAGGAGCGCCTCACGGAGGCGCGCACCGCGCTCGCCAGGAACGAGCTGGGCAAGGCCTCCGCTGCGCTGGGCAAGGCCGGTGAGAGCCAGTTCCTCTACGAGCAGGTCAGCGCGGCGAAGCGGGAGCTGTCCGAGTTGGCCGACAAGCGCACGCGCGAGGCGAGGGCCGCGCTGGATGGCAACCAGCTGGACTCCTCCAAGGCCATCACCGACGACGTCCTCAAGGCCTTCCCGGAGCACCGCGACGCCAAGATCATCAACGAGCAGGCGGCGCAGGCCATCACCGTTCGCGACACGCCCCGGGTGATTCCCACCGGGCCCGCCCCCAAGCCCTGGGAGCCCGCCGTCGAGCGCTTCCGCGACGGCGATATGTCCGGCGCCGTGGCCATCCTCAACGCGTGCATGTCGAAGAACCCGCAGTGCAAGAAGCTGCTCGCGCAGATGTCGGAGTTCAGCACGCTCTACAAGCGCCTGGAGGACCTGGAGGCGAAGGGGCTGCAGAAGCTGCTGTCGCTCGACAAGGACATCACCGATGGGCGCACCAGCAAGATGGCGCGCAACGCGGGCACTCGCGCGGCGACCATCTTCTACAAGAGCGCCAGCTCCGCGAAGGCCTCCGGTCAGTGGGCCCGCGCCATGGAGTTCGCGCGGCGCACGTTGCAGGCCGACCCGGGCCACGCGGGCGCGGCGAACATCATCAGCGAGCTGAAGACGAAGGGGCGGGAGCTCTACCTCCTGGCCTACTCCCTGAAGGACGGCAGCCCCGAGGACGCGCTGCCCAAGTTCAAGGACGTGGTGGCCATGACGCCTCCGGATGACGAGTACCACGACAAGGCGAAGTCCTGGGTCGAGAAGCTCTCGCGATGAAGAAGCGCAAGGGCGCGGGCGGCGAGTCACCGCCGCCCGTCACGTCGGGTTCTCAGTGGGACTTGTTCGGAGCCACTCCCGCGCCCTCCACCGCCGCGCCGCCGTCGGCGCCGCGCGTGGTGGCCCTGCCGAGGAAGGCGCCTCCGTCGCCTCCCCCCGTGGACGCGGACGGCACGGGGCTCTTGGGGCCGTTGGAGGGTGTGCCCGCCGCGCCGCCCAAGCCCGAGCGCTCGGTGCTTTCGGTGGCCGAGCTCACGCGTCAGCTCAAACAGACGTTGGAGTCCCGCTTCGCGCGTGTGCTGGTTCGCGGTGAGGTGACGGGCTTTCGCGGCGCCAACGCGCGAGGGCATTGGTACTTCTCGCTGAAGGACTCCGTCGCCTCCATCGACGCCAAGGTGTGGGCCTCGATGGCGGGGCGGATGCGCTTCGCGCTGCGCGACGGCATGGAGGTGCTGGCCGAGGGCAGCGTCGACCTGTACGAGCCGCAGGGACGCTACAGCCTCATCGTCTCGCGGCTGGAGCCGGTGGGGGAGGGCGCGCTGGCGCTCGCCTTCGAACAGCTCAAGGCGCGACTGGCGGCCGAGGGGCTCATCGGCGACCGTCGCGTGAGGCCCCCGCGTCCGTTGCCGTTCCTGCCCCAGCGCATCGGCGTGGTGACGAGCCGCACGGGTGCGGCGCTCCAGGACTTCTTGCGCGTGCTGCACTCGCGCAACCCCCGGCTGAGCGTGCTGCTGGCGGACGCGCGCGTGCAGGGCGAGGGCTCCGCGCCGGAGGTGGCCCGGGCGATTGCCCGATTGGGCCGCACCGACGTGGACGTCATCGTGGTGACGCGCGGCGGTGGCTCGGTGGAGGACCTCTGGACCTTCAACGAGGAGGAGGTGGCGCGCGCCATCTTCGCCTCGCCGGTGCCGGTGGTGTCGGCCATCGGCCACGAGATTGACTTCACCATCTCCGACTTCGTGGCGGACTGGCGGGCGGCGACCCCCAGCGCGGCGGCGGAGCGACTGGCGCCGGTGCTGGCGGACCTGGAGCTGTCGCTGGCCACCCAGGCGGGGCGGCTGCGCCGGGCCATGGAACGCCGGGTGCTGGAGCTGCGCGAGCGACAGGGGCAGCTCGCCTCCCGGCTGGATGATCCGCGGCGGGCGCTCAACCACCAGCGGCTGCACCTGTCCGAACAGGTGGAAGCGATGATGCGCGTGCTGCGGCCCGCCGTGCGCGAGCGCCGTGAGTCGCTGCGCGCGCTGACGGAGCGCCTGCAGCGCTCGCGGCCCCAGGCCCGGCTGAGCGAGCAGCGGGCGCATCTGCTGAAGCTGGCCATGCGACTGTCGGAGGCGGCGCGCGCGGGCGTGGCGACGCGGCAGGCGACGCTGGCGACGGCGCGACTCGGGTTGGAGCGGGCCTCGCCGACGGCGCTCATCTCGCGAGAGCATGCCCGGCTGGCGGCGCACCAGGCACGCCTGCGGGCGCTTCAGCAGGGGACGCTGGCGGAAGCGCAGAGGCGTTTCCAGCGTCTGGAAGGGCGACTGGACGCGATGAGCCCGCTGAAGGTGATGTCGCGTGGCTACTCGGTGGTGTTCCGCCAGCGAGACGGCGGGGTGGTGCGCTCCGCCGCGGATGTCGAGGTGGGAGAGCGCCTGGGCATCAAACTCGCGGCGAATGGGGCGAAGACACTGGGCGGATGTGAAGAAGTCGAAGCCACTGTCACGTCGGTAAAAGGGCCGGTGGACTGCTAACGGGCCACCCTCTAGAGTCCCGCGCCCCGAACGGGGAGGTGGAAGGCTGTGGCGAAGGCGGACAAGGCGTCCAAGGCGGACAAGGCGGCGGAGGGCGAGGTTCCCGGGCAGTACGGGGACGTCGTGTCCCGGCTCGAGGAGACGGTGGGCCGGCTGGAGAGCGGCAATCTGTCGTTGGAGGACTCTCTCAAGGCGTTCGAGGAAGGCATCCGGCTGGTACGCCGGGGTGAGAAGCTGCTGACCGAGGCGGAGCAGCGCATCGAACAGTTGCTCCAGGATGAGGACGGCAACGACGTGGTGGCGCCGCTGTCCGTGGCTGCCCGTCCCGCCGCCCAGGCGGCCCCCCGGGC
>NZ_VIFM01000211.1 GCF_006636215.1 Myxococcus llanfairpwllgwyngyllgogerychwyrndrobwllllantysiliogogogochensis | reverse complement strand
CCTCGGAGATGGGTATAAGAGACAGCTCTAACATCGCCATGTCCTCCGACACCGCGAAGGGCACGAAGAAGGTCTCCGTGGACGGCAAGCCCGTCTGCGTCGAGGACTCCAACTTCAGCACCAGCAGCGGTGACGAGGCTGGCTCCGCGGGCGGCGGCGTCGCCTCCAGCAAGACCAAGGGCAAGGCCGAGTTCGTCAACTACTCCTTCGACGTGAAGTTCGAAGGCAAGAGCGTGGCCCGGACCTTCGACCTCATGCTCCACAACGACAAGAACACCCCGCCCGCGCCGCTGCTCCAGGGGCCTGTCGTCGCGCTCGGCCAGGACGAGATGAAGGCCAAGTGCCTGGTCTGCGAAAAGGAGCTGTGAAGATTCGCCGGCCCACCGTTCGCTGGGAGCTGCTCGAACATCACCTCGAAGAGGCCGAGTTCCTCTGGACGCAGTGGGAACAGGCCCTCTGGAGTCCGGAGCTCACCCTCTCGGAAGTCTCGGACGGAGACGAGGGGCGCCTGCTCGCCCATCTGGATGCGCTCGCCCTGGGCGGTCCTCCCGCGGCCCGACGCTTCCTCGTGCCCGCCCTCGCCTCCGAGGAGCCCGCTCGCATCGCCGTGGCCACCTGGGTGCTGCTCTCCTCCGAAGACCCGAGCGGGCACGACGCTGTCATCAAGTCCCTCGAAACCACTCCCGATGAGGCAGGCCCCGGCATCCTTCGCGCGCTGGAGCTGCTCGCGCGTGATGACCTCCACGCGGCCTTCCTGAAGCGACTGCCCGGACTTCCACCGGAGGTCCAGGCGGGAATCGTCCGAGCAAGACGCCTCCAGCGGCTCGCCTTGCCCGACACGTTGAGCGGAGATGACGCCCTTCAGGCCGAGGCTCTCCGCGCCCTGCCTTACGTGCCTCGGACCGCCCTGGGCGACACCCAGGTGAAGCGCGGACTCGGACACGACAGTGCCCTGGTGCGCGACGCCGCGCTGGAGGTGGGCCTGCTGTTCGGCTCACGTGACGCATGGACAGTGGCTCGTGAGCGGGCCATGTCCCAGGAGCCCTCTCCGCGCGCGGCGCTGCTCTCGCTGGCCGTGGCGGGAGACTCGAAGGACCTCGCGGACCTCGTGGGTCGGCTCGCGGATGAGCAGGTCCGCGAGGAGGTCATCTGGGCACTGGGCTTCAGCGGCAAGCCCGCCGCGGCGGAGACCTTGCTCCCCCTGCTTCATGACGAAGACTGGGGACTGCTCGCCGCCTCGTCGTTCGCCGCCATCACCGGCCTTCCGCTCGCACCGCCCTTCATCCTGGAGGAACTCTCCGAGGAAGACGCGGCCGAGGAGGAAGAGGACGCCGAGGCTCCCGCGCCAGAGGACCTGCGAGAGACGCTACCCGGGCCCCGAGTCCTCCCTGGGCGCGTGGATGCCCACGCCGTGGAGCACTGGTGGGCGGGGCGACGTGCGAGCCTGACGCAGACGGAGCGCTACCTGCGGGGTACTCGTCTCACGGCGGAGAGCCTGGCCACGGCCCTGGAGACAGAGCCGATGCGACGCCGTCCCGCGCTCGCCTGGGAGGTCGCCCTGCGCAGTGGCGGTGCACTGTTCATCGAGCCCCGACTGTGGAGCCACTCGCAGCGACAGCAGGCGCGGACGCTGGTGGCACAGCTCACACGCGGCTGGAACCGCCTGCAGAGCCGCTGAATCCACGGCGGAAGAGGGGACAGTGGGCACACCACCGTCCCCTCCGTTTCACGCTACGGCGTGTACACGACGGTGAGCACGGCGTTCGTCGAGTCCTTCACGAACAGGTACTGCGTCGCCGTCTGCTCCAGGCTGAAGCGCAGCCGAAGCTGCGTCCTCCCCGTCCGGTTGATGGAGGCCAGGCCCGCGCCGCTGAAGTCCGCCGAGGCCTTCGCCCCACTCGCGAACTTGTCGATGCTCGCCACCGCGGTCGCATCGGCCGCCGCCGCCCAGTCCGTGACTTCCGTGGACGCGGCGTTGAACGTCCCCGCCTTCACGTCGATGACCACCGTGTTCCCCGCCGGCGTCGACCACGCGTCGCCCGAGCCCGACGAGTAGCTCACCGTGAGATACGCCCGCGTCACCGTCGCCCCATCCGGCAGGCTCGACGTGTCGAACGAGACGAAGGAGCGGTTGTACTTCCCATCCGTCCCACGCCCCAGCGCCAGGTTCGTCAGCGTCCCCAGCACCGCCGCGCTGCCGTCCGCGTTCGCCTTCAGGTAGCCATCCTCCGCCGCGATGCTCGTGAAGGTCGCCGTCGTGGGCGTCGGCGTCCCCGTGTTGTTCACCGTGACGCTGGTATCGCTGTCCGTCGCCTGGTTCCCCGCGGCGTCATACGCCCGAGCCCCCAGCGTGTGCGCCCCGTTCCCCACGCCCTGGCTGTTCCATGTGAATTCGTACGGCGCCGACGAGGCCGTCGCCACCGGGCTGCCATCCACCAGCAGCTCCACCCGCGCGACACCCACCGCGTCCGAGGCACTCACCACCACCTTCACCGCGCCGCTCACCGTCGTCCCACTCGCCGGAGACGTCACGTTCACCGTGGGCGGAGTGGTGTCACCGCTCGGCTCGCCACCGCCTCCGGTGAGGCCGAAGAACTTCGCCTGGTGATACACGGCGCAGATGTTCGCGTCCGTCACGTACGCGCCCGTGGAGCCACACGCCGTGGTGCTCCCGGGGAAGTTGTACTGCGCGTCGAACGCCACCGCGTGACCCATGCCGGTGATTTCCCACGTCTCGACGAGCGCCCGGCCCGCGCCGTCGCGGTAGACCTTGTGCGGGAAGCCCGACACCGTCTCCGTCGTGTCCGGCGTCTGGTCGATGCCGTGAACGTTGGTCCACTGCTCCATCGCCTCCGTGCCGTTCATCGGCCGGACGGTGAAGTCGCTCGTCCCGTACCAGATGGACACCGGCGGACGCGGCCCCGTGTAGCCCGCGTAGCCACTCCGCGCCAAATCCCCCCACGCCGCGGGCGTCTTGTCCGTGCCCGGGCTCATGCACGAGAACGCCGCGTTCATCGACGTGGCGCACTTGTACGGCCCTCCCGCGTTGATGGCCCCCGCGGAGAAGACGTCCGGATACACGGAGAGCAGCGCCGGAGCCATGTACCCACCGGCCGAGAAGCCGACGACGTACACCCGCGACGCGTCGATGGAGTACGCCGCCTTCATCGCGTCCACCATCTGCTTGATGGACAGCGCCTCGCCCGAGCCACGCGCGATGTCACCCGGCTCGAACCAGTTGAAACAACTGGTCGCGTTGTTGCCGCTCGCCTGCTGCGGATACACCACGTAGAACTTGTAGACGTTGGCCGCCGCCGTCCAACCACTCAGCTCCATGCCCGTCGCGTTCTGCGTGCAGCCGTGGAGCACCACCACCAGCGGCGCGTTCGCCGCCACACCCGTCGGCACGTGGCGATACATCGCCAGGTTGCCCGGGTTGCTGCCAAAGCCCGTCACCTGCGTCAGCCCCAGCTCGGACTGTCCCAGCTCCGGCTCGGCCTGCACGGAGGGCTCGGCGTCGAGCCCACCACAGCCCACGGCTCCCGCGAACAACCACGCGGCGAGGGTGAATCGAGAACACGTCGAAGTGAAGCGGGGACGCTGCGAGGACATGGTGCCTCCCGGGCCGCCGGGGGGAAGAGACGGCCACGGGCCGCAACGTGACTCCCCCGCATCTCCCGGGTTCAAGGCGCGCCGCGTCGCCTCGACGGTGAAATATGAACCAGGATTCATTTTATGCACTGCGTCGAATTTCCATGAAACATGAACCATTCTTCAGTTCACGTTCCGCTCGGGAATCCGACCCCGGCCGCCGTCACCCGCGAAACACCGAGACAACGTCCTCCGTCAGGCTCACGGCAGCCGACCTCCACGAGTGCGACTCCGGAGCCTCTCGGCGCGCCACCCGGTGACAGGACCGCCTTTCCCCAGCCGAGCGCGCGGACCTCTGGGGTCCACGGACCGGCGGGGCAGGGCACCTCATGCCCTGTGCTCTTCGTCAGAGCACCAGGCGCCGAGCGCCGAGCACCGAGCTTGGACTCAGGACGCGGGGCGCTCGGCGGCGAGGCGTTCGGCCACGTCGATGACTCGGGCCTCCACGCACACGCCATCCAGGTGGTTGGCTTCCACCAGGCCCGTGGGGCTCGTGACGTTCACCTCGGTGAGGTAGTCGCCGAGCACGTCGATGCCCACGAGCAGGAGGCCGCGCTTGCGCAGCTCGGGCTTGAGCCGCTCACAGATTTCCAAGTCGCGCGCCGTGAGCACCGCCTTGTGAGGCGTCCCACCGGCGGCCATGTTTCCGCGGTGGTCGTCTCCGGACGGCACTCGCAAGACGCCGCCCACCGGCTCGCCATCCACCAGGAGGATGCGCTTGTCGCCCAGGCGGCTCTCCGGGATGTACGCCTGCGCGACGACGGCCTCGCGGCCTCCCTGGGTGAGCAGCTCCACGGCCGAACGCGCGTTCCTGTCACCCCGCGACAGGAAGAGGATGCCCTTGCCGCCAAAGCCGTCGATGGGCTTGAGGATGGTGCCCGTCTCGTTACGCGCGATGAAGTCCAGCAGCACCGGCAGCTCGCGGGTGATGCGGGTGTCCGGCATCAGGTCCGGATAGCGCAGGGCGAAGAGCTTCTCATTCGCATCCCGGATGCCCGCCGGGTCGTTGATGTAGACGGGCTTGCGGCCCTGACATAGCTCCACCAGCTGTGTCGCATGGAGAAATTCAGAGTCGACGGGCGGGTCCTTGCGCAGGAAGAGCACGTCCAGGTTCGACAGCGGATGCGTCGCCTCGTCGAGCACGTCGAAGTGCCGGCCCAGCTCCCGGCGCACGGTGACATGGCGCATGCGCGCCTCCGCGCAGCGCCCGTTGAACCGCAGCCAGCCCTGCTCGAAGTAGAGCACCCGGTGGCCGCGCTTCTGGGCCTCCAGCATCAGCGCGAAGGTGGAGTCATGGTCCACTCGCACGGTCTCGAGCGGGTCCATCAGGAAGCCAATGGTGAGCGCGGCCATAGTCTCGTCGAAGGTGATTGAAAGGGTGCGCGAAGATAACAGGACCGCGTGTCACATCCCCAGCTTCATGGGGGCGCGAGCGAGCCCGCGCCGCCCTACGGCAAATCCTGCCAGCTATCGAATCTGCGGGTCGTCGCTTCTCCCGCGACGATGTCCACCCTGAGGGTGCGCCACTTCCCCTGAGGGTCGCGAACCTTCAGGGTGCGCGTGCCCGCCGGCAGGGACAGACCCAACACGGGGATTTCTCCCGCATCCTTGCCGTCCACCTTGAGGGGCGCCTTGTCGCCATGCACGCTGAACGTCAGCTTGCCCATCCCCCGCGAGGACTTCACGACAGCGGGCTCCGGCTTCCTGTCCTCGTCTTCGTCCTCACGCGATGAGGTCGTCCGGACCTTCTCCGGCTTCTTCACCGGCTCCGGCTTCTTCACCGGCTCCGGTGCCTTCGCCAGCGCGCCCCCATCTCCCGGCTCCGGAAAGATGGGCAGCCCCGAGTTGTACGGCTTCAGCTCCACGACGGGCTCCATCGTCGCGTCCAGCGCGCTGCTCAAGCGCAGGGCGCCGTAGCCACCGCCCCCGAGGATGCCGAGCAGCACCAGGCCCCACAGGATGTTCGAGCCCCGGCGCTGCCCAGGCGTGAGGTCCGTGTCCGCCGGGGGCTGACCTGCCCGGGGCTTCACCGTCGACACCTTGCGAGAGACCTTCTTGGCACCCGGCACGGAGGGGTTGCCCGTCTTCGGCGTGGCCTGGTTCTCGCGCACCGGCAGGTACGGCCCGTCGTCCCCACGCAGGGCGCGCTTGGCGGCCTCCAGCATGAGGCTGTTGGCGGTACCGTCCGCGCTCTCCAGCAGGGCGCGCGTGGCCGCCATCCGCTCCGTGAACAGCTCCTTCATCAGCGAGCCGCGGTGGTCCGCGTCCTGAATCAGCGAGCCCGCCGCCGCTTCAATCGCCCGCGCCATGTCCCGGCCGTTGGCGAAGCGCTTCTCACGGCTGCGCTCCAGGGACTGCATCACCACCTTGGAGACCTGCTCCGACACGTGCGGCGTGACGTGCGAGGGCCAGGGGATGGGCGCCTCGAGAATCTTCATCATCTCGTCGCGCTCCGTCTTGCCCGCGAACAGGCGCGCGCCGGTGAGCATCTCGTGCATCATCACGCCCACCGAGAACAGGTCGCTGCGGCCATCCAGCTTGTCGCCGCGCACCTGCTCCGGGGACATGTACCCGGTGGTGCCCTTCACCGTGCCCGCGTGCGTGCGCTCCAGGCTGCCCTTCGCCTTGGCGATGCCGAAGTCGAGCAGCTTCACCATGCCGTCGTACGTCACCATGATGTTCTTCTGGGCGACGTCGCGGTGGATGACGGGGCTGGGCTCGCCCGAGGGCGCGGTGAAGGTGTGCGCGTAGTGCAGCGCCATGCAGACGTCGCGCGCCACCGACAGCGTGAAGCCCAGCGGCACCGGCTGCTGGCTGCGCAGACACGCGCTCGTAATCTGGTTCAGGTTCTGCCCGGCGATGAACTCCATCGCCAGGTAGAGGCCGTCCTCCTCCTGCCCCAGGTCGAACACCTGCGCGATGTTCGGGTGGTTGAAGGCCGCGGTGATGCGCGCCTCGTCCAGGAACATCCGCTCGAACTGCTCGTTGTCCCGAGCGTCCGGCAGGATGCGCTTGACGACGACGTATTTACGGAAGCCACCCGGACCCGAGGTGAAGCCGAGGAACAGCTCGGCCATGCCACCCACGGACAGTTGTGTGACGACCTCGTACTTCCCGATGCGCTCGCCCCGATAGAAATCGATGGGTGCAACCTCCACGACAGCGCCCCGACACCGGAGCAGCACCGCAACGGAGGATAACAGGCTTGTAGGGCGCGGACGTGCGGTGAGAATGCACCGTCACGCACGGTCGCCCCCTCATCCACCGGCGACCTGTGGATGGCCTGTGGATAGCGGGGGGTGGGTTGTGGAGAAACGGTGGCGTGGATCAGCGCCTGTGGGAGGCCGGGGGAAACCGCCAGTTTACCCACATGTAGCATCGGCCGAATTCGTCAGTCATCCCGCGAGCTTGCTGACTTATCCCCAAATCCGAGCCCTCTACTGCTTCCACTATTTGATCAATACCTACATAAAGCTTTTCTAGAAGCAGCAGGCCGCTGGGGACAACACCTGTGGACGGGTGCAACACGGTTGTAGACTGATGGGCCGTGCGCGCGTGGACCTTCATGTTCTGGCTGTTCGCCTCCCAGGCCTGGGGCGCGGAGCCGCCGCTGGTGCGCGCCGAACAACAATTCGACGCCCTGGAGTTCGATGCCGCGGCCACGTCCTTCCTGGAGGCCCTGGAGGGCCCTGGGACGCGCGTGGAGCGTCTGCGAGCATGGCGGGGGCTGGCCATGGCTCGCGCCTTCATGGGACAGCGCCAGGAGGCTCAGGCGGCCTTCGAGTCCTTGCTCGTCCTGGAGCCCTCCGCCCAGGTGAAGGACTCGCTGGGGCCCAAGGTCCAGGTGCCGTTCCTCGCGGCGCGGGCGGCGATGGAGGGCCAGCGGCCCACACTCACGGTGACGCGGCTGGCGGATGGCCGGGTGGTGGCCGTGCTGGAGCAGCCCCGGAAGGTGGCCACGGAGGTGATGGTGGCGGTGCGCCTGCCGGGCGCGGCGGGCTTCTCCGCGGCGGTGGGCCCGCCTTCGGGGCCCGTGGCGGTGAAGGCGCCCGCGGCGCGGGCCGTGGAGGCCTATGCGCTGGCTCGGGATGCCGGAGGCTTCGTCCTCTTCGAGCAGGGCAGTCCGCGCGCGCCGCTGCGGCTGGAGGCCACCGAGCACCTGCCGCCGGCGGTGGCCTCGGCGCGTGACGCGGCGACGTCCCCCGCGGCCGAGCCGTCGCTGGAGGAGGCTCCCCGGCGCGCGTTCTGGCCCTATGTCGTGGGGGGCGTGGGACTGGCGGCGGCCGGGGTGGTGCTGGGCGTGGTGCTGACGCGGCCGGAGTCCCTGGCGCTGCCGGCGGCGGACCGCACGGAGCGTTTGCCATGAGCCTGGGGACGTCGCGGTGGGGGCTTCTCCTCGTGGCGCTGGGCGCGCTCGTCATGCCAGGCGGCTGCGAGCAGAGCACCCCACTGGTGCCGCCCGAGTTGTGCGCGAGCGTG
This sequence comes from Myxococcus llanfairpwllgwyngyllgogerychwyrndrobwllllantysiliogogogochensis, assembly GCF_006636215.1. Taxonomy (GTDB): domain Bacteria; phylum Myxococcota; class Myxococcia; order Myxococcales; family Myxococcaceae; genus Myxococcus; species Myxococcus llanfairpwllgwyngyllgogerychwyrndrobwllllantysiliogogogochensis. The sequence continues at coordinate 11,848 of NZ_VIFM01000211.1, read as the reverse complement.
GTGTGCCCGGACAGCCAGGCCTGCGTGGAGGGCCGGTGTCTGGCCACCACATGTCAGGGCGTGGCCTGTGGCGCTGGGCGCGTGTGCGAGCGCGGCGCGTGCGTGGATCCGTCGTGTCTGGGGACGAGCTGCACGGCGGGCGAGGTGTGTCGCGAGGGCACGTGCCGGCGCGTGAGTTGTGGTGGCACCGCGACGTGTTTCCCCACGGAGCGCTGTGTGGGCTCGGAGTGCGTGAGGGACGGATGTCTCGGCGTCGCCTGTCCCCAGGGCACGGTGTGCCGGTCCGGAGGACAGTGCCGGAGTGTCGCGTGCTCGGCGGACTTCGCCTGCGCGTCCGATGAGCGCTGTGGCCCAGAAGGCCGCTGTGTGTCGAGCGCGGGTTGCGCCGCGGTGAGTTGCCCCGCGCAGCGCGTGTGTCGCGAGGGCGCGTGCCTGGCGCTGTCCTGCACCACCGGGGAGCAGTGCGGCCCGGGCGAGGTGTGCCGCGCCGGTGGATGCCTGTCCGCCACGGAGGCCTGCGCGGCGGTGGGCCCGTGTGCCTCCGGACAGGTGTGCCGCGCGGGCGTGTGTCAGGCGGTGGTGTGTGGCGCGGGCAAGCCGTGTCAGGGGCTGGAGGGTTGTCGCGCGGGGGTCTGCGAGGGACCGGTGCGCGCCGAGCTGGGAAACCTGGTGCCCGCGGGAGGCGTGCTTCCTCCGGGGCCTGGCTCGGTGGGCATGGGCCTGGGGGGCACTCCCGCGCGGGGGCCCACGCACACGCTCTATCCAGGGGCCACGCCGTAGAGCGGACGGCTCAGGCGTGCGCTTCACGCAGGCGTTCGAGGAGTGCTGGCAGTCCCGCGAGCAGCTCGCGGTCCGTGCGCTCCAGCGCGTTGCGGAGGATTTCGAGGTCCTCCGCGTCACGCTCCGCGTTCACCATGCGCTGGAGTCCCCGCAGACGCTGGTTGCGCAGGACGAGCCGGGCCAGGGTGTCCTCCAGCTCCTCCGCGAGCGCCTCATCCAGTTGGAGGTCGCGACTGATGAGCTCGCGCAACTGCTCCACCAGGTAGGTGAGGTCCCAGGATTCTTCGTAGCCGGCCCGTCGAGACATCGCTTTTCACGTATCGCCGGGCTCAGCCCAGCGCTCGAGCGCGCGTGAGCCCCGAGAGGGTCAGCCGCGAGCGGGATGGATCCATCTCCACGACGACGTGGCATCCATCCAGGTCCAGGTTCAACGCATAGGGCTCCGACATGGGCAGCAGGCCGCGCTCCTGATGCGCCAGCGAGGCCATGCGGAACAGCTCCGAGAGCAGGGCCTGCCGTGTCTCCGGAGACAGTCCATCCACGCTGCCCTGCAGGCTGCGTGGGATGAGCACGGTGAAGGCCTGGGATGATGGTGAGCCCGCGGTGGAGACGGAGGTCATGCCGTTTCCGACTGCTAGAACCGTACCCTTCTCGGATCCAACCATTCCGCGCGGTTGCAGTGGGTCCGAAGAGACCGTCTGAAAAAATCACAGGGTTTCGTCACCCGACGCCTGAAGGGTTCGCGAGGAGGCGAGGGCTTCGTGTGCTCGTTTGGCTCCCTTACCCGAGCGGATGGGGATTCCGTTCGACGTTCAGCTCTCTGACGAGACTGCGATTTCGCGCGGGTGGATGAGGTCAAACGCGCCGTCGTGTTCGACGTGCTGACGCTCGGCTTGTCATCAGGGGATGCGACAGCAGATGGCGTAGGCGGTGGGGGCGGTGCTGCTGGTGAGGTGGCCTCGGCAGCGATAGCCGGGCACGCCCGGGGTCTGCGTGAGGCCGTTCTCGAAAGTGACGCCCGCGGGCTGGAAGGCGACGCTCACGGGCGCGGGTCCGTCCTCGAGTCCACTGCAGCCGCCGCCCATCAGCGTCTCCCCCATGCCGCACCACGCGGTGGCGGCGCGAGGGTCGAGCGTATCGTTGCCCGTGGCACTCTTGTAACTACATGTCAGCGAGGGCCTCGCGTGGGTGTGGTCGGAGCGGGCCGCGATGCGCGCCGAGCCGTTGGTGCCGCCCGCCGTCGGGAAGCTGACGCGCACGGCGAGGGGCGTGCCCGAGGCGATGAGCCCGTCTCCATACGTGGGCGCGGGCGCGTCCAGCTTCACCTTGTCGGCCGCGGACATGAAGCCGGGGGCCGTGGTGGTGGCGTTTGTATGGGTGTGGCTCGTGGGCGCGAAGGTGGAGGCGGCGCGGCCCTCCAGTCGGATGCTGTCGCTGGCGCGCAGGGCGAAGGGCACCGAGGCCAGGCGGAAGCGCGGCGTCAGCTCCGACTGACTGGCGAGCGCGACGCCCAGGTGCATCTCCGAGCGTCGCACCAGGTCGTCCCCCAGCGGCGCCGAGGAGCCCAGCACCACCGCGTAGTAGCCATTCGTCACCGGCACGGCCAGGTGGTTCTCCTGCCACAGCGGGGAGCCGCCGCTGGGCGTGGCGTAGAGGGCGAAGGCGAGGTCCTGGGGAGAGTTCTCGGGCGTGCCGTCCGCGCGCACCAGGCGCCCCTGGAAGGTCATCGTGCGCGGCACGTCCTGCGCGGCTGCGGGGAGGGCCCACTGCGCGAGCACGGCCAGGACGAGCACGAAGGTGGGACGCGGGGACATGGAGGACTCCAGTGGAGAACGGACGCCGGGAGTCTACAGGCGCGAGCGTTCAGCAGCCGAAACGCAAGCATTCCCGGAGGGTCTTGGGAGGGAGGGTGGCCGACAGCGCGGTGAGGCGCACCCCTCGCATCCTCCGGGCGCGAGGACTATACGCCAGGGCTGGAGCACGGGAGGCACCCATGGCACGCGCGACGAGAGCAGGCGGGGTGGGGTGGGCATTCATCCTGTGGGCGACGGTGCTCGGCGCCTGTCTGACGGCGTGCCGCGAGGGCCCTCCCCTGGTGGGTGCCGAGGGCCGACTGAGGTTGTCGCTGTCGCGGCTGGATTTCCCCCCTGCCTTCCCGGGCGGTGTCCGCGAGGCGGAGGTGCGGGTGCTCAACGCGGGGCGCGCTCCGCTGGACGTCACCTGGACGGCGGTGGAAGCGCCCTTCTCGCTGGTGGATGCGTTGCCCTCGCGCGTGGGCGCGGGCGAGGTGCCGGTGCGGCTGCGCTTCAGCCCCCAGGCCATGGGCACGTACGAGGCCCGTCTCATCGGCACCGCGTCGGATGGAGGTCGCGCGGAGCTGGTGCTCGCGGGTGAGGCGCGGCAAACGCCGGAGTGTCAGGCGGTGACGTGCTCCACCGCGGTGTTCGACCCCGTGTCCGAGCGCTGTGTGGAGACGGTGCTCCCGGATGGCACCGGGTGTGACCCAGGCAATGCCTGTCTCACCACGGCCATGTGTCAGCAGGGACGGTGCAAGGGACTGGAGCGTCCCTGTGACGACGCCAACGCCTGCACCACGGACGTGTGCCACGCGCTGGACGGCTGTCGCGCCGTGCCCGCGCCGCCGTGTCCCGGAGCGGGCGCCTGTCAGGTGGGCACGTGCGACCCGAAGCTCGGCTGTGGCCTGGCGGATGCGCCCGATGGCACCTTCTGTGGAACGGAGCGCGGCTGTGATGCCGCCGACGTGTGCGTGGAAGGCGCGTGCGCGCGGCGCAACCTGCCGGATGGCTTCGTCTGCGCGGCGGCCAGCCCGTGTCAGGCGGAGGGACGCTGCAAGGGGCCCGTGTGCGAGCGGCCCGACGCGGTGTCGCTCGCGCCGGACTGGGTGCTGGACGCGCGGGTGCGGAGCATGAACCTGCATGACCTGCTGGTGGGGCCGGAAGGTGACGTGACGCTGGCGGGCTTCTACGAGTCAGCGCTGCTGGACGCCGCGGCGCCCGTGCCCATGCTCAGCGGTGACGCGGCCCGGCGCTGCATGCTGTGGAACGACAGGCTGCTGTGCATGGACCTGCCGGATGACGGCACGGTGTCCCTGGTGGAGCGCTACACGGGCGCGCCCCGGTGGACCTTCACCCTGGCGAGCGCGCGGCCGGATATCGCGCAGCGCACGTCCAGCCTCTTCCTGGCGCGGCTGGCGGTGATGGCCCCGGACCGACTGGCGGCCCTCTTCGAGGCCTACCCCGTGGGCCTGAACCGCGAGACGTTGTGTCGCATGTATTTCCTGGTGGTGCTGGATGCGTATGGACAGATGGTGTCCGCACAGGAGCTCACGGACCCCCTGCTGTCCGAGTGCAACCACCCGCACCCCTTCGGAGTCGTCTCCGACGCGGTGGGGGATTTGTATGTCTCCTTCTCGCAGACGTTGAACGTGGGGGCTCCGCTCCAGGCGGGGGCCCCTTCGCTGCTGATGGCCTTCTCGTCGGACGGCGTGCCGCGCTGGCGCAAGTCACAGGCGCAGCGCGCCGGTGAGCTGGCGGTGGTGAACGGGCTTTTGTTCCCGGAGCGGGGCACGCAGGCGCTGAGCACGGCGGACGGCTCGGTGGCTGGGACCCTTCCCCAGCAGTTCGGCCGCGCGGTGGCCACGCGCGAGCTGCTGGTGCCCAGCGCACCGGGGACCACGGTGAACGTGAACGAGGGTGGCGTGCTGCCCGTGGCCACGGAGCTGAAGGGCTACGGCCTGCCCGCGCTGAGTCCCGCGTGGACGTACTCCCTGCGCTCGGGACAGCTCCTCACCTCGAAGGAGCTGCGGCTCGCGTCCTGGCCGGATGCGCCCGGGTTTCCTCCCCGGACGCTGGTGCTCACGACGGCCACGGACGGCGACGACAGGCAGTTGCTGGTGGGCGTGCGCATGACGGACGGCGGCGAGGCGTTCCAGTGCGAGCTCGACTACGCGCCCCGCTCGATTCCGCAGCTGCTGGAGCTGGCACCCGGGGCCCTGCTGCTGATGGACGGGGCCACCACCTGTGGCGAGTGTGACCCACCGTTTGCCTACAGCCAGTCGCGCTTCCAGCGCTTCCCCATGCCGGGCCTGTTGCCCGCGAAGGAGCCGTGGCCGGGGACTTTCGGCGGGCCGGGCCATGACCACCACGAGGGGGCCGACCACTGAGGTTGGGACGGGGAGCGCCCTTTTCTTGAAGAAAACACGGGGGGCGTGTCGAAGTGCCGGGCGCGGTTCCGACGTAGGGCAAGGCCGGCGCCATCCAGGTGTCGCACCCACCAAGGACTTCCCCATGCAGAAAATCACCCCGTTCCTGATGTTCAACAACCAGGCGGAAGAGGCGGCGAAGCTCTACACGTCGGTGTTCAAGAACTCGAAAATCACCTCGGTTGCGCGGGGCCCTGACGGCGCGGCCATGTCCGTCACCTTCGAACTGGAAGGTCAGCCGTTCATGGCGTTCAACGGCGGGCCGCGGTTCAAGTTCACCGAGGCGATTTCGCTGTTCGTCAGTTGTGAGACGCAGCCGGAGGTGGACTCGCTCTGGGAACAGCTCACGGCGGGGGGCGGAAAGGACAGCAAGTGCGGCTGGCTGGAGGACCGGTTCGGGGTGTCCTGGCAGATCATCCCCACCACGTTGATGCGACTGATGGGAGACAAGGACCCGGCGAAGGCGGGACGCGTGGTGCAGGCGATGCTCGGGATGCAGAAGATTGACATCGCCGCCCTGGAGCGCGCCTACCAGGGAAGCTGAGCGGTCCTCAATCCGTCGTCACCGGAGGCACGGCGTCGCTGTGCCTCCAGGCCTCGTAGTGGATGCGGCCCAGGGGGGCTCCAGCCGTGGGTCCCCCGCCAAACGTGCCGATGATGTCCACGCGCTCGGTGGCATCCGAGACGGGATGGATGCGGAACTCCACGCCTCGGCCGAACGGTGGCAGCACCAGGCCGTGCCAGCGCAGCGTCCCACCTCGCAAGCGGATGCCGCCGTCCTCGAGGACGGACACGTCCAGCTCCAAATCCAGGCCGTGCTCGACGAAGACCTCGTGGAGTCGGCCGTCGCGCAGGATGAAGTCCGAGTCGAACCTGCGCAGCACGCCGTCGCAGTACAGCTCCCGGACGAAGTGCATGGAGCCATCCGCGCGGCGGAAGGTGAGGAAGCGTCCGGGGAAGGTGCGTGCCCCGTGCTCGGAGAGGCCCTGGCCGGACAGGCGCGTGGCCATCCAGGCCAGCAGCCGGGCCGTGCGCGAGGCGAAGGTGACGGAGGCTCGGGCGCCCCACGCACCGGGGTTCGCGTAGAAGCGCATGACGCGAGGGTCCACGCGGGACATGTCCGGGCCCAGCACGGTGGCGAGCAGGGGCCAGACATCCGAGGGCCTCGCGCGCTGGCCCCGGTGCACGGCCTTCACACCGCGACGGTAGACACTGGCCGCCGTCCACGCGGTGATGAAGCTCGTGAGCAACAGCCACGCCGTGCGCCGCTCATCGACGAGGCCGGTGTCGTGGCGCCAGCGCGGCAGGCACAGCGCGCGCACGGTGGCGAAGGCGTAGTGGCGCAGCAGGCTCCAACTGGCGCTCAGCATGCGTGACAGGGACAGCGCCAGGCCGTGGGCGATGGCCGTCTCACCCGGCACGGCGCCCGCGAGGGCGGGCTGGTCGAAGAGGCGCGCGCCGAGCGTCATCTCCACGTGCTGCACCAGCAGGCGCCACAGCGGCTCGTGCCCGTGGACGCGGGCCTCTTCGAGAAAGGCGGCCTCGTACCCGACGTCACGGGCCCGGGCCACGTCTCGCATGTGGGCTTCAATCCAGCGCTCGTCGCGGACTTCGAGCGGGAGCTGGTCCTCGCAGGCGCGCGCGTAGGACGCCCACTCCCGGGTGCGGGGAAATCCACGCTCATCCACCGGCATCACCGCGGCGCCCAGTCGCGCGAAGGGCTCCGACACTCCCCAGAAGCGGCCGAGTGTCACCGCGCTCGCGGCCAGCAGGTGCACCTTCGCCATGCGGCACGGATGCGCGCGGTAGAAGTCCGCGAGCAGGCTCAAGGAGAGTCGGCAGGCGCGGTGACGGATGGCGAAGTCCCGCAGCTCCCCGAGCGGCGCATCAGGCAGGGCCGTCCGCGCTTCGTCGAGCTCCTCCGGGTGGAGCCGGGCCTCCCGCTTCGCGTCCCTCGGGAGCAGGGCCTCCAATTGGGAGTCTCCCGGGTGCAGCTCTCCCGACCGCCGCAGGGCCTCCAACTGCGCGTCCGCCAGCGGGGAGCCTTCCGAACGGAGCAAGGCCTCCAGTCGCGCATCCTGGTGCGGTGAGGCCATCGAGTTGAGTTGGAACACGGTGTCCTCCACTCGCGTCTCGAAGCGGGTCCGCGGCGGCTTCCGTCGCGGATGCGTCTCCACGGCTTCGGCGCTCATGAAGAGACCTCCACAAGTTCTCCACAGGGATACGCCGTGGTGGACTCGCGGTCCTCGACGCCTCGGCCAAGCCAGCTCCTCGCCGCACCCGGCGCCGGCGTCCGTCCGAGCACCCGCGCGAGGATGAACAGCCCGAAGCGCCACCGCGAGCGCCCTCGCGTCGGGGCGTGTTCATCCCCGGCGCACCACTGGCGCAGCGTCTCGAAGCCCCACTCCGTGCCCAGCCGCATGACGGGACGGAACAGCACCGCGTCGAGCACCTCCCCCACCACCCCGTACCGCGCGCGGTAGTCGAACACCGTCTTGAAGAACGTCCCCCCGGGCCGCTGCTCGTAGAGCCATACGCCGCGACCGCGCAGGATGATGCTCCGCCAGTCCTCCGAGCCGAACTCGAACGTCGAGCGCACGTGCGGCGTATTCGCCAGGTAGCGACCCCAGCCGATGATTTCGAGCCCGAAGCCCAGGTGCGTCCGGTAGTCCATCAGGTGGAACCCCCGGGCATCGGCCTCCGGCAGGTAGCGGATGGACGTGAAGCGCACGTCCCACGCCGTGTGCAGCGCGGGGTCCTGCGTGCGCTCCCACACCACCTCGACGGGCGCGGGGATGAACACCTCCGCGACAATCCTTTGGAGCCGGGGTTGTCGGAATGGAGTGGCCATCGGTCGCCTCCGGAACGCGAACCACCGCGCCAGGTCCTTCGCGAAGACGATGAGCGCCGTCACGCCCATCACCGTCATCAGCGCGCGCAAGGCCACGGGCACCAAGGGCGGGTCCACGCGAAGCCCCGTGGGCAGCAGCCTGTCCGCCCACACCGCGTGGAAGGTCGCCATCAGGTAGAGCCCCACCAGCACGCTCAGCACCACGTGCATGAAGTACTCACCCCGGGGGACACCGCCCTGGGACGCTCGGCTGTCGCGCTCCTCCCAGACATCCGCGAGGGCGACGAAGACATCCGCGGCGTACAGCACCCCGAGCAGCCCCAGCGCCCACCCCTGGATGCGCACGTGCGGCACCCAGAGGAACTGGAGCGCGTAGATGAGGTGGCGCGCGGTGTGCCAGAGCACCTCGCGCTGACACTCGGGGCGCTCCTGGAGCCGGCCGCGCCAGAGGTGGAAGTAGAGGACGTCGAAGGCCCCCAGGAGGCCGATGGCGAGCAACAGGTAGAAGGCGACGTGCATGGCCGGGCCTCAGTGCAACGGCACGGCCAGCGCCTTCCGGGGATGCAAGCCTTTGGAACGCCAGGGATTCAGCGGATTCGACGCGAGCCTCCCGTCAACTCCGTGGACAGCGCCGACAACCCGGGTTGTCGTCCCCAACTTCTCCACAGGGCTTCTGCGTGCGAGTGGGTTTCACCGGGCCTCTGAGTCGGCGGCCTCGGTGCGTCATGAATCACGCGTCAGGTGTCATGACGGGCGTCGCGCACCGGCTCAAAACGGCGCTCGGGCGCGCTGTCAATCGGTCGTCCTCGAATTTTCCTGAAAGATTTCCAGGACGGGTGGTGAACGCGACCCGCCCTGGAACCTGGAGAAACCCGGCCTGACACGGCACACCCCGCGTCACCGACCCTGCGGGTGGACATGCCCCGCGTACCCGATATTCTTCGGCCATCGTTGCGTTGAAAGACGTAGACGTGTTCCACATTGCCCACGCGAGGCCTGCCCGGGATGCACCCCTTGGTCCCGGCGCTTGTGTGGAAGGAGTGCGGTTGCCCGGACGACCTTGGAGGTCCGGCGTGCGGCGGCTCCGTTGCATCGTGGGGGGCCCGCTCGGGCCCCGGGGAGAAGCGCGTTCCCTGGGGCCCGAGTCACCTCGTCACTGACTAGGGCCCCATCCGGGCCGCGCCCGCGGGCGCCTTCGCCCCGAAGGATTGCAGGTAGCGCGGCTCGTCCCGGGTGCTCTCCTCCAGCAGCTCCTCGGTGAGCGAGTTCAGCGGCCACCGCTCCATCGCCGTCTGCTGGAACACGGCGATGGCCTGCTCCAGCTCCTTGATTTGATTCATCGCCAGCGTCCGGCCCGCGTCGTCCTCCAGGTCCTGCGAGCCGCCACGCACCAACTGCAGGCCCGTCATCCGCTCCACCACGGTGGTCTGCTGGACCAGGCTGGCGCCGATGTCCCGGGTGATGCGACCCAGGCGCTGACGTCCCTCCGGAGAGAGCGCGCCGCGCGTGGCCACGTTGCGCGTGCGCAGAATCCACGTCCCCCGCTCGTTGATGCCTCGCAGGGACACCGCCATCGCCAGCGCGCTGGCGTCCGGCACGCCTGCTTCCTTCAAGAGCCGGCGAGTCTCCCGGTAGCCATCGTGAAACGAGGTCTCCCGCCACGCGGGCAACGTGGCCACGCGCTCCAGCGCGTCGATTTCCGCGGCCGTCAGCTCCGTGCCGGACTCTGTGTCACCCAGTAGCAGGAGCAACTGAAGTTGCATCGAGCGCGGGTGCGCCGCGGCCAGCGACTCCAGCTTCTGGCGGAACGTCTTGCGCGCCCGCTCGTGCTCGGACTCCGGCAGGGACTCGCCCCTCAGCGCGTCCCGCACCGCGAGGTAGAGGTCCGGGTTCTCCAGTCGGGGCACCTGCGCCAGCAGGAAGAGGGACTTGTCCGCGTCCAGCTTGCGCGAGGCGAGCGCGAGCCTCAGCTTGACGTCGTCCGAGGGCGCCCGCTCCCACGCGAGCTTCTCCCAGTCGGAGGCGGTGGGGTCCGGCGGCAGGGGCGTGGCGCCTGGAAGCAGCTCGCTCTTGCCGAGGTTGGGGCGGCCCAGCGTCACCCACGCGTCTCGGAAGGCCTGCTGCCAGGAGACACCCGGCGCGCGCCGCAGCTCGCGCAGCGTCTCCAGCAACTTCAGCTCCGGACTCCCCGGCGCCACGGCCGCGAGCTGGCCCAGCACGGTGGCGGCCTCCGCGTCGTTGCCTTCCTCGAGCGCCAGACAGGCGTGCACGAACAGGGCGGGTGCGTGCCTGGGCGCCAGCATCAGCGCCTCGCCGAGCGACTCGCGGGCCTTCTTCAACTCACCCGTGGCGGCGGCGCGCGCGGCGCGGTCCGTGTGGCGCAGCACCTCCGGGGACACGGTGGGCTTCGCGGCGCCCTGTTTCTTGGGGGAGTGCTCGCCGTGGTCATGCGCGTCATGGCCTGGAGGCGACTGCCTGCCCCGGAAGAACAGGGCACCTCCGGCGACCAGGGCCACCACCAGTCCCACGCCACTCCACAGTGCTGCCTTGCGTCCCGATGAGCCCTGCGTGGAAGGAGGAGGAATCGGGTCCGTCATGGTGTGGCGTCTCCGGCGGGTGGGGGAGCCGCATTCCAATCGTCCGCGACGACTGGAGCAAGGTGGCCCTCTCCCTGGGGGACAGTGTCCGTCCCTACCCAGGGGGGCCCCCACCCGCGTCCGGGACGTGCCCGGACGCCTGGAGCGCCGCGCTCAGTCCTTCAGGTAGACGACGCGGGTACCACCGCGCGCCTTCACCTCGGTGCGGGGGGGACGGGAGACGCACTGGACGGTGGTGCCGCCCGTCGCGTTGACGGAGAGGCTCTCCGAGGGGTCCGCTTCCACGTGGACTCCTCCGCTGGCTTCGACCTCCAGGGACTTCACGCCCTTGAGGTCCATGGCCTTGATGACGGCGCCGCCGCTGGCCTCGATGTCCAGCTCCTGGGCCCGCCCCGCCAGGTTGACGGCGGCCCCGCCGCTGGCCTCGACCTCCACCTTCTTCGTGTCCACGCCCCGGACCGTGAGGGCCGCGCCGCCGCTGGCCTCGGCGGAGAATTCGTCTCCGGAGGGGGAGACCTCCGCCTCGACATTCCCGCCTCCGCTGACGTCCACGCCGTCCAGGTGGGGGTTGGAGACGTACAGGCGCACCTTGCCGCCCTGGAATTGGCTGAAGAGGCCGTCGCGCTCCACCTGGGTGGTGAGCTGTCCGTCCTTCACCACGAGTCGCAGGCGGGACAGCAGCTCCGAGGGCCCCTCGACGCGGACCGACTTGGGGCCGACCTTCACCTGGGCCTTGATGCCGTGGCCCACCGCGAGGCTCTCGAAGTCGGGGACATCTCGCGCCTCACCCTTCTGGGCGCCCTCCGCGAAGGAGGTTCCCGCGAACATCAACAGCGGGACGAGCAGGGACATCCGGGCGGTCTTCATGGCGCGCTCCCAAGGCATGGGACCCGGCAGGGGCCCCGTCATGGCGGCTACGCGCGGCGCTCCGAGCGATTGCCACCCCTGGGGCAACTACTGGCGGGAGAGCATCTCCAGCGGGACTCGCACGGCGGTGGTGTCGCCGGGCTTGATGTCGACCGACAGCTTGAGTGCCTTCCCGTCGCCGTCCACGAGCTTCAGCGTGTGCTTGCCGGAGGGCAGGCTCACCTTGAAGAGCGGGGTATCACCCAGGGACTGTCCTCCCAGATACACCTTGGCGTAGGGCTCGGTGACCAGGGTGAGGAAGCCCGGCTCTCCGGTGGGCGTGGCCGCACTGTCCTCACCCGAGTCGAACGTCGCGCGCTTGCCGTTCCGGGTCGTCGACTCCTTGGTGGTCCGCTTGCCCGTGGAGCGACCCGGCTTGCGCGCGGGCTTGTCCTCCACCTCGTCCAGGGTGGGAGGGGCGTTGGAGGGCTCCGGGTCGGGGTCGACGGTCTCCGCCAGCACTTCGGGTGGGGGTGGGACCTTCTCCACGAC
>NZ_VIFM01000210.1 GCF_006636215.1 Myxococcus llanfairpwllgwyngyllgogerychwyrndrobwllllantysiliogogogochensis | reverse complement strand
CCGTCCCATGCCGACCACCATCTCATCGAGGTAGGCGCTCAGCGCCTCATCCAGCTTGCGCAGCTGTGCCGGTGTCATCCCGACCGTAGATCATGACCGCCACCTCGATTCAAGTGACCGGGTAGTATTAGGTTCGCGCCCCATGTCCCGTCCCACCACGCGTGTGCTCACCGTGCTCGAGCTGTTGCAGACGCATGGGCGGATGAGCGGCTCGGAGCTGGCGCGGCGGCTGGAGGTGGACCGGCGCACGGTGCGTCGCTACATCCTGAAGCTGGAGGAGCTGGGCATCCCCATCACCGCCGAGCGCGGACGCGACGGCGCCTACATGCTGGTGGCGGGCTTCAAGCTGCCGCCCATGATGTTCACCGATGACGAAGTCCTGGCGCTGTCCGTGGGCCTGCTGGCCGCGCGGGGCATGGGGCTGTCGGAAGCGGCACCCGCGGTGGCCAGCGCCCAGGCGAAGCTGGAGCGGGTGATGCCCGCGCCGCTCAAGCGGCGGGTGCGGGCGGTGGACGAGTCGGTGACGCTCGACATCTCCGGCTCGCGGGCGACGCTGGACAACACCGCGCTCGTCGCGCTCAGCGCCGCGGCGCAGCAGCGGCAGCGGGTTCGCCTGTCCTACCGCGCGGCGCGGGACGAGGACACCGAACGCGAGTTCGACACCTATGGCCTCGTCTGGCGCGGTGGACGCTGGTACGCGGTGGGCGTCTGCCACCTGCGCCAGGGGCTGCGCACGTTCCGGTTGGACCGCGTGCGCGCCGTGCAGTCGCTCGACATGAGCTTCGAGCGGCCCGACGGCTTCGATGCGCTGGCGCATGTGACGCTCGCGGTGGCCAGCCTGCCGCGCGCGCACGCGGTGGAGGTGCGGCTCGACACGGACCTGGCGACCGCGCGGCGAGCCATCTTCGCCACGCTGGGCGTGCTGGAGCCGATGGACGGAGGCGGCGTGCGGCTGCTCGGACAGACCGAAGACCTGGACTGGTTCGCCCGCGAGCTGTCGCGGCTGCCCTTCGCCTTTCACGTCCAGCAGCCCGAGGAGATGCGTGCCGCGCTGGAGGCCCAGGCCCGCAGGCTCCTGGCGCTGGCTCGGGCGACCTAGCGGGTGTCCGCGCGCTGGCGCCGACGGAACTCCGCCACCTTGGCCTTGTTTCCGCAGCCCGCCATGGAACACCAGCGCCGCTGACCGGAGCGGGAGGTGTCGACGAAGAGCAGGGCACAGCCTTCCTGCGAGCAGTTGCGGATGCGCTCCGCGAACGGACCTCCCAACAGCTCCGCGGCGTCGCGTGCCACCGCCGCGAGCTGTCCCCTCACGCCCGCGCCCGTCCACAAGAGGCCCCGAGGCCCCAACTGCGGCGCCGGAGGCGGCTCCGCGGCCCAGCGATTGAGGATGGCGCGGTCCCTGGCGGAGAAGCTCTCGCCCCGCGCGCGCGCCATGCCCAGCCGGTAGATGGCCTCGCGCAGCTCGCGCGCCTGCGTCAGCTCTTCCGCCGAGGGCTCCTGCATCTGAGTGGCCAGTCCCGCGGCCACCAGCCACCGTCCCAGGTCCGCCGGCGCCTGGAGCAAGTCCCTCGGCACATCCTGGAGTCGCCCGGCCAGGGTGGCCGGCAGGTCCAACGACAGCCGCCCCGAGCGGAACTTGAACCCGTCCCTCAGCTCTCCCTTCGGAACAGGGGGATGCGCGGGAGTGGGGCGATGCCTGGCGGCCATGGGGACCTCGGTGAAGTTCGAAACCACATTGACAAGTTATATGGAACGGGCGCGGAAGCACGCTCGAAGTTCGTAACCTGTCAATGGGGTTGCTGTGTCTGGCCGACGAGTCGCACGTAGGGTGCTTGCGGGCTGACGAAGTGGGGCGCCCCGGTCGCGGACGCGCGACGTTTTCAGCGGTTCCAGAGGAAGTCGACGAGCACGGCGTAGTGCGTGCTGGCTCCGGCGATGACCAGGATGTGGAACACCTCGTGGTAGCCGAAGACGGTGGGGCTGGGGTCCGGCCACTTGCGCGCGTAGACGACGGCGCCCACGGCGTAGAGGGCGCCGCCGAAGAGGAGCCACGAGGCCCGCTCGGCGCCAATCACGCCGGGCAGCCGCAGCATCACCGGGGCCGCCATGGCGCCCAGGAGGGTGTAGAGCACCGAGCGGACGCCGCGTGGCCCGGAGATGCCCAGCAGCGAGAGCCCCGCGCCCGTGAGCGCGCAGGCCCACATCACCCCGAGCAGGTATTCCGTCCAGGCGCCCGGGGCGTCGAGCGTGGCCAGCGGGGTGAAGGTCCCCGCGATGAGCAGGTAGATGGCCGCGTGGTCCATCCGCCGCAGGCGCTGGTACGCGACAGGGCTCCAGGTGGGCAGGTGATAGGCCGCGCTGGTGCCGAACATCAGGACCAGGGAGAAGCCGAAGACCCCATCGGCCAGTTGCTGCGTGCCCTGGGCGGGGGCGATGGCGAGCACGAAGCAGCCCCACAGCGCGGCCAGGAAGGCCAGGGCATGGGACACGCCTCGCAGTCGGGGCTTCACGTCCGCCAGGAGGGTGCGGGTCTCGGGTGGGTCGATGGACGCCATGCCCCTGTCCTAGTCACGGCAGGTCATCGCCGCGTCAGCGCGCGAGGCGTCGCGTCAGCCCGTGGACGGGACTCCCGCCGCAAGCGTCGACTGCTCCTCAATCGTGTGACGCGAAGGTGCCCGCGAGCCCACGAGCGCGTCCGGATGTCGCTTCCGGCACGGTTGATATGGGATTGGGGTGCGAGCGCTCGGTTGATTGCCAGGGTTCATGTCTGGATTGATGAGGAATTGCCCGCCGCCCCAGGGTTCGCGATGTTTGCAGGGGTATCCGGCTTCGAGCGGTGTAGACGGTGAATTCGGTGTTTCATCCGGGTCTGCCTCCACCCATTTGAAGCCATGTGAGGATTTGGGCATATCCTTTCGAAAAGCTCCGGTATCGGGCCGTTCACGCTGTTCTCCCTGACACACGGTCCGGGCCTCCTCGCCCCATGAATCAGTCGCAACCGCAGTCCCAGGTCGTCGAAGTCAACCTCGAGCGCCTCGAGCGCATCCGAGACGTGCTGGCGATGATTTCGCTCGGGGAGTTCAACCCGGACCAGCACCTCATCCCGCTGGAGAACGACGATGCGTTCTCCTCGTTCGAGGAAACCATCAACCTCTTCGCGCGCCAGCTCCACGCGTCCGTGCACGAGAACGAGCAGTCCATCCGGAAGCTCGACGTCGCGCGGCGTGAGCTGGAGGAGAAGCTCTCCACCATCGAGCGGCAGCGGTTGGCCATCCGAGACCTTTCCACGCCCATCATCGAGCTGTGGGAGGACGTGCTGACGCTCCCCATCGTCGGCGTGGTGGACACGCAGCGCTCGCTGGAGATGACCGAGCGGCTCCTGCACCGCATCTCCCAGGGCAAGGCCCGGTGCGCCATCATCGACATCACGGGCGTGGAGGTGGTGGACACCTCCACCGCGAACCACTTCGTGAAGATGGTCAACGCCGCCCGCCTGCTCGGCACCTACTGCGTCGTCACGGGCATCAGCCCCGTCATCGCCCAGACGCTGACTCAGATTGGCGTGGACCTGCGTGATGTGAAGACGCTCGGCAGCCTGCGGGATGGGTTGAAGGAGTGCTTCATGTATCTGCGCAACCACACCGCCCACCGTGCCTTCGAGTCCAACGGTCGGTAAGGCCGAACCCTCTCAGGAACCTCATCAACATGTCACAAGCTTCCTATGAGCCCGGCATCACCGTCACGGGCGCGAGTGTCGTCTCCATCGTCGAGGCCATCCAGTCCTTCTCCGTGCTGGTGAATGCCCTGCTGGACGTGATGAAGGTCCAGGCGCGCGGCGCCGGGGGAGAGCGAGCGCTCGACCCCAGCGCCTGGTACCCCATCGAGGACTACCTGCTGGCGTACAAGAAGATCGACACGTTGCTGGGCGGGCGCGGCCTGGAGAAGGTCGGGTCGATGATTCCGAAGAACGCCGTGTTCCCTCCGGACATCACCGACATCCACAAGGCCCTGGCTTCCATCGACGTGGCCTTCCACATGAACCACCGGAAGAACGGCAAGGACATGTTCAACCCCGCCACGGGGGAGATGCTGGAGGGCATTGGCCACTACGCCTACACCGCCATCGCCGGGAAGAACGAGGGCTATGTGGTGTGTGGCAATCCCTATCCGTGTCGGTTCGACCAGGGGCTGGTCAAGGGCATGGCCCAGCGCTTCATGCCCAACGCCACGGTGACGCACGACCCGACGCACGGCTGTCGGCAGAAGGGCGGGGCTTCCTGCACCTTCGTCGTCAGCTGGTAGTTCGCGCGTGACTGCCCGAGCCTCGCGCCCCTTCAAAGCTGGAAGGGGCGCGAGAGGGGCGTGCTTCAGGGGGTGCGGCGCAGGGGCAGCAGCGCCCTCAGGCGCGCGTCCCGCAGGAACAGGCCCGCCCAGGCGAGGACGCCCAGGATGATGGGCGCGATGAAGGGGTCCGCCACGCGCACGTGCGTCGCCGTCGCGCCGCCCAGGTAGCCGGTGACGAGGATGGCGCCGAGCACCGCCGTCTGGGGTACCGCGTAGAGCAGCGCGACCAGGAGCTCGACCACCCCGATGGTGACAATCACCGACGCGGGATAGCCGAAGTGCTCGAAGCCCTTGAGGACGTCGGGCGACTGGCTCACCTTCATCACGGCGCTGAAGCCGAGCCCGGCGACGGTGAGCGCGGAGAAGACGCGGCCCAGCCAGAGAGCCCAGGGCTTGGAGAGGGTGGACACTGCGGTGGAGGCGGCGGCGGTCGTCATGGGGGACTCCCTGAAAGGGAAGTGGGTTCCGAAAGGTGCGTCGGTTACAACAGGTAACCGGCGAACCAGTAACGGTCCGCGCATTTCTCCACAAGGAGGCACATCCATGTCACCAGGAACCGTGAAGTCTTTGGAGCCCGCCTCCAGGCCTGATCCATCGTCGGAGTCCTGCCTGGCCGTCCGGGATGTGCTCACCCGGGTGGGCGACAAGTGGAGCGTCCAGGTGGTGGGGAGCCTGGGAGAGGGGCCCCTGCGCTTCAGCGACTTGAAGCGGGCCATCGAGGGCATCTCCCAGCGGATGCTGACGCTCACCGTGCGCGGCCTGGAGCGCGACGGGCTCGTCACCCGCACCGTCCATCCGACGGTGCCTCCCCGGGTGGAGTACGCGCTGACGCCGCTCGGCCGGACGCTGCTCGAGCCCGTCACGGTGCTGGGCCAGTGGGCCGTCCAGCACCGCGCGGAAATCCAGGCGTCGCGCGGCAGCTACGACGCGCGCCCGCAGCCCGCGCCCTTCACGGTGATCGGCAAGAAGTAGGGGCCTTCAGTCGAACATCGCGCGCAGCGCGTCGCCCAGCGTCTCCACGCCCACCACCTTCAGCTTCGAGCCCTCCAGGCGCCGGGCGCTGCCCGCGGGCATCACCACGCGCTGGAAGCCCATCTTCGCGGCCTCGACCAGTCGGGGCTCCATCTGCCCCACCGCGCGCACCTCGCCCGCGAGGCCCACCTCCCCCAGCACCAGCGTGTGCGGGTCCATGGGCCGGTTCTGGAGGCTGCTCACCAGCGCCGCGCAGACGGCCAAATCACAGGCGGGCTCGTTGAGCTGCATGCCGCCCGCCACGTTGACGAAGAGGTCGCAGCCCACCAGCGGAATCTCCTCCTTCTTCTCCAGCACCGCGGCGAGCAGCGCCACGCGGTTGCCGTCCACGCCGATGGCGGTGCGCCGCGCCGTGCCGTAGCCGGTGGGCGCCACCAGCGCCTGCACCTCCACCAGCAGGGGTCGGGTGCCGTTGAGCGTGCTGGTGACGACGCTGCCGGACTTGCCCACGGGGCGCTCGGACAGGAAGAGGGCGGAGGGGTCCGAGACTTCCACGAGGCCCGCGCCCTTCATCTCGAAGACGCCAATCTCGTTGGTGGAGCCGAAGCGGTTCTTGTGCGCGCGCAGGATTCTGAAGGGGTGGCCGCGCTCGCCCTCGAAGTAGAGGACGGTGTCCACCATGTGCTCCAGCACGCGGGGGCCGGCGATGGAGCCCTCCTTCGTCACGTGGCCCACGATGAAGGTGGGCACCCCCGTGCGCTTGGCGTAGGCCATCAGCCGGCCGGCGACCTCGCGCACCTGGGTGATGCTGCCCGGCGCGTTGCCCAGCTCCGGCAGGTACATCGTCTGGATGGAGTCCACGACGAGCGCCTGCGGCTTGAGCGCCTCGGTGGCCGCGAGCACCCGCTCCGCGTCCGTCTCCGCGAACAGGTGGATGGCGTCTCCCTCCACGCGCAGCCGCTCCGCCCGCATCTTCGTCTGGCGCAGGCTCTCCTCACCGGACACATAGAGCACGGGGCCATGGCGGGCCAGCCTGTCCAGTGCGGCGAGCAGCAGCGTGGACTTGCCGATGCCCGGGTCTCCGCCCAGCAGCACGACGGAGCCGCTCACCACGCCCCCGCCCAGCACGCGGTCGAACTCGGCGATTCCCGTGCGACGGCGCACCTCCGTCTCGCCGCTGACTTCCTTGAGCAGCATGGGCTTCGCCGCGCCGCCCGAGGCTCCCCACGCCGGGCGCTTCTCGTCCTGCTTCGCCCCGGCCTCTTCCAGCAACGAGCTCCATGCGCCGCAGTCCGGGCACTTCCCCAGCCACTTCGCCGTCTGGTACCCGCAAGCCTGGCAGGTGTAGTGCGTCTTCGCCTTCGCCATGGGTTGTGTGTGTATCGCGGAACCCTGACGTTCCGGCGGGCTGTCGAGCAGGCACGACCGGTGAGCAGGCAGGCGCGATGTCAATCCCCATGCCAGCGAGTTGTACGAAAGGGAGGGGCGACCCAGCTTCATTCCCACGGGCGGCGCGGAGACGCGCTGGCTCAATCACAAGCCAGGTGGGCGCCGCTCCGTGCGCCCCCTTCACCACTCATAGTGAGGTCCGTCATGGGGATTATCGCTTTCCTGGTCATTGGCCTTCTCGCTGGTCTTCTTGCTCGCGCCCTGATGCCGGGGAATCAGTCCATGGGGCTGGTGGCCACCACGCTGCTGGGCATCGTCGGCTCCTTCGTGGGCGGCTTCATCGGCTCGCTGTTCCGCAGTGACGGCCGCATCTTCGACCTGCACCCGTCCGGTCTGCTGTTCTCCGTGCTGGGTGCCATCGCCGTCCTGTTCCTGGTGGGACTGGCCGGTCGGCGTCGCGTCCATGTCTGACGCACCCCTTCCCGTCTAGGGAAGGGTCACGGCCGGCGCTCCGGGTCTCCCGTGGGCGCCGGTCGTCTTTTCAGAGGGACGGGTGGGATGTTGTCAACCTGTCCGCGCTGAGGCGTTGACAAGTTTCCGCCGCCCGCGCAGCTTCGCGCTCCTCACGATTTCGAGGAGCCCATGTCCGACACCGCCGCTTCCAGCGAGTCCTTTCACGGCCATGCCCACCATGCCGCGCCCGCGCCCGAGGGCGTCGCCGTGCGCCATGACTGGGAGCTGGCCGAGGTTCGCGCCATCTACGCCATGCCCCTGTTGGACCTGGTGCACCGCGCGCAGACGGTCCACCGCGCCGTGTTCACGGACAACAAGGTGCAGCTGTGTTCGCTCCTGTCCATCAAGACGGGCGGCTGCTCGGAGGACTGCGCGTACTGCCCCCAGGCGGCCCGCTACAAGACGGGCGTGAAGGCGGAGAAGTTGATGGCGGTGCCGGAGGTGCTGGACGCCGCGAAGAAGGCGCGCTCGGCCGGGGCCACCCGCTTCTGCATGGGGGCCGCGTGGCGCGAGGTGAAGGACGGCCCGCAGTTCGACAGCGTGCTGGAGATGGTGAAGGGCGTGCGGGCCATGGGCATGGAGGCGTGCGCCACGCTGGGCATGCTCACCGACAACCAGGCGAAGCGGCTGAAGCAAGCGGGCCTGTCCGCGTACAACCACAACCTGGACACCTCGCCCGAGCACTACGGCGACATCATCTCCACCCGGCTCTACGATGATCGCCTGCGGACGCTGGGCCGCGTGCGCGACGCGGGCATCTCCGTGTGCTGCGGCGGCATCATCGGCCTGGGCGAGTCGGTGGATGATCGCTGCAACCTGCTGCGCACGCTGGCCAACCAGGACCACCACCCGGAGTCGGTGCCCGTCAACGCGCTGGTGGCCGTGGAGGGCACGCCCCTGGCCGAGCAGCCCCGCGTGGACACGGTGGACATGGTGCGCACCATCGCCACCGCCCGCATCCTGATGCCCCAGTCCATGGTGCGCCTGTCCGCGGGCCGCCAGCAGATGAACGAGGAGGCGCAGCTCATGTGCATGATGGCGGGCGCCAACTCGCTGTTCTTCGGCGAGAAGCTGCTCACCACCGGCAACCCCCAGTACACCCAGGACATGGCGCTCTTGGAGAAGGCGGGCATCCGCCCCCTGGAGCCCCGGCAAGAGGGGTAGGGCGGCGCTCGTGAGTGACGTGAAGCAGGAGGGCGTCGGGGCCTCGTCGGCGCCGGCGTCCGGTTGGGCGCGGGAGGAACTGGCGTCGCTCCAGGCTCGTGGCCTGCGCCGCTACCTGGAGCCGCTGGATTCGCCGCAGGGCCCGGTGGTGCGGGTCGGCGGCGAGACGCTCGTCAACTTCTCGTCGAACGACTACCTGGGCCTGGCGGCCTCCGCCTCGGTGCGGGCCGCCGCCATCGCCGCGGTGGAGCGGTACGGGCTGGGCACGGGTGCCAGCCGGCTGGTGGTGGGTGACACCGCCGTGCATCACCGGCTGGAGGCGCGGCTGGCGGCCTTCGAGCGGGCCGAGGCCGTGCTGCTCTTCAACAGCGGCTATGCGGCCAACACCGGCATCCTGCCCGTGCTGGTGGGGCCGGGGGACGCGGTGTTCTCCGACGCGCTCAACCACGCCTCGCTGGTGGATGGCTGCCGGCTGTCGCGCGCCCGCGTCGTCGTCTTTCCGCACGCGGACGTGGAGGCGCTGACGAAGGCGCTGGAAGAAACGCCCGCGCGGCGCAAGCTCGTCGTCACGGACACGGTGTTCTCCATGGACGGGGACGTGGCGCCGCTGCGCGAGATTGTCGCCGCGTGCCGGGCGCACGGGGCCGCGCTGATGGTGGACGAGGCGCACGCCACGGGCGTCCTGGGGGCGCGAGGCGCGGGGCTGTGCGAGGAGCTGGGCCTGGAGGACCAGGTCGACCTGCGCATGGGCACGCTGAGCAAGGCGCTGGGAGGGCAGGGCGCGTACGTGGCCACGTCGCGCGTGGTGGCGGACCTGCTCATCAGCCGGGCGCGGCCGTTCATCTATTCCACCGCGCTGCCGGCGGCGATGTGCGCGGCGGCGGAGGCGGCGGTGGAGGCCGTGGAGAAGGACCCGGCGCTGCGCGAGCGGCTGTGGCGCAACATCCGGCGCTTCTCGGACGGGCTGCGTTCCATGGGCCTGCGCGCGGAGCCTCGCAGCGCGGTGTTCCCGGTGGTGCTCGGCGGGCCCGAGCGCGCGCTGGAGGCGGCGAGGAAGCTGCGCGAGGCGGGGGTGCTGGTGAAGGCCATCCGCCCGCCCACGGTTCCGGAGGGCACGAGCCGGCTGCGCTTCTGCCTGTCGGCGGCGCACACGCTGGGCCACGTGGACCTGGCGCTGGAGTCCCTGCGCGGCGTGGGAGTGCACCAGCGTGGCGAGGAGTAGGCCCTCACGGGCCTGTGATGCACGCTCGACTCCCACGCCTCTCACGGAAGTTGCCCCGGCGAAGGGCTCGGCCCTCGGCGCGGCTCGTTCTCGCGACACCCCGAGGTCGCGGCGCCGATGGATGGGCCCGCGCATCCTTCTTCCCATGACCTGGTGAGCACGTCATGTCCAAGCCGTTCCAGATTTTCGTCACGGGTACCGACACGGGCGTCGGCAAGACGCAGACGTCGCGGGCCCTGCTGTCCCTGCTGGTCGACGCGGGCCTCGCCCCCGAGGGCTTCAAGCCCTACGAGAGCGGGTGCGCCTCCCTTCGGGCTCCGGCGGATGCGCTGTCCCTGCGCGAGGCCGCCAGGAGCACGCTGCCCCTGGACGTCCTCTGTCCGCACCGCTTCCGCGCCCCCGTGGCGCCGGGCGTGGCCGCCGCTCGTCTGGGCCGGGAGCCGGACTGGGACGTCACCCTGTCCGCCTGGGCGCGCTTGAAGCACGGGCCGGCGGTGGTGGAGGGGGCTGGCGGCCTCTTCGTCCCCCTGGACTCCCGCCACGACGTCATCGACCTCATCCAGACGCTGCGCCTGCCCGTGTTGCTGGTGGCGCGCGCGGGGCTGGGGACGCTCAACCACACCGCGCTGTCGCTCCAGGCGCTCGCGGCCCGCCGCATCCCGGTGCGCGCCGTGCTGCTGTCGCGCTCTTCCCAGGAACGGGACACTTCCGAGCGCGACAACCGCGCGCTGCTGGAGGCGCGGCATGGCGTTCCCGTGCTCGGCCCGGTGCCGTTCGAGGCCGACGCCCGGCGCCGGCACTCCGCGTTCCGCCGCGCCCTGCGCCCTCTGGTGCCGTGAGCGCGGAGGCCGAGAATTCGGCCTCCCGCGCGTTCCGCCTTCCACGCGAGTGCTACAGGTCGCGCAAGTTTTCGGGTGACGCGGCCGTGAAATGGACGCGCCGTTTTTTCCGCGCGAGAACGCCTTCACGAATGGCGGACATCATCGACCTCACGTTCCTCGCGGACGTCCGACGCTTCTTCCACAAGCTCCTCGACCAGAGAGGGTTGTCCTACTTCCTCCAGAAGGACGGGGCCCGGCTGTTCCACATCGAGCCTACGAAGGTAGAGCTCGTCCTCCGCACCGCCCTGCGAGCCAGGGACCCGGAGCTTCCCAGGCCTCATGACAAGGCCATTGAACATTGCAGGAAGGAAGTGCGCCGCGAGCTCATCCGCCGCGTCGCCAACGCCATGCTCCAGACGGGGCTGTGAGCCGCTTCTCCTTCCGCACCGACTTCTCCCGCACCCCCAATCCCCTGGCGGAGGCGCTCGCTCGACACCGCGGCCTCCCTCCGCTGGACCTCACCGTCTCCAATCCCACCCGCGTGGGGCTCCCGGCGCCTGACGCCGGACTGCTCCACCCTCCCGGCGCGCTGGACTACGCGCCGGAAGCGCTCGGCCTCCCCTCGGCTCGCGAGGCGGTGGCCGCCCACCTC
The DNA here is from genome assembly GCF_006636215.1 of Myxococcus llanfairpwllgwyngyllgogerychwyrndrobwllllantysiliogogogochensis. Classification (GTDB taxonomy): domain Bacteria; phylum Myxococcota; class Myxococcia; order Myxococcales; family Myxococcaceae; genus Myxococcus; species Myxococcus llanfairpwllgwyngyllgogerychwyrndrobwllllantysiliogogogochensis. The sequence goes on along the minus strand of NZ_VIFM01000210.1, from coordinate 8,929 downwards.
TCCTCCCGGGGGCCCGTCATCTCCCCTGGGCACCTGGTGCTGTCCGCCAGCACCAGTGAGTCGTACAGCTGGCTCTTCAAGCTGCTGTGCGAGCCCGGTGACGACGTGCTCGTCCCGGCCCCCTGCTACCCCCTCTTCGAGCACCTGGCCCGGCTGGAGGGCGTGGGCACGCGTCCGTACCGCCTGCCGCTCGCGCATGGCTTCGGCCTGGACGCGGGCGCGGTGGAGGCCGCGCTCGGCCCGCGCACCCGCGCCGTGCTCGTCGTCAATCCCGGCAACCCCACCGGCCACTTCCTGCACGAGGGGGAGCTGGCCGCGCTGGCGGACGTCTGCGCGCGCCACGGCCTGGCCCTCCTCTGCGACGAGGTGTTCTCCGATTACGGCTGGGGCGTGGAGCCGCACCGCGTGGCCAGCGTGGCGGGGCGCGAATTGCCCATGCTCACCTTCAGCCTCTCCGGCCTCTCCAAGGTCTGCGGCCTGCCCGGCCTGAAGCTGGGGTGGACACACGTGGGCGGCCCTCCCGCCGCGCGTGACGAGGCCCTGGCGCGCCTGGAGTGGGTGGCGGACACGTACCTGTCCGTGGGCACCCCGGTGCAACTGGCCCTGCCCGCGCTGCTCGCCCACGCGCCTGTCTTCCAGGAGGCGCTGCTGGAGCGGGTGAGGGGCCACCGCCGTCGCCTCGTCGCCGCGCGTCCCCCCGGTGCTCCGTGGGACGTGGTGCCCGCGCACGGAGGGTGGAGCGCGGTGGTGCGGATTCCGAGGGAGCCCGGAGACGAGGCGACGTGCCTCGCGCTCCTGGACGCGGGCGTGCTCGCGCAGCCCGGCTACTTCTACGACTTCGACTCGGGGGCATTCCTGGTGCTGTCCCTGCTGCCGCCGCCCGAGGTGTTCTCCGCCGCCCTGGGCCCGCTCACGCGGGTGCTGGGGGCGGCGGAGTAGAGCGCGCGCGGCTCAGGTCTGCGGCGGGGTGATGAGCTCCACCGTCTTGAACGCTCCGCCTTCCACGCGGAACAGCTCGTACTCGGACGGGGCTTCGCCGGTGGCGTCGAAGTCCAGCGCGCCGCTGGCGCCCTGCACGTTGATGACCTTGCCGGTGCTGACCTCGTTGCGCGCGTCGGTGAAGCGGCTGAAGCCCAGGGGGTAGGTGGTGGCCTGCGTGCCCGAGGGCGGCGTCAGCTTCGACAGGCCCACGGCGATGCGGTCGCCGGTGATGGGCTGCGGGTTGTTGACGTCCGCCCCCGCGGCGTAGGCCGCGCCCAGCGCCACCAGGTACATGGCGTCGTACGCGTGCGCGGTGAAGGAGAACTGGCCCGGGTCGGTGTTGTTGTTGGCCGAGCGGAAGCGCTCCTTGAAGGTGTTGTACACGGTGTCGCCCAGGCGGGCCTGCGCGGGGGAGGTGCCGTAGGCGCCTTCAATCTGGGTGCGCGCCGCGCCCAGGGCCGTGAAGAGGCCCGAGTCCTTGCTGGCATCGGTGAAGAAGTACATCTGCCCCGTGCGGCCCCGCGTGACGGCCTGGCTGATGATCTTGGCGTTGTCCTCGGAGAAGCCCGCCATCACCGCCACGTCGGGCTTGCCGTCGACGATGCGGGTTACCGCGGCGCTCACGTCCCCGTTGCGCTGGTACGGCGCGGAGGACGGCACCCGGTCGGTGCCCAACCGGGTGAGAATCGTGTCGAACAGGCCCTGGCCGTAGGCGTCGTCCACGTAGACCAGGCTCACGGTGCTCACCGTGGCGAAGGGCCGGCTGCTGTCGGCCAACGGCCGGGCGTTGCGCACCAGGTCGGCGATGATGCGGCCCTGGAGCAGGTCCGAGGGGGCCGTGCGCCACACGAGGCCCACGTCGCCGGACGCCGCCGTCTTGTCGCTCAGGTTGGCGATGTCCGCGCTGGTGGAGGTGTGCGTCATCAACAACACGTTGTTGGCGATGGCGACGCTGCTGACGGCGATGGTCTGCGCGCTGCCGGAGGTGAAGATGGCCGGCACGCCCTTCTCCGTCACCAGCCACTCCGCCTGCGTCTTGGCCCGCGCCGGGTCGGAGCGGGTGTCGCAGATGAGGAGGTTGAAGAACCGGCCGCCAATGCCCTCGCGCTGGTTGATTTCCTCGAGCGCCAGCTTGATGGCGTTGAGCGCCTGGACCTCGGACTCGTCCGGGCCGCCCGAGTTCGTCAGGGGCAGCGCCGCGCCCAGGAGGATGGGCCGTCCGGTGGTGGTGCCCACCACCTCGCCGCAGCCCTCCGGCTGGGGCAGGCAGAAGCCGGACGCCGAGCAGACCTGATTGGTGTCGCAGTCCGCGCTCGACTCACACTCGGTGAGGCCGCTCGCGGTGGTGAAGCTGCAGCCGGCCAGCAGCGCCGCGCAGCACGTCATGAGTCCCAGGGTCTTCATCAGAAGCTGACCTCCAGGCCCGCGCCGGTACCGCGAGGCGCCAGCGTCAGCCGGACCTCGCCCTCCACGGGGGGGCCGTCTTTCGGATACAGGATGATGGCGGTGATGGCGCCGGCCAGGCCCACGCCGAAGCCGATGTCCGCGAGCAGCGCCTTGCTCTTGGTGCTGTCCGCGAAGCTCTGCTTGGTGCCTTCCGTGCGCGCCGCGTCGAACTTCTCCCGCTCGTCGGAGGCCTGCATGCCGAAGAGCACGCCGGCGCCCACGCCCACAACGGCCACGCCGCCAATGGCGAACGCCGCGATTTTCTGCCGCTGGTAGGACTTCATCGCGCGCGCGAACTCGGCCTGCCGCTGCCGCTCGTTCTCCTCCTCCGCGCGCTTCGTCGCCAGCTGCTCCTCGTCCGCGCGGCGCCGGGCCGCCTCGGCCTCCTCCTGGAGCTTCTGGCGCTCGGCGTCCGCGGACGCCTGGGCCTGGTTCTCCTTGTCGAGCAGCAGCCGCAGCTTGTCGATGCTGCGCGCGCTGCGCTTGAGCAGCGCCGGGTCCGTGCCCTCGGTGTTGCCGACGTACTGCTGGTACCAGGAGAGGGCCTCCTTCAGCTCGCCCGCGTTCTCCAACGACACGGCGATGTTGAAGATGAGGCGCGGGTTGGGCTGGGCCTCGTGGGCCTTCTTCAGCACGTCCGCCGCTTCGGCGTACTTGCCTGCCTGGTAGAGCCGCTCGCCGTCCTTGATGAGGGCCGCTGGATTCTTGGCGCCGCGCTGGGCGAGCGCCACCGGGGGCGACAGCACAAGGGCCGCCGACAAAACGAAGACCAGTCTCATGATGGACACAAGCCTATCGCTAAGCCGGCCTTCGGTCGAAGAGGGCGACCTCACTCTTCGTGAAACGAGTCGGGGCCGCTCCCACCCAGTGAATGGGTCAGGAAGCGGCCCCGACGGGTGATTCAGGACGCTACAGGCGGGCGACTAGTTCTCCAGCCGCGAAATCAGCAGCTTGCGCTGGAGCGTCAGCGCCTCCGGGGCCTTGGTGCCCAGCTGCTCGAAGAAGACCTCCTGGCTCTTCAGCTCGGTCTTCCACTCGTCCTCCTTGATGGAGGTGGCCTCCGCGATGACGTCCGCGGGGACGTCCAGGCCCTTGAGGTTGAGGCCCTCGTCGGCGCGCGGCACCCAGCCCAGGAGCGTCTCCTTCGTGGGGACGCGGCCATGCACGCGGTTCACCACCCACTCCAGCACGCGCATGTTGTCGCCGAAGCCCGGCCACAGGAACTTGCCGTTCTTGTCCTGCCGGAACCAGTTGACCTGGAAGATCTTCGGCAGCTGGGGAATGGTCTTCTGCATGTCCAGCCAGTGCTGGAGGTAGTCGCCCATGTGGTAGCCGCAGAAGGGCAGCATGGCCATGGGGTCGCGGCGCACCACGCCCACCTTGCCGGTGGCCGCGGCCGTCGTCTCGCTGCCCATCGTCGCGCCCAGGAACACGCCGTGCGTCCAGTTGAAGGCCTGGATGACCAGCGGCACCGTGGTGGAGCGACGGCCGCCGAAGATGAGGGCGGAGATGGGCACGCCCGTCGGGTCATTGGCCTTGGGGCTCAGCGCCGGGTTGTTGGACATGGGCGCGGTGAAGCGGCTGTTGGGGTGCGCCGCCTTCTCCGGGCTGCCCTTCTTCCAGGGGCGACCCTGCCAGTCGGTGAGCTCCTCCGGGACTTCGCCGTCCTTGCCCTCCCACCACACGTCGCCGTCGGCCGTCAGGGCCACGTTCGTGAAGAGGGTGTCCTTGGAGATGGTCTCCATGGCGTTGGGGTTCGTCTTGTAGTTGGTGCCGGGGACGACGCCGAAATAGCCGGCCTCCGGGTTGATGGCGTACAGGCGGCCATCCGGGCCCGGGCGCATCCAGGCGATGTCGTCGCCGACCGTCTCCACCTTCCAGCCCTTGTACTCGGCGGGCGGAATCATCATCGCGAAGTTCGTCTTGCCACACGCGGACGGGAAGGCGGCGGCCACGTAGGTCGTCTCACCCTTGGGGCTCGTCACGCCGAGGATGAGCATGTGCTCGGCCAGCCACCCCTCCTCGCGGCCCAGGTAGCTGCCGATGCGCAGGGCGAGGCATTTCTTGCCCAGCAGCACGTTGCCGCCATAGCCCGAGCCGAAGCTCCAGATGGTGTTGTCCTGGGGGAAGTGACAGATGTAGCGGCGGTCCGGATTCACGTCGCCGGTGCTGTGCAGGCCGCGGTTGAAGTCGTCGCTGTCGCCCAGCATGTCCAGGGCCTGCTTACCCATGCGCGCCATGATGCGCATGTTCAGCACCACGTAGACGCTGTCGGTCAGCTCCACGCCGATCTTCGTGAAGGGGCTGCCGATGGGGCCCATGGCGTAGGGCACCACGTACATGGTGCGGCCCTTCATGCTGCCGGCGAAGTGCTGCTCCAGCTTCGTGTACGCCTCTTCCGGCTCCATCCAGTTGTTGGTGGGGCCCGCGTCCGTCTTGTTGGGCGTACAGATGAACGTGAGGTGCTCCACGCGCGCCACGTCGTTCGGGTTGGAGCGGTGCAGATAGCAGCCCGGCCGCTTCTCCTGGTTCAGCGGGATGAGGATGCCCTCCTGCACCGCCTGCTCCGTGAAGCGCTTCTTCTCGGCCTCGGAGCCGTCGCACCAGACGATGCTGTCCGGCTGGGTCATCTTGGCCATCTCGGCCACCCAGGCCAGCAGCGTGGGGTTCTTCGTGGGGGCCACAGAGGCCGCCGCCGCCACTTGCGTTGAAGCCATGGAAGTTTCCTTGTGTTGTCTCAAGAGAGGGGCTCCCTATCCTGGTGAAAAAGGGCGAGCACCCTACCAGCGGGAGAAAGGTCAAAACTTCTGGAAGGGGCGCCCAAAAGCAACTGGCGTCCGGCAGTCAACCGCCCCCCCAGGCGGGGCTCTACTAATTCCACTTATCAGCGGCCGGGCATCTAGTAGTTGACGGCGCGGTGCGGCAGGGACTCACCGTCCGCACCCGGAGGGTACAGGTTGGGGCCCCTCCGGGTTTTATGACCATCGCCATCGTCCTGGGCATCGTCGTCGTCGCGCTGGTGCTGTTCTCCATCGACACCATTCCCATCGAGGTCAGCTCGCTGGTGGTGGTGTGCTTGTTGGCGCTGACGGGAGTGCTGACACCCGCGCAGGCGTTCGAGGGTTTCAGCAACGACACGGTCATCTTCATCTTCACCCTGCTGGCGATGACGCAGGGGCTCGCCTCCACGGGCGTGGTGCAGCTCGTCGGGCAGCGGCTGGCCTTCTTCGCGCGCTTCGGCCACCAGACCTTCGTCATGGCGATGATGACGGTGGTGGCGGTGTTCTCCTCCATCATCTCCAACACGGTGACGACGGCGGCGTTCCTGCCGGTGGCCATTGGCGCGGCGAACCGGGCCAAGGTGCCCAAGAGCAAGGTGCTGCTGCCGCTGGCGTACGCGTCGATGCTGGGCGGCATGGTGTTCCTCTACGGCACGTCCACCAACCTCGTGATGTCCGCGGCGTTGGAGCGCATGGGGATGCGCGGCATCGGCGTGGCGGAGCTGGCGCCGGTGGGCCTGCCGGTGGCCGTCATCGGCATCCTCGTCGTGGTGGTGCTGGGGCCCCTGCTGTTGCCCTCGCGCGAGGGCAAGGCCGGCGAGGAGGAATGGGTGCTGCGCGACTACCTCACGGAGGCGGTGTTGCCGGAGGGCTCGCGCTACATCGACAAGCCGCTGGCGGAAATCACCGAGGGCCTGGGGCTGCGCGTCATCGGCATCGTCCGGGACGGGCGCGCGGCGTCGGCCGAGCCCACGCAGTTGTTGCGCGGCGACGAGCGGCTGCTGGTGGAGGGCAGTCGCGAGGACATCCTCCGGGTGAAGGACCTGCGGGGCATCGAAATCCGCCCGGACCTGCGGCTGGCGGATGAGGACCAGCTCGACAAGGACACCGCGCTGGTGGAGGCCACGGTGCCGCCGGGCAGCGCGCTGGTGGGCCGGAGCTTGAGGGAGTCGCTCTTCGTGGAGCGCTACGGGCTGGTGGCGCTGGCGCTGCACCGTCACCCGAGCATCCAGCGCGTCACCAAGCTCCAACTGCTGGGCCGCATCTTCGGCGAGCGGCGCATGTCGCTGCTGCCCCTGGCGGTGGGGGACGTGCTGCTCCTGCGCGGGCCCCGGCAGAAGGTGTCGGAGCTGGCGGAGGGCGGCCAGTTGGTGGTGCTTGGGGGCCATGACTACCAACCGCCGCGCTATGGCAAGGCGCTGCTCGCGGTGGTGCTCTTCCTGAGCGCGCTGGCCGCGGGCTCGCTGGATATCGTCCCGCTGTCGGTGGCGGGGCTCACGGGCATGCTGGCGATGATTGCCACCCGCTGCGTGGACGCGCGCAACGCCTTCCGCGTGGACTGGCGCGTGGTGTTGCTCATCGGGTCGATGATGGCGCTGGGGCTCGCCATGGAGGTGAGCGGCGCGGGGAAGTACCTGGGGCGGCACGTGGCGGAGCTGGGCGACTTCGGCGGGCCCCGCACGGTGCTGGTGGCGCTGATGCTGCTCACCATCCTCCTGTCCGCGCCCATGTCCAACCAGGCCGCGGCGCTGGTGGTGCTGCCAGTGGCCCTCAACGCGGCCACCGAACTGGGCGTGGACGTGCGCCCCTTCGCCATGGGCGTGACGCTGGCGGCCAGTTGCTCGTTCATCACCCCGCTGGAGCCCAGCTGCGTGCTCGTCTACGGGCCGGGGCACTACCGCTTCACGGACTTCTTCCGGCTGGGCACGCCGCTCACCGCGCTCTTGCTCTGCGTGCTGACGGTGGCGGTGCCGTGGGTGTGGCCGTTCGAGGGGAAGGCCGCGAAGGCGTCAGTGGATGGCGGCGCGAAGGCCGACCTCGTCCAGCACGCGCGCTTCGTGGCCGAGCATCCACTCCAGTCGCTCGCGCACGGCGGCCTCGTCGCCTCCGTTGGCGGTGACAGCCAGACGGAAGAAGAGCGACTGGTGCCCGTCCTCGGACTGGGCCAGCTCCCCGTAGAAGCGGGCGAGCGCCGGGTCCGTGAGTCCTTCGGCGAGCAGTGACAGCCGCTCGCAGGAGCGCGCCTCGATGACGGCGGCGACGAGCAGCCTGTCCAACCTGCGCTCCAGGGCGGGCGTGCGCACCAGCTTCTGGAGGCCCTGGGCGTAGGGGTCTCCCGCGTCCTTGGTGAGCGTCAGCCCCCGCGCTTCCATCAGGTCCAGCACGCGGGCCAGGTGCGCGCTCTCCTCGCGCGCCAGCCGAGCCATCTGCGCCGGCAGGCCCGGCAGGTCCGGGTACGCCTGGAGCATGGAGAGGGCGTTGGCCGCGGCCTTCTTCTCGCAGTGGGCGTGGTCCACCAGCACCGCGTCGAAGTGCTCGAGCGCCAGCGGCAGCCAGCGGGGGTCCGTGGCGCGGTGGAGGATGACGGGGCCCTCTCCAGAGAGGGGACGGCGGGAAGGCGTGGGACGGCTCATGGAGGGCGCGGACCGTACCGCATCCAGAGCTGGGGCCGCGAGCTACTCCACCAGCACCAGGCGCCACGTGCGGCCGGCCAGGTAGCCGACCTTGCGGGCGATGCGCGCGGTGCTCTCGTCGCGCTCGTCGATTCGCATCGTCAGCCGGGGCAGCGAGGACAGCAGGTGCCGGGAAATCTGTCCCAGGCACAGCGTCGCGTGGCCCTTCTTTCGCTCGGCGGGCACGGTGTACAGGCCCTCCAGCTCCGCGCCGTACTGGGAGCGGCTGCCGATGTCGACCTTGAGCACCAGCGCGTTGTTCTCCTCCAGCACGTACGTGCGGCGCTGGCGCACGCGCTGCTCGACGCGCGCCTCGTAGCCGCTCGGGTCCTCCGACAGCGGGTCTCTCTCCAGCGCCTCGCGCACGTAGCCCTGCGCGAGGGGGAGCAGGCGGGGCAGGTCCTCTTCGCGGGCCAGCCTCAAGAGGGGATTGGTGAAGGGCCCCAGGTCATCCGCGGACACGGAGAACAACCGCTGGGTGCGAGACAGCCTCGGCTTGCCGGGGGACAGGCTGCGCAACAGCGCGTCCACGGCGGACTTGTCGCCCACGGTGGCCCTCAGGCGCAGCGAGGAGGCCAACGCGTCCGCGATGACGCTGGTGGCGCCCGCGTCGCTGGCGCTGGGGATGACGAGGCCCCCTTCACCCCCCACGAAGACCGCGGCGGTGAGCGCCTGGTTGTCGAAGCGGCCGTAGAAGGCGAAGGGGATGCGGCCTCGCGCGGCGATGCCGAACTCCTCCAGCAACCCCAGCAGGTAGAGGTTGTGGACCGGGTCCTTCGAAAGCAGCGCCCGCAGGGCGTCCGCGTCCTGGGGGCCAAGCTGTTCGACGGAGACGGGCATTGAGGGGCGTGAGGGCCTCGGGACCATACGCAAAACCGGGGCTCACGGGCCAGCCTCCATGGGTACGCGGAATTCGAAGGGATACACCACCGTCGCTTTTCCACCCCGGGAAGGGGTGGGGAACCCGATGTCCAGGAGTGAATCCACGACGCACGCCTGCACCATCGGGTCCGGAATGGTGCTCACCAGCAGCTCGCCCCCCCTCATCTC
>NZ_VIFM01000020.1 GCF_006636215.1 Myxococcus llanfairpwllgwyngyllgogerychwyrndrobwllllantysiliogogogochensis | reverse complement strand
GGAACCGGGTGACGGGGAATGCGTACTCGGGAGGAGAGACGACGGGCTCGGGCATCCTCGTCGCGGGCGGGGCCTACTACGACATGGCGCTGTGTGAGGACGTCGTCATCTTCGAGAACACGCTGGTGGACAACGACGTCGGTATCAACCTGTCCCAGGCGGAGGAGGACGGTGGACCCTTGTCTGTGTCGACGCGGCTCCGGGTGACGCGGAACACGGTGACGCATGATGGGCCGGTGGTGACGAACGGCTATCCCTATCAGGCGGGCATCTCCGACCTGGGAGGTGCCAACCTCATCAGCCAGAACCACGTCAGCGGGCCGGGGTACGCGCGCGAGACCGAGCCCGAGGTGACGTTCGACGTGGACGTGGTGGCAGGGACGGCGTCTCGCCTGGATTTCCTCACACCTGACCGGGAGACAGGAGTGGGGCAGTGCTCGGAGGAGTTGGTGGTTCAGAGTCAGGACACGCTGGGGAACCTGTCCGCGCTGACGGCGCCGTCACTGGTGCTGGAGGTGGCGGGCACGGCGGCGCCGGGAGCGGTGCTCTACTCCGACGCGACTTGCACCCAGGCACTGGCCACTTCGGGAACGGGCTGGGCACTGGCGCTGGAGGGGCCGCAGCAGGAGGCGACGTTCTACTTCCGGGCGACACAGGCAGGAGCGCTGACGCTCACGGCCACGGGCGACGGCGCGAGCGGGATGCAAGCCCACACCGTCCGGTGAAGCCATGTCGTGAACGCGGCATCTGCGCGCGGCTCACTCCGTGCGACGCCGCCCCGTGGCCGTCACCTGCCGCATGCCCCACCGCATGGGGATGGTGCCGTCGGTGCGACGCAAGGGCTCCACGGCCTGGACAAAGGCGTGCTTGAGCGAGGCTCGCGCCGCCGTGGAGAGCCGGTCCGCGTCATAGGTCGTGCTGAGCGACTCCCACGCGTGCTCCGGAGTCGCATCGCCCTGGACCTCGAGCCGGCGGATGTCCACGTGCGTGAAGCCGCCGAACAGCCCCGTCAGTCCTTCCACGGAGCGCACTCGCGCATCCCCCAGCGGCATGGGGACCCGCTCCTCCGCGGCCAGCAGGGGCTTGAGCAACCCCAGATACACCTCGAACGCTTCGCCTCGCACCAGTTCGCCGCCGACGACGACGGACACCCGCCCCGTCGGCTTCAGCACCCGCTGCATCTCCGAGAGCACCGTCTCTACGTCGTCCATCAACATCAGCGCCAGGTGGCTCAGCACCACGTCGACACTCGCCTCCGCGAGCGGCAGTGACTGCGCTCGCCCCAGATGCAACGTCGCCGCGCCGTTCAGCCGCGCCCGCGCCACCGCGAGTTCGTGCTCACTCATGTCGAGCCCCACCAGCGCGAGCCCGGGCTGGTTCCTCCGCGCGAGCAGCTCCAGCAGATACCCATCACCACATGCCAGGTCGAGCACCACCCGGGGCCCGTCCTCCTTCGGCACCGCCGCCTCCAGGAGCGCATAGGTGGACGGGAACATCTCACCGTCGCGCAGCACCGGAGCACCTCCGAACTCACGCGAAGTCACCCCGGCGAGGCGACGATGGAAGTCCAGCAGGTAGGACTCGGCGGGGGAGGGCGAGGACATGCCGAAATAAACCCACGTTCGCCGCATCCCCGCCACCTTCCGCAACTTCCGGAGTGGACGCGTGTTGCTACTCCCATGCCCCTGCGCGCCCTGTTCCTCGCTCTCGTCTGTGTCGTCCTCGCCTGTGCTCCTCCTGCTCCAGAAGAAGGGGCCACCGAGACGCCCACCTCTCAACCTGAAGCCACCGTGGCGTCCCCCCGGGACGTCCCGCACGGTCTGATCGCCCCCCTCGTCTTCCCCACGGATGACGCGAGCTGGCCCACGGTGAGTCCAGCCAGCGCGGGCTGGGACGTGGCGAAGCTCAACGCCGCGCTCGACTTCGCGGGCTCCCGCGACACCCGGGCCATCGTCATCCTCCAGGACGGGAAGCTGCTCGCCGAGCGCTACTGGCTGGCGAACTCGAACTTCATGCGCGACATCGCCTCCGCGCAGAAGAGCGTCGTCTCCGTGCTCGTCGGCATCGCGGTGGACAAGCAACTGCTCTCGCTCGACGAGCGCGTCACTCCCATTCTCGGCGCCGGCTGGTCCAACACGGGCGCGCTGGCCGAGGCCCGCATCACCGTGCGCCACCTGCTGACCATGACGAGCGGCCTGAACACGTCCCTCGGACTTCAGGCGGCCCCCGGAACGACATGGCTGTACAACAACGACGCCTATCACCGGCTGCGCATGATTCTGGAGCGGCGCACGGGCCTGGGCATCGACGCGCTCTCCCACGCCTGGTTGTTCAACACGCTGGGCGCGACGCGCAGCCAGTGGGAGCAGCGCTCCGATGTCGACAGCAAGGGCCTGCCCCTGTGGGGCCTGACGATGAGCGCGCGAGACCTGGCGCGCTTCGGACTGCTGCTGCTCGCGGACGGTGCGTGGGCGGGAACCCGGGTCGTCTCCTCGGCGTACCTCAACACCGCGACCAATTCCTCGCAGACGCTCAACCCCGCCTATGGCCACCTGTTCTGGCTCAATGGCAAGGCCTTCACCCTGATACCGCCGCTGAGCGCGCGCATCGACGGCCCGCTCATCCCCAGCGCGCCACAGGACGTCTTCGCCGGACTGGGCAAGGACGACCAGAAGGTCTACGTCAGCCGCTCACTGGGCCTCGTGGTGACGCGGCTGGGTGCTCAGGCGGGGACTCGCTCGGCGGAGACGCTGTCCGACTTCGACGAGGAGCTGTGGGCCCGAATCATGGCCGCGCGGCTCTGACCCGCGAGGCGAGGTGGGCCGCGAGCCGGTCGAAGTTCTGCTCGTTCGCGGCCTCCACGAACCCGCGTACCTTCTCGACCTCGTCCTTCGACTCGAACCGCATGCGCCAGGTGAGCCGCGTCCGCGCCCCTTCGTCCGCGAAGTCCATCCGCATCTCGAAGTGATGCGTCTGCTGGTGGTGCTGGATGACGATGCGCTCGGCCGGCACCACCTCGATGAACTCCTTGTCCATCGCGTAGCGCGCTCCCTCCGCGCTCTGCATCGTGAAGCGCCACTTGCCGCCGGGGCGCAGCTCGAACTGCTCGAACGTGTTCGTCGAGCCTTGCGGCCCCCACCACAGCGTCAGCTGCTCCGGGTCGCTGAACGCCGCATAGACCTGCTCACGGGGCGCATCGATGAGCCGGGACGAGATGATGTCGCGCGAGGACTCCAGGATGAGCGCCAGCCGGTCGAAGTGCGCCGCCGTGCCCTCCTCGCGAGAGCGGGTGCCGTCTTCCCCGTCGAGGAACGCGGCCTGCTCGGTGAAGACCATCCGCGTCCCCCCGGTCTTCGTGGCGTGGAGCTCCACCGTGGCCAGGGACACGGAGAGGTGCTTGTCGCCCACGCTCATGTCGTAGGCGTAGACCATCCGCTCGTTCGGGATGATGTCGTGATAGCGCGCGGTGAAGACAGTGGAGTGCTTGCCGCCGAACTGCCCGTGCAGCAGCTCCTGGCCGCCCACGCGGAAATCCAGCTCGCGCTTCACGAGAGTCCAGCGGTCCGGCGGACCGATGAACCACTGAGCCTTCGTCTCCACGTCCGACCATGCGGCGAAGACGCGAGCGGGTGAAGCCTTGTAGGTGCGCTCGATGGTGAACGAGCCATGCACGACGGGAGGGGTCTTCATGTCTTGGTCTTCTTTCGAGGGGTGGGGTTCGGGCGCTCGGGCCCATCGAGCAGCTCGCCGAGTCGGTCGAAGCGGCGCTCCCAGAGTCCGCGTCGGTTCGACAGCCAGTCCTCGGCCACGCGCAGTCCGCCAGGCTCGAGCTGACACGAGCGGACGCGTCCGATTTTCTCGGTACGCACCAGCCCGCTCTCCTCGAGCACCTGGAGGTGCTGCACGACGGCGGCGAGCGTGATGTCGAGCGGCTTCGCCAGGTCGCTGACCGACATGGTTCCCCGACTCAGCCGCTCGACGATGGCGCGCCGATTGGAATCGCCCAGGGCATGGAAGATGCGGTCGACGGCGCCATGGTTAAGCATGAGCTTGAGTATTGGCGAGGGTCGCTAGATGGTCAAGCAGATACTTAAGTATGGATTGAGCCCGAATCGACGCTGGGTTGCGGTGGCCTCGGCTATCCTGTCCGGGTGAGCCACCTGCTGACGGAGTTGCTGGGACGCACGGAGGAGGCGCTCGCTCGGCGGGAGGACGATGCGGCCCTCACGCTCCTGTTGGAGGCGTGGAAGGAGTGCCGAGCCGAGCCCGTCATCGCGCTCATCCAGCGGCTCTCGGACCACCTCGCCACGGGGCTTCCCTTCTTCGAGGTGCCTGTCCGCTGGGTCCTCGAGGAGGTCCGCCGGCATCCCACGGACCTTCCCCGGGCGCTGGGATGGCTGCGGGAACGCGCGGCGAGTCTTTCGCGCTGTGCGTTCTCCACGGACCTCGACCGGCTGCGACGATGGTGGCCCGCGGACCCGCGCATCATTCCGCTCCTGCTCACCCTCGTCCGTCTTCCGGGAGCGGAGACTCCAGGCGAGCTGAAGATGCTTTGCAGCCTCTTCATGTACGTGGGGGCGCCCTATGACGTGGAGCCCCTGCGCGAGCTGAAGGCCCGACTCCCTTCAACGCAAGGGGAGGAGGTCGAGCGGTTCGACCTCGTCATCCGGCTGGGCGCTCGTTGGGTTCCTCCCGTGCTCGATGCGGAGACCCTGGCGCGGTGTGACGCGCTGAAGGAGGTCATCGAGGAGCGGGTGGAGCGTGCACGCCTCGACGCGGCGACTCGGGAGGCGCTGTTCGCCCGCGTCTATGAGGCGCCGGAGGATGACTCCGCCCGGCAGGTGTTGGCCGACCAGTTGCTCGAGCAGGGCGACCCACTGGGGGAGTTCATCATGCTCCAGTATGCGAAGGCGCCGGATGAGGAGCGCATCGCTCGACTGCTCGTGGCGAACCGGGAGCGGTGGCAGGCGCCGTTGGGCCCCTACGTCGAGCGAGGCTACACCCGCTTCGAGCGGGGCTTTCCCGTCGCGGTCCGCCCGATAAAGGGGGACCACTTCCCCAAGTCCTTTCCCAAGCCGGAGCCCGGTTGGAACACGGTGGAGGAACTCAACTGGAATCCGGAGCACCACAGCGACGGCAATGACGTCGCGCAGTGGGGGCGCATGCTCCGGCACCCCGCGTTGCGCCGTGTAACGAGTCTGCTGAATGTTCCAGGCGAGCTGGTGAGCTTGCTGTCCGCGAACAGCTCCGTGAGGCGGCTGGAGTTGAAGAGCTCATTTGAGAGCGGCCTGTCCGATGCGCTGACGGCCCTGCCCCACCTGACGTGGCTGACCATCCCCCATGCCTCGACGGACCTCTTCATCCGGTGTGCCCACTCCCGTCTGGCTTCCCAGTTGGAGTACTTCAAGGCCTCTGGGGAAGATGGGTTCTGGAGGCTCGAGGTGACCCGAGGCGCGGAGGTTCCCATCCGGGCCACCGTCACGGGACCGCGTGCGCGGGAGTTCGCGCCCGTCCTCCTTGCCGCCGCGAGGTTCAGCTCCCAGGGGCTCCGGATTGAATTTCGGGACGGAGCCGAGGAGCAGGGCGGGGCGCCGCTGCGCGAGGCGCTTGCCGCCTACGCACGGGTCATCCGGGAGTGAGCAGAGAACTCCCGCGCACGCTCAGAGCCTGAAGTTCGCGGCGACGAGCAGCAGGGTCTGCTCACGGCGTGAATCCACGGTGAAGCCCTCGGTGGCGTGCCGTCCTCCACGAAAGGTCTGACTCTCAGCCAGCGCGAACACGTGGAGCCATCCGCGCCGTACATCGCGCGGGATGCGAGAAGCCTTCCCCGGCTTCGGGCGAAACGCGCGGTGCTTCCAGGTGTCAGTGCGCCCGGCCTTGTCGCTGTCTGCGGAGCCTCAAGCTGCACGATGCCTGGCGGCCTGTCGTGCAGGTTGCAATCCTGCACCACGGGGCATGTCCGCAACCCCTCGGAACACCTAGCGTCCTCGGGGGAAGGGGTTGGTACGGGCGGTGCTCAAGAGGGAGCACGCCCATGTGGACCCTCGACGCTCCTCCGCTGCTGCTCTCCCTGCTGCTCCAGCAGGCCGACGCCTCCTCGCCACCACTTCAAGGACCCACGGATACCCGGGCCGAAGCGGAGGCCCCTGGCTTCTTCTCCCGCATGAAGCCCGAGGGAGGCGTCGACGTGTACTTCGGCCACAACTTCAACCGGCCCGCGAACGCGGCGAACTTCATCCCCGGCACCGGCACGTCCGCGAAGCGCGACAGCGAAGTGGCCATCAACCTGGCCTCCATCGGCGTGAGCGTGGCCCCGGCGCCGGTGGGCTTCAAGGTGCTCCTCGGCTTCGGCACGGGAGCGGAGGTGGTCCATGCGGCCGAGCCCGAGGGCGTCGCCTCCGGGCCTGACTTGTGGCGCTACGTGCAGCAGGCCTCGCTGTCCTTCGCCACCGGTCCGCTGACGTTGGAGGCCGGGCTCTACCCGAGCCACATCGGTCTGGAGTCCTTCCAGTCGCAGCTCAACTGGACGTACACGCGCTCGTGGATGGGCGAGCTGTCGCCCTACTACCAGACGGGCCTCAAGGGTACGTACGCGCTGGATGACGCGTGGAGCGTGCAGCTCCAGCTCCTCAATGGCTGGCAGACCATTGGCGACAACAACCGGGGCCTCGCGCTGGGCACCCAGGTGGCCTACGCGGGCGAGCGCCTGTCGGCGTCCTTCAACACCTTCATCGGAAACGAAGGCACCGAGGGCAGCGACGGCCTGAGGCTCTTCGCGGACGCGGTGGCGACGTACGCGGTGACGGAGTCGTTCAAGCTCGCGGCCACCGTGGACGCCGGCACCCAGCGGATTCCCGGCGCGGACCGCGCGGTCTGGTACGCGGCGGGACTCAACGCCCGAGTCCAGCTCGCCGAGCCCGCGGCGTTGGCCGCGCGCGTGGAAGCGTATCGCGACGCCGACGGACTCATGACGGGCGTGGAGCAGACGCTGACGGGGGGCACGCTCACCCTGGAGGTGAAGCCCGCCGAGCAGCTCACGCTCAAGCTGGAGGCGCGGCATGACCGCTCGACGGCGGACGTCTTCGCAAGCCGCGCCACCACCGACGAAGGCACCCCCATTCCCAAGGACTCCGAGACGCTCATCGTCCTCGGAGCCACCGCCTGGTTCTGAACCTGGAGTCCCTCCATGGATGTCGTCCTCCTCCTCGTCACCGTCGGTTTCTTCGCGCTCGCGTGGGCCTATGCCCACGGCTGCGAGCGCCTGTGAGGTCCTCCCGATGACTTTCGAATACGCCGCTGGCGCCGTGCTCGCCGTGCTGCTCACCGCCTACCTCGTCTACGCCCTGCTCCGTCCCGAGCGCTTCTAGGGACTTCGCCATGACCCTCATTGGTTGGTTGCAGATTGTGTTGTTCTTCGCCCTCCTGCTCGCGCTGACGAAGCCGCTGGGCACCTATCTCTTCCGTGTCTTCGAAGGGCAGACGCAGCCGTTGCCGCGCGTGCTCGGCCCCGTGGAGCGAGTGTTGCTGCGCCTGACGGGCGCCAGCGCGCGTCGCGAGCAGACGTGGGTGGAGTACTGCGGCGCGCTCCTGGCCTTCAGCGTCGTCGGCATGCTCATCCTCTACGGGCTCCAGCGCGCGCAGCACGTGCTGCCGCTCAACCCGCAAGGCCTGGGCGCGGTGGGCCCGGAGTTGTCGTTCAACACGGCGGCCAGCTTCGTCGCGAACACCAACTGGCAGTCGTACGCCGGTGAGTCCACCATGAGCTACCTCACGCAGATGGTGGGGCTGGCGTGGCAGAACTTCGTCTCCGCTGCGGCGGGGCTCGGCGTGGCGCTGGCGCTGGCGCGCGGCTTCACGCGCCGCCCGGGACCCGAGGGCGCGAAGACGCTGGGCAACTTCTGGGTGGATGTGGTGCGCGGCACGCTCTACGTGCTGCTGCCGCTGTGCTTCGTCGTGGCCCTGTTCTTCGTCTCGCAGGGCATGTTGCAGAACTTCGCGCCGTACCACGAGCTGACCACGCTGGAGGGCGCGAAGCAGACGCTCGCCATGGGTCCGGTGGCCTCGCAGGAGGTCATCAAGATGCTGGGCACCAACGGCGGTGGCTTCTTCAACGCCAACAGCGCGCACCCCTTCGAGAACCCGACGCCGCTCACCAACCTGGTGCAGATGCTGCTCATCTTCTCCATACCCTCCGCCCTCACGTACACGTACGGGAAGATGACGGGGGACACGAAGCAGGGCTGGGCCCTCTTCGCGGCCATGTCCATCCTCTTCTTCGCGGGCGTCACCGCCGCCTACGCCGCCGAGTCCCAGCCCAACGCCGCCGTGGCCTCCGCGCAGGTGGCGCAGGTGGGCAACCTGGAGGGCAAGGAGGTGCGCTACGGCATCACCGCGTCCGCCCTCTTCGCCACCGTCACCACGGATGCGTCGTGCGGCGCGGTCAACTCCATGCACGACAGCTTCAACCCGCTGGGCGGGCTGGTGCCGCTGGTCAACATGCAGCTGGGCGAGGTCATCTTCGGCGGAGTGGGGGCGGGCCTCTACGGCATCCTCATCATGGTGGTGCTGTCCGTCTTCATCGCCGGCCTGATGGTGGGCCGCACGCCCGAGTACCTGGGCAAGAAGATTGAGGCGAAGGAGATGAAGCTCGCGATGCTCTACGTGCTCATCTTCCCGCTGTTCATCCTGGGGATGTCCGCGGTGGCGGCGGTGATTCCGCAGGGCGTGTCCTCGCTGAACAACGCGGGACCGCACGGCCTGACGGAAATCCTCTACGCGTTCACCAGCGCCACGGCGAACAACGGCAGCGCGTTCGCGGGCCTCAACGCGAACACGCCCTTCTGGAACATCTCCCTGGGGCTGGCCATGCTCGGCGGGCGCTTCCTGATGATTGTCCCCGCGCTGGCCATCGCCGGCTCCATGGTGGGCAAGAAGGTGGTGCCGGCGGGTCCGGGCACCTTCCCGACGAACGGCGCCCTGTTCACCGGCCTGCTGGTGAGCATCGTGGTCATCGTCGGTGCGCTCACCTTCTTCCCCGCGCTCTCCCTGAGCCCCATCGTCGAGCACTTCCTCGCCGGGGCCGGAAAGGTCTACTGAGCCATGAGCTCCGCATCCTCGAAACCCGCGTCGCTGTTCGACGTGTCTCTCCTCAAACCCGCGCTGCTGGACAGTCTGAAGAAGCTCCACCCGCGCGACGTGGCGCGCAACCCCGTCATGTTCGTGGTGTGGGCGGGCAGCCTGCTCACCACGGTGCTGGTGGTGAAGGACCTCGTTTCGCCGCGCACCGACGGCGCGCCCTTGTGGTTCACCGTCTGGGTGGCGGTGTGGCTGTGGTTCACCGTGTTGTTCGCGAACTTCGCGGAGGCCGTGGCGGAAGGGCGCGGCAAGGCCCAGGCCGGCGCGCTGCGAAAGATGCGCAAGGACACCACCGCGCGGCGACTGGTGGACGGGCGCGAGGAGCGTGTGCCCGCGCCGAACCTGCGCAAGGGCGACCTCGTCGTCTGCGAGGCGGGTGACCTCATCCCAGGTGACGGCGAGGTGGTGGAGGGCATCGCCAGCGTGGACGAGTCCGCGATTACCGGCGAGTCCGCGCCGGTGATTCGCGAGTCCGGTGGAGACCGCTCGGCGGTGACGGGTGGCACCAAGGTGTTGTCGGACCGGATTGTCGTGCGCATCGCCGTCAACCCGGGTGAGTCCTTCCTGGACCGGATGATTGGACTGGTGGAGGGCGCGGCCCGGCAGAAGACGCCGAACGAGATAGCGCTGCACATCCTGCTGGTGGGCCTGACGGTGGTGTTCCTGCTGGCGTGTGTGTCGCTGGTGCCGCTGGCGCTCTACTCCGGTGTGCCGCTGTCGGGCACCGCCGTCGTCGCGCTGCTGGTGTGCCTCATCCCCACGACGATTGGCGGCCTGTTGAGCGCCATCGGCATCGCGGGCATGGACCGGCTCTTGCGCAAGAACGTGCTGGCCATGAGTGGCCGCGCCGTCGAGGCGGCGGGAGACGTGGACACACTGCTGCTCGACAAGACGGGCACGATTACGCTGGGCAACCGCATGGCCACGGAGCTGCTGCCCATGCCGGGTGTCCGCATGGAGGACCTGGCGGAGGCGGCGCAGTTGGCGAGCCTGGCGGACGAGACGCCCGAGGGGCGCTCCATCGTCACGCTGGTGAAGGACACGTACAAGATGCGTCCGCGCGAGCTGCTGGCGCACCACGCGACGTTCGTCCCGTTCACCGCGCAGACGCGCATGAGCGGGTGTGACCTGGTGGACCCGCACCCGCGCAGCATCCGCAAGGGCGCGGTGGATGCCATCGTCAAGCACGTGCAGGCCCAGGGCGGCGCGGTGCCGGCGGAGCTGACCGTGGCGGCGGGCCGCATTGGTGACGCGGGCGGCACGCCGCTGGCGGTGGCGGATGGCTCGCGGCTGCTCGGCATCATCCACCTGAAGGACGTGGTGAAGGGCGGCATCAAGGAGCGCTTCGACCGCTTCCGGGCCATGGGCATCCGCACGGTGATGATTACCGGCGACAACCCGCGCACCGCCGCGGCGATTGCTCGTGAGGCGGGCGTGGATGACTTCCTCGCGGAGGCGACGCCCGAGGCGAAGCTGGCGCTCATCCGCACCGAGCAGGGCAAGGGCAAGCTGGTGGCGATGACGGGTGACGGCACCAACGACGCGCCCGCGCTCGCCCAGGCCGACGTCGGCGTGGCGATGAACACCGGCACGCAGGCGGCGAAGGAGGCGGGGAACATGGTGGACCTCGACTCCAACCCCACCAAGCTGCTGGAGGTGGTGGAGGTGGGCAAGCAGCTCCTGATGACGCGCGGGACGCTGACGACGTTCTCCATCGCCAACGATGTGGCGAAGTACTTCGCCATCCTCCCGGCGCTGTTCATGGGGGTGTTTCCCCAGATTGCTCCGCTCAACGTGATGGGCCTGTCGTCGCCGTACAGCGCGATTCTGGCGGCGGTCATCTTCAACGCGCTCATCATCATCGCGCTGATTCCCCTGGCGCTGCGCGGTGTGCGTTACCGCCCGCTGGGCGCGGCGGCCCTGCTGCGGCGCAGCCTGCTCGTCTACGGAGTCGGCGGCGTCATCGTTCCCTTTGTCGGCATCAAGGCCCTGGACGTGTTGCTCACGGCCGTGGGCCTGTCCTGAAAGTGAAAGGGCTCCTCATCATGGTCTCCACTCTTGTCACCGCCCTGCGCGCCTGTGTCGTCACCCTGGTGCTCACGGGGGTGCTGTATCCGCTCGCCGTCACCGGCGTGGCGCAACTGTTGTTCCCCTTCCAGGCCCAGGGCTCGCTCGTGAAGGACGAGCAGGGCCGCGTGGTGGGCAGCGCGCTGATTGGTCAGGGCTTCACCCGAGGCGGCTACTTCCAGCCGCGCCCGTCGGCGGCGGGTGCTGGCTACGACGCGGCGGCGTCCTCGGGCAGCAACCTGGGGCCGACGTCCCAGAAGCTCAGGGACCGGGTGACGGCGGAGGTCGAGCGCCTGCGCCAGGAGAACCCGGACACGCCAGGGCTTGTGCCCGGTGAGCTGGTCACCACGTCGGCGTCCGGCCTGGACCCGCACCTTTCGCCGGAGGCGGTGCGCTGGCAGGCGCCGCGCGTGGCGAAGGCGCGAGGCGTGGCGCCGGAGCGCGTACTCGCGGTGGTGAACTCGCACGTCGAGGGACGGACGCTCGGCGTGCTGGGCGAGCCGCGCGTCAACGTGCTGCTGCTGAACCTGGCGCTGGACCGGCAGTTCGGTCGGCTCGCCTCGGAGCCCGCGCAGCCGATGGGCGCGGTGACTCCCGAGTGACGGAGTCCATTCTCCCCATGCATTCGTGCGGAGGCGCGGGCATTGTCGCTCGCGCCTCCGCTGTGGAGGTCCGAGGGTGACGATGACGCGACGTTCGCGTGCGGAGGACTTCCTGGAGCTGGTGGAGCGGGGCCGGCGCGGTCGGCTCAAGCTCTACATCGGCTTCGCGGCTGGCGTGGGGAAGACGTACCGCATGCTGGAGGAGGCGCACGCGCTCAAGCGCCGGGGCGTGGACGTGGTGCTCGGCTTCGTGGAGACCCACGGTCGCAAGGAGACGGAGGCCCTGGTGGAGGGGCTGGAGGTGGTGCCACGCAAGGAGCACACCTACCGCGACGTCACGGTGGAGGAGATGGACCTGGACGCGGTGCTGGCGCGCAGGCCCCAGGTCGCGGTGGTGGATGAGCTGGCCCACACCAACCTGCCGGTGTGTCGACACCGCAAGCGCTACCAGGACGTGCAGGAGCTGCTCGACGCGGGCATCAACGTCATCGGCGCCTTCAACGTGCAGCACCTGGAGAGCCTCAATGACCTGGTGGAGCGCACCACCGGCGTCATCGTGCGCGAGACGCTCCCCGACAGCTTCCTCAAGGGCGCCGACCAGGTGGTGAACCTGGACCTGGCGGTGGAGGACCTCCACGAGCGGCTGAAGGCGGGGAAGATCTACGCGGAGGACAAGGTGCCACGTGCCCTGGAGAGCTTCTTCAAGGGAGAGAACCTGTCCACGCTGCGCGAGCTGGCGCTGCGAGAGGTGGCGGAGAGCCTGGACCGCGCCACCGCCGGGCTGCCGTCGCGCGCGGGAGACGAGGGACAGCAGAAGGGCGCGTCCTGGGGCCGGGTGCTGGTGGCGCTGTCGAGCTACCCGCCGCGCGCGGCCACCCTGCTGCGGCGAGGCTCGCGCATGGCGGGGCGACTGAACACGGACTGGTTCGTGGTGTACGTGGAGACGCCGCGCGAGGCCCCGCACCTCATCGACGCGGAGGCGCAGCGGCACCTGCTGGCGAACATCGAGAAGGCGAAGGAGCTGGGCGCGGAGGTGGTGCGACTGCGTTCGAAGGACCCGGTGGAGGCGATTCTCGACTTCGCGCGTTCGCACGGCGTGGGCCACATCATGGTGGGCCGCTCGCATCAGCCCTGGTGGCGGCGGGCCTTGGGGCGCGCGGCGGATGTGCGGCTGCTGCGCGAAGGCGAGGGCTTCGACATCCATGTCGTGGCCTTCGACCCCGCGCCCGAGGAGAAGCGTTCATGACGCTGAGGCTGAGGTTGCTGCTGGCCCAGGCTCCCCTGGCCCTGGCCCTGGCCCTGGTGGGAGTGGTCGCCGTCGTCACGTTGGCCCGGCTGGGGCGCTCCGGGCAGCGAATCCTCCAGGACAACTACCGCAGCGTGCTCGCGACGCAGCGGATGACCGAGCAACTGGAGCGGATGGACAGCGCCGCCCTGTTCATCGTCGCGGGGGAACTGGAGCGGGGTGAGGCACAGCAGTCCGCGCAGCGTCAGGTGTTGGAGTCGGAGCTGCGCCTTCAAGAAGGCAACGTCACCGAGCCTGGCGAGGCCGAGGCCACGCGCAGGCTGCGCGCGGGTTGGTCGCGATATCAGACGGCATATGACGCGTTCCTCACGTTGTCCTCGGAGGCGGAGCGGAAGGCCGTGTACTTCCGGAGCATCGAGCCCGCCTTCCGTGAGGTGAAGGAGGCGGCGGCATCCATCCTGGCGCTCAACCAGGACGCGATGGTGCACAAGAGCGAGGAGCTGCGGCGGCAGAGCGACCAGGTGAACACGCTGATGGTGCTGGCGGTGCTGGCGGCCTTCGGTGTGGGGTTGTTCGCCTCCACGTCCCTCACGCATCGCGCGCTGCGGCCCGTGTCGGTGCTGTCGCAAGCAGTGCGGCGACTGGGCCGGGGTGACTACGCGGTGCGCGCGGTGGTGGAGGGGACGGACGAAATCGCGCAGCTCGGGCAGGACTTCAACTCGATGGCGGAGGCGCTCCAGCAGTATCGCCAGAGCAGCCTGGGCGAACTGCTCCAGGCGCAGTCCGCCTCGCAGGCGGCCATCGACAGCCTGCCGGACCCGGTGGTGGTGTTCGGCTCGGATGGGGTGTTGCTCAACGTCAACCGCTCGGCGGAGGACGTGCTGAAGCTGTCGCTGGAGGGCGGCGGGGATGTGCTGGGCCGCGTGGTGCCGGAGGCGCGCGAGGTGCTGGAGCGGGTGCGCGGCCATGTGCTGGGTGGCAAGGGCGCGTATCAGCCTCGCGGCTACGAGGAGGCGGTGAGGGTGGAGCTGGCGGATGGAGACCGGTGGCTCCTGCCGCGTGGGAGTCCGGTGTACGGGGAGACGGGCGAGGTGGTGGGCGCCACGGTGATTCTCCAGGACGTGACGCGGCTGCGTCGCTTCGACGAGCTGAAGAACGACCTGGTGGCCACGGTGGCGCATGAGTTCCGCACGCCGCTGACGTCGCTGCGCATGGCGGTGCACCTGGTGGCCGAGGGCATGGTGGGCGCGGTGACGGAGAAGCAGGCGGACCTGCTGTTCGCGGCGCGCGAGGACTGCGAGCGTTTGCAGGGCATCGTCGATGACCTGCTGGACTTGTCTCGCATCCAGGCGGGACAGCTCCGGCTGGAGGTGCGGCGGGTGCCGGCGGAGGAGCTGGTGGAGGCGGCGCTGGACTCACAGCGCTCGGCGGCGGCGGAGCGCGGGGTGCGACTGTCGAGGCAGGTCGGGCTGGAGGTGGAGTCAGTGGACGTGGACCCGGACCGGCTGGGCCTGGTGTTGGGAAACCTGGTGGGCAACGGGGTGAAACACACGCCGGCGGGGGGGGAGGTGGAGGTGCGAGTGGCTCGCGAGGGGACGCGCGTGCGCTTCGAGGTGCGGGATACGGGCGAGGGCATCGCGCTGGAGCAGCAGGGCCGCATCTTCGAGAAGTTCTACCGCGCGCCCGGGGCACCGGTGGGTGGCGCGGGGCTGGGGTTGTCCATCGCGAAGGAAATCGTCCAGGCGCACGGCGGAGAGCTGGGCGTGGTGAGCGCTCCGGGACGGGGGAGCACGTTCTGGTTCACGCTGCCTCAGCAAGCGGCGGCGGTGGAGCCGACGTGACACTCCCGCCCGCGCTCCTTGTCGAAGGCACGGGCGGGAGCTGGTTCACCAGGAGGACTTCGTCACACGGAGGCTTCGCCCCAGTCCTTCATCTCCTCGCGGCGAATCTTGGAGGCCTCGCGGACGAGGTCCTTGCAGGACATGCCGATTTCCTTCTCGGTGACGTTCTTGGCGACCTGCGGGAGAATGTTCTGCTCCTCGTCGGCGATGTGGCGCTTCACCACTCGCTCGAGTGAGTCGACCCGGGCCTTCACGGCGTTCATGTCGTCGCGCATGCGGACGATTTCGCCCAGGAGCTTCGTCATCTCCTGATGGTCTTCTTCCGCGTGCTCGATTTTATCGTCGCCCACCACGCGGGCGGCCTTCGGATAGACCCAGCGCTCCTCGATGGTGGTGTGCAGCATGAGCGCCTCCGCGAGCTGGATGCAGAGCTCCTTCCGGCTCGTGTCGTCCGGGGCGCGGCGGAACGCCTGGAACAAGGCGTCGACTTCGCGGTGCTGTTGAATCAAGAGGTCGATGACGTCCACGGGTGCGCTCCTTGTGTTGTTGGGGTCGCCGCTCAACGGTCCGCATGCATGCGGGTCGTGGCAATCACAGGCATGGGCGCGCAAGCTCCCTCGCCATGTCCCACGTGGGGGAGTGGGCAGGGGAGCGCTTCCTCTGGGCACAAGGCGTCGAGTGCTTGAAATCGTGCGGGGCTACACCTGGGACAGTGGAACTCGCCGGAGGATGCGTGGCTCCTGTCCCACTTCGAGCAGGAACAGGGAGTCCTCGCTGGCGATGAGCAGTCGCTCGCCGGTGATGTCGAAGGCGCCCGCCGAGCCCTGGAACGCGAGCCTGCGAACGGGTGCGCCATCCACCACGAGCAACCCCAGGTCCAGGAAGCGCCACCGGCCATCCGTTCCCAGGGTGAACGCGGAGTCCGTTCGGCCGCCATGTTCCTTGGCGAAATGCTCCAGGTCCTCGGTGAAGTCCTCCTCCGCGGGCGCCGGTGTCACCGTGCCATCCGCTTGCAGCTTCGGGACGGGGGTGTCGAGCCGCCAGCCACCTCGGTCCACCCACCGCAGGCCCGTGTCCACCGAGTACACCCCGCCGCGCCCGGAGTGGTCCTCCGCCCAGAGCAGCTTTCCATCCGGCGACGTGGCCTGCCGCTGGAGGTACTTGCGCACCTCGACCAGCTCCACCGTCGAGTCCACCCGTGCATTCAGGAGGTAGACGCTCCCCGCGCGCTCCACCGCCGCGGCGAGCGACATGCCCGGCGCATCCGTCACCCACGTCCCGTCGCGCAAATCCAACACATGCAGCTCACCATCGAAGGTGAACAGCGCATGCGCACCCTCCGGCGACACCGTGACGAGCCGCACCGGTGAAGGAAGCTCGTGCGTCGCTCGGACCTGTCCATCGTCGAGCCCGAGGATGACCGCGACCGAAGGGAAGCACACGAGCGCGGCATCCTGACCGAGGAACGCGCAGCCCGTCGGCCTCTGCGTCTCCGCTTCACCCTCGAACGGCGGCGGCGGGAACAGCTCCACGTCCATCCGGTCATCCCGCAGCCAGTACCGGGCCTCGCGAGAGAACGTCATCCCCGGCCGGACCGAGCGCTCCTCCTGTGGCGCTCCGGGCTCCGCGCCGAGCTGCACACACAGGGCATCGAACGCGGTTTGGAGCGCGAGGTGCTCGAAGTCCGAGTACACATCCTCGCGGCCAGCCTCGCGCATCGCACGCAGCCGTCCATTGGACGCCAACAGCTCCTGATAGCGCACACTGTCGAGGCCCGGCATCCGCGCGCCGCCGGGCATCCGGTTCAAGGGGCGATGTGCGGGCGGCGTCACGGGGACCTCGTCCAGAATCAGCTCGCGCGGCGTGAAGCCCGCTGCCGCAAGCTCCGCCGGCCAGTCGGCGCCCGCGCCCTTCTCCGAGAGCAGTCGCCGGAGCATCTCTGGTCCGCTGTCCGCCATGCGCGGGTCACCTCCCGGCATCAACGGAACCACTTCGCCCTCCTCGACACAGGCCTGGAAGAAGGCGACCTGCCACACATGCTCTTCCGTCCAGCCCAGACATCGAGCCACCAGGCTCCCCAACGCGCGGTGGACGAGTCCCCCCGAGGCCGCGACATGTCCCCACCGCTCCGCTCTCGCCGAGGAGGCAATGCACTCGACGTGGCAGCGGGGACACCGCGCACCCGCATGCTCCGGGCCTACGAGTTTCCCGCATGCGCACCGGAAGTCCCGCACCGGGCCGAACACGACTTCCGACAGCGCGCCTTGTGGACTCGGCGTGCCCTCGTTGTCCTCGGTGAGGAGGACACCGGTGATTTCGCCTGACGAGCGGCCTCGCAGTGCGCGCGCGGCCTCCAGGATGGCGAGCTCCGGCGAGGTGCGTGGCGGGCGGAAGAACGCGGTGGGCTCTGGGACCTGGGTCGGCATGGCAGACCTCACGGGTGGGATGTGCCCGCGCCAGTCACGCCCCCCTGGGCGCTGGCGGTTGGCACCCCGCTCCACGGTTGCGCTAGCTTATGTCGCTGCGGCGCGAGCGGGGTGTTGAAAGCTGTCATCGAAGCGGGGGACGCACGATGGCCCAGGCGAAAGCGAAGGCGCTCCAGACGCCAGCTCCATCCCGTCCGCCCCCCGCACCCGCGCGCTCCACGCAGAACACGCACGACTTCCAGCCAGCCTCCGCGCGGTCCGAACTCTTTCTCGGCGCGCTCGCGGGCGGAGGCGCCACGGAGCAGGACGCTGACGCGCTGCCCTTGTCGGGTGGAGGCACCACCTTCGACTTCGCCTCAATCCCTCTCTTCCCACCGTCACGGCCGCCCACCGCGACGGGATGGGGCATCCAGCGCAAGGCAGCGGTGGGCCCGGAAGACGACCCCTTCGAGCGCGAAGCCGACGCCATCGCCATGGAGGTCCTGGGCCTGCGCGGCGCATCGCCCGGTGGCTCGGAGGCCCTTCCCTCCGCGCCCGCGACACCTGCCGCCAGCGTCGCGGCTGCTCCGGGCGTCGCGCTTGCCGCCACTCCGGAGGCGGCACTCGAAGGCCCCTCGAATGAACCGGACAAACGTGCGAGCGGGGCCCTCGAGTGGGAGCACGGGCTTGCTCCTCCGAGCACGCCCCCTTCGGACAGCGCGCTCCCTCCGCCTCCTGCTCCACCCCCGGCGGGTGCCGCGCCGTCCGGTGGTGACGAAGCGGGCCTCACCCTGGGCGGAAGCCCCATGCCCCAGCGGGTGCGGCGCTTCTTCGAGGAGCGCTTCGGGCATGACCTGTCCTCGGTGCGCATCCACGCCGATGGCGAATCGGTCCGACGCAACGAGGCGCTCCAGTCCTACGCCTTCACCTACGGCAGCCATGTCTGGCTGGGTGCGGGCCAGCGCGCGGAACCGTCCTTCATCCTCGCCCACGAGTTGGCGCACGTGCTCCAGCAGACGCAGCCGCGCGCACTCGGCGGCGAGGGCGCGGGCGGCGCACCCCAGCGCATTCAGCGTGTCCCGTATTGGGAGCCCGCCCACGAGACGGGCACCACCGCGCACCGACGGCTCATCCCCGCCATGGCGAATGCCTCCGGTGTATTCGGCGAGGCGCCCGTTCCCGAGCGTGGCACCGGCGCGGGTGGCCTGGGGACGCGAGGTGAGGCGGACTTCTACCGGGCCGCTGGGCCCGGCGGGAACAACACCGTGGCCGTGCGCTTCAACGCCCACGACGACCCGAGGTGGTTGGGCGCGCCCGGCGACCTCGTGGCTCCCGGCGGGTACGACCACGCGGTGGGCAGTGCGCCGCAGGGCCCTCGGACGCGCGGCGGGGCCATCACCCGCGTCGACCAGGCGCCGACGCAAATCACCCTCGGCGAGATGAAGCCCGCCTTCGGCGCGGACCCCGAGCCCCAGCTCACTCGCTACGAGGAGGCCTTCCGCGCGGCGGCGGGCCACACCAACGACTACGCCAACCGGCAGCCCTCGGGGACCAACTGGAACCCGAGCATCAACCGCTTCGCTCAAGCGGACCTCACCATTCCCCCTGAGTACCAGCCCGGTAACACCAGTCAGGTGTCCCAGGACCTCATCATCAAGGAGTTCAACCTGGAGAAGCGCTCTGTCCATCGCTATCTCCGGGAGCAGGGCTACGTCTCCGTCCCAGGACGTCTGCGCGTGAGGTTCGAGGGCAACCCGGGCTCGTGGGTCTACGCCTGGGTGCCGGACAGCATCCCGACCAATCCCCGGCTCCCCCGGAGCATCCAGGCGCTGGGGCCGCAGATCATCACCCACCTGAGAGATCCGCTGTTCCAGTTCCCCATCCGGCGCAGGACGCCTGGGCGACAACCCAAGCTGCGTCCCGCCCGGCTCGCACGTGTGCTCGGGGCTCCGCCCAAGGCGCTCAAGAAGAAGTTCGGAAAGGACTTTGGCCGAGCCATCCGGCGCCGAGGCCCGCCGCAGCTCGACCCGTTCCGCGCGCAATATCCGCAGTGGACGCAGGCGCTCACGCGCTACTCGCAACAGTACCGGCAGGTGTCTCGCGCGGACAAGCAGAACGCCGACGCCGCGACGGACCTGGTGAGTGCCCACCAGCGGCTGTTGCGCGACGGCTGGACGACGACCCCGCTGTCCGCGGTCGAGCTGGAGTCGCGCAACACGAACAGCGCCGTGAAGATGTGGACGGGGGCGAGTGCGCGCACGTTCGGCTTCTTCCGCTACCACTTCGGCTGGCTCTTCGAGAAGGTCGCCAACGCCTACGAGTGGCTGAGAGACCGCATCCAGGGCGCGCTCAGTGCGCGCTCCACCCGTGCGACGGGCGACGGCCTCACCCGCGCTGTCATCAACGCCGCGTTCCAGCTCTTGAAGGTGGCGGGACGCATCCTGGTGGACCGCACCTTCGACCAGCTCATCCAGTCGCTCGTCGGAGGCGTGGAGGACAAGATTCAGGAGTGGACGGGCGTCGACACCGAGGAGGCGATGGACGCGCTCGCGGGTCGGATGAACGAAATCAAGGACCAGGTCGAGCGGGCCGCGATGGAGAACCTGGAGCAGTTGCTCGGAGAGTCGGTCATCAACGGTGTCATCACCGTGCTGGACCAGCTCAACGAGTTCCAGACCATGGTGGCCGACATCGGCCGGCTGGTGAGCTACGCGCGGTGGGGGCTTCGGCTCCTCGAGTGTCTGTCTCCGCCCGGCTGGGGCTGTCTGTGGATTCTCGCGCAGGCGGTGGGCGAGGCGCTGCTCGCGGAGGTGGTGGCGTCCTGCTGGTTCCAGACGAAGGCCGCGCCGTATGTCACCGCGATACCGTGGCTCGGGAGGCTTCCCACGGAGCTGGCGAGCAGCGTCGTCACGTTCACCAACGCCCAGTTGCCCGGCTGGCTGAGCGGCATCCTCCGCCCCATCACCGTCTCCACGCAAGTCGCCGCCAGCGAGGTGGCCTGTCAGCCCGGAAGCGGTGGTGGAGGTGGCGGCGGTGGTGGTGGCAGTGGGCGCTCGATGCCGGACCCGGCGTTGGCGGATGCGATGATTGGGCTGGCCGAGCGCGTGGGTGAGGAGCGTCTCCGGGCCTTCGCTCGCATGTCGCGACGCATGGGCATCCCCGCGGGCCGGCCGCTCACGGCGGAGGACATGCGCACGATAGGCGACCGCATCATCGCCAGTGGTGCGACGGCCGCGGACATGGAGCGCTTCGCGGCGCAGAGCAATCCCACCGCGACGGGAGGGCTGCTGGATCTGGCCACGTACCTGTTGGAGGTGCGGCGCACGGACCCGTCAGCGCCGGTGGACACCACGCAGCAGTGGGGCGTCACGGCATCGGACCGGGAGCGCCAGCGCCGTGAGCAGGCGGCTCGCGGCACGGGCACGCAACCCGGTGACGCAACGGCACCCAATCCTCCGGGCCCTGGTGGCGGAACGACGGCGCCGCGGCCCGAGGCACCTCGTGGAGGCACGGGACCGGAAACGGTTGCGGTGCCACAGCCGGGTGCTGGCGGCGCGCCCGACACGGGAGAGGATGACCTTGTCATCGATGCGCGGACGGGACCCGCTGTGGTGGATGCGGCGACGCGGCCGTATCCGGGACGTGGCTCGGGCAGACAGGTCGAGGATGCCCGGGTGCAGGTGCGCAACGGGAGTCCCGACCATCAGTTGAACACGGAGGTGCTGCTCTGGATTTCGGGCTTCCGTCCGCCGACCGAGGAGCAGATCGCGCTCTACAACGTCCGAGCCCGCGTCGTGGTCCGGGAGCAGCAGACGGACCGGTGGCTGCTGACCTATGAGCTCATCGAGGGCGTCTCGTTGTCTCCGGAGATTCCCAGCGGTGTATTGCCCGCGGGGTTCCGAATCAGCGCGCATCCTCGTGTGGCGACGCCGCGTTGAGTGAGGTTCACCCCACGTTGACGTCAGCCTGGCGCTCGCAGGACACTTGCCTATGGCAGTGCCGACGGTGGGCGCGTGGGGGGCCTGCATCGTGGAGATGATTCGAAGGGCCAAGGAGGAACCATGAGCCGTGTCTTCGCCAACGGTCGCTCCATCCTGCACAAGGGGAGCGGCAACACGCACACCTCGGCCGCACCTGACGTCTGCAAGGTACCGACGCCGGGAGGCCCGGTGCCCACGCCCTTCGTCAACTCGGCCCAAGACGCCACGCTCACCCATGGAAGCACGAGCGTCACCATCAATGGCCACCCGGTTGCACTCACGGACTCCGAGCTGAGCACCAGCTCGGGTGATGAGCAGGGCACGGCGGGTGGCCTCATCTCCTCCAAGTCCAAGGGGAAGATGGCCTGGGGCAGCGGCAGTGTGGACGTGAAGATTGAGGGCAAGGGCGTCGTGCGCTACCTCGACGTCACCCTGCACAACGGCAACTCGTTCAACACCACGTTCATATCAAATGGGGGGACGGGATTCGCCTACGGGGATGACTTCGAGGGGCTGTGCCTCCTCTGCCAGAAGGATGCGGACAGCCACGCGGTGATCGAGCGTGCGGAAGGGAGCCTCGACATCGCCAACAAGATTCTCAAGAACCTCAGGGAGCACGAGGACGCATGGGCGGAGGCAAACAAGAGGCTCACCTCGAGGGCTGCCGAACTGGAGCGCATCCAGCGTCAAAACCCCAAAATCAACCCATCGACCCTGGATGCACGAAGAGCGCAAATCACCGCACTCGAAAGGGAGCGCGATGAACTTGGCAAACATCGTCGCGGGTCTGGCGGGTACATGGTCGGGGTCATGGTGTGCCGCAACGGTGAGAAATTCGCCGCGATATCGGCTGGCGAGACGCCCCCTGGGTTCAAGGCCATCGCCGAGGTTCATGGCTGCAAGATTGTTGAGGAGGCCGCAACGCTAGAGGACTTCATCGCCATCAACCCACGGTGCGCCAGAGTTGGTGCCGAGGCCACCACCAAGCTGGAAGAACAGTGGGAGCACACAAAGAAAAGGATTGATGCAGAGGAACCCGGATACAGAAACGAACCAGGAACCTGTGCGGGCGCCAAACTCATCGGGAAGAGCGGTCACGTCGCCGACTCGATGACCGAGATCTACTTCGCGCCCTCCGGCACGGAGAGCTTCAACTTCAAGGTATTCTATCGCGGGCCCGTCGACTGCTCTCCCTCTAACAGTGAGGGGGTTTGGAAGCCTCCGAGCAGAGCCCTTATCAACGAGCGAAAGCGCGAGGAGCACCTCGAGGAACGCGCTAAAATGCGACGCAAGTCGGGGGAGACAGTGCTCTCCTGTCAGACGTGTCAGGACACGCTGTTCATGGCTCGCTGCGACATCGAGGACCAGCGGTGCAAATGACCTGGTCCGAGCTTCTCAAGGCCCCGCCGCCCTTGACGATGAAGGAGTTGCTCCCGCTCATGGAGCGATGGAATCCCGGGAGCACCCAGGGCTTCGAGCCGGCCACTGTCGAGCAGATGACTGCCCTGGCCAGACCCCATGGAGGACTCAACGCGTTGCCTCGCGTCTATCGCGAGTTTCTCGAAACCATGGGCTCATCGACGGGCCGCTTGAGACTGAAGGCTGGCACTACCTCGATTTCGGCACTGCTCGAGGACCTCGGGGACCCTCAACGAGAGCGCCCCGATGCTCGCCGCTACCTCAAATTCACCATCGGCGAGGAACACCCCGAGGAACGCTACCCGGACGACTTCTTCGAACTCACCCGCCCGACGCCCGATGGCTTGGACGCGGCGATCATCCGCATTCGCGAAGAGGACTTGGTGCGCGGCAAGGGTTCAGCCAAGCAGCCCTTCCCGACATTCTCAGACTGGCTGCGGACGACAATTGTAACCAGGCTCGTCTTCGCGACCGACCCAGAAAAGCAAACGAAGTACTACCGCCTTGGGAAGAAACCCGAGACTCCGGCCAAGGTCTACAACTTCTTCACTCGCATGGGGTTCTCTTTCACCCAACTCGGGGCTTCGTCAGACGTCATTCCACTGGAACACCCGGAGCGCAGCGCAATCCTGCTTATCGATGCGCCCTCGGCGTCGACGCCAAGCACGGGTGTTCGCTTGCGCGCGCGCGACAAAGTCCAGCAGTTGCTCCTCAATGAAATCATCGAGGACCACAAGCGGGAGTTGACCGGCGATTAAGGAGGGTCGCCGTTCACATGTTCAGGCGCCTCGTAGAGGTCCACCGGCTCAGCCTTCCCCCTTGCCTCCGGATTCGTACTTCTTGCGCTTGCGCCACAGCGTGGACGCGTCGATGCCGAGCACCTTCGCCGCCTCGTCCAGCGTCGGCGCGGAGGTCATCACGCGCAGGGTGTGCTCGCGCTCCACTTCCTCCAGCGTGTGCGGCCCGCCCAGCGTCACCACCGAGCCCGCCGCCGCGGCGATTCGCTCCGGAAACGCCTGCGGCTCCAGCACACCCGCCGGCCACACGATGAGCGCTCGTTCCACCGCGTTGCGCAGCTCGCGCACGTTGCCCGGCCACGGATACGCCAGCAGCATCTTCTCCGTCGCGGGCGACAACTCCGGCGTCGTCGGCCGCTGCGCCGCCTTCGCGAAGAACGCCACGAACCGCCTCGCCAGCGGCAACAGGTCCTCCGGCCGCTCCCGCAGCGACGGCAACTTCACCTCGATGACGTTGAGCCGGTAGAGCAGGTCCTCGCGGAACCGGCCCTCCGCCACGTCCTTCTCCAGGTCGCGATTCGTCGCCGCCACCACGCGCACGTCCGCCTTGCGCGTGCGGCCCTCGCCCAGTCGCTCGAACTGCTTCTCCTGGAGGAACCGCAACAACTGCGCCTGGAGCGCGGGGCTCATCTCCGCGATTTCATCCAGGAACAGCGTGCCCCCCTCCGCCTGCTCCACCCGCCCCGGCTGGTCTTTCACAGCCCCCGTGAATGCCCCGCGCACGTGGCCGAACAACTCACTCGCCAGGAGTTGCTCCGACAGCGTCGGACAGTTCACCGTGACGAAGGGCCGCCGCCGCCGGGCACTCATCGAATGCAGCGCCCTCGCGAGCACGCCCTTGCCCGTGCCGCTCTCTCCCCGCAGCAGCACCGCCGCGTCGGACGTCGCCGCGCGCGAGACCAGTCCAATCGCCGCATGCATCACCGGCGACGTCGTCTCCAGCGTCGCTTCCGGCACCGCCTGCGCCAGCTGCCCCTCCAGGCTCTCCAACTGCGACGACAGCGCCCGGTGCTCGCGCGAGCGGTCCAGCACATGCCGTATCTGCGCCGGCGTGAAGGGCTTGGGCAGGTAGTCGCGCGCGCCCCTCCGCACCGCCTCCACCGCCGTGTCGAACGTCGCGTACGCGGTGATGAGCACCACGTCCAGGTTGGGTGACTCGGCGAGCAACCGGGGCAGCAAATCCAATCCGCTCGAGGTGCCCAGCCGCAGGTCGACGAAGGCCAGGTCGGCGGGCCCCTGGGCGAGCGCGGCCAGCGCCGCCTCCGGAGTGGCCGCCTCCCGCACCTCGCAGCCGAACCCCTCCAGACACACCCTCAAGGTGTGCCGGATGTTGCGCTCGTCATCCACCACCAGCACCCGCATCGGGCGCTCCCCGGAAACGGGGGCCTGCTCCAGC
Source organism: Myxococcus llanfairpwllgwyngyllgogerychwyrndrobwllllantysiliogogogochensis (assembly GCF_006636215.1). Taxonomy (GTDB): domain Bacteria; phylum Myxococcota; class Myxococcia; order Myxococcales; family Myxococcaceae; genus Myxococcus; species Myxococcus llanfairpwllgwyngyllgogerychwyrndrobwllllantysiliogogogochensis. The sequence goes on along the minus strand of NZ_VIFM01000020.1, from coordinate 52,600 downwards.
CGTGCATCCATGCGTGGAGTCTAATTGCATCGCCCGAGCCCGGCCGTGCGACCTGCACGACGTGAGTCCTCACGGGGACTTCCACGGCGCCCGACTCGCTCCCGTCGTGCGGTTCGCAACCCGCGCCCCGCCCTTTCGTGCAGGCTGCAACACACCCCCAGCAACCAATGCTGGCGTTGGTCCCCGGATTGCGGTGGAACAGGGGCCTATGGGTTTGAATGGGAACAACGAGGGTGGCGACGACAACATCTTCACCCGAGACAGGCCCCCCACCCGCAACGAGAAGCGCGTCCGCCAGGGAGTGATACTGGGCATCGTGCTGTTGGTGCTCGCCGGCGTGTGGGCCTATCTCCAGGGCGGAGAGAACCGCGCCATCAACGCCATGTCCCCCGCCCAGCGCGAAGCCCTCTTCGAGGAGACGCGCGACAGCTTCGACCTCATGTGCCTGGGCGATGCCGGGCCCCGCCTCCTCCGGCGCTGCCAGAAGCAGGCGGAGTTCATCCAGCGCTTCCCGCAGTGTGACGAGGCCTGCCGCCAGGAGCTCGCCCCCGTGCTGCGCAACGCCGTGCGCTGAGCACTCCGTCGCGGACTCGACGGTGGAGGCCTTGCGCGATGCACGGCCTCCCACGCGCACGCTTGCCGAATGCAACGGCCCCGGGACTTCGAGGGACACGCCCCCTCGGAGGACCGACGACGCCGCGCGGCACGGGGCTTGCCCCTGGAGTCGCCGTCATGCGTCCCAATCCGCACCTGTCCGTCGTGTCGTCCTCCCCTGACTCCGCTGTCGAGCGCGAGCCCGCCACCCTGGCGCGTCCGTGGTGGAAGGACCTGCTCTGGGTGCTCGCGCTGGGAGGCGCCCTGGCGACCATGGTCGGCTGGTTGGCCTCGGAGCGCCGCGCGGTGCTGTCCCTGGAGCCCGACGCGCGCGCCGCCGTGTTCGACGATGCGTGGGCGGGCTTCCAGCGCCTCTGCTCGACCCCCATGCACACGGGGTTGGTGCCGCGCTGCCGTGAGCAGGCCCGCTTCCTGTTGCTCTTCCCCGAGTGTCAGGGCGCCTGTCAGGAGCAGGCCCGACTCCACGGCCGCGCGCTGCGCTAGTTGAAGTTCACCGTCGTGCGCGCCAGCACGAGCCAGGAGGTGCGTCGGTCCGGCTCCTCGAGCGGCGCCGTGTCGTAGCGCTGGACGTACCCCGCGACGCCGACCCCCAGGAAGGACGTGGTCCACCAGCGCACGGCGAGGGCGCCGCTCGTCCCGCCACCGGATTGCACGTCGGAGGCGCCACGGCCCAGCCACAGTCGCTCGACGCGCGCGGCCACTTCCAGCGCACCCAGGGGGAGCTGCCCCTCGCGCAGCGCCTGGAGTGCCTGGGTGGAGTCCTCGTTCGCTCGGGGCCAGGAAGGTCCGTCGTCGCGAGGCTTGCCCCAGGCCACCCAGGATACCTCCAGCGAGGCGCCCTGGCTCTTCAGTTCGGGCAGGGCCTCGCGCGGCGTCTCCGGGTTCCCATCCGTGTCGCGCGAGCGCCGCTCCCACGCGGCGGCGGCCTCCGCGGCCACTCGCACCGGCCCCACGTCCAGGCGCGCGTGTGCCTCCGTCACGGTGCGCGTCCCACTCACGGGAGGCGGCCGGTAGTAGACGAAGCCCTGCGGGCCGATGCCGCCGATGCCCGCGCGGTCATAGGCGCTCTCCACATGCGCCCCCGCGCCCACGCGCACGCCCCAGAAGGACTCCGGCACGCCCGCCGAGCGACCCCACCGGCCATCGACCCGGGCATCCAGCGCGGGCAGTTGGTTGTCATTGCCCAGGGGACTGCGCGAGCCGTTGCCCACGCGCACCCAGGTCTCCACGGGCAGGTTCATCGGCGACCACCGGGCCTCGAGTCCCAGGTCTCTTCGGGGCCAGAAGGACTGCGCCAGGCCCGACAGCTCGGGGATGGCGCGGGCCTGCAGGTTCTCGTCGTGCGCGCTGGGGAACAGCGGCGTCTTCGTGTAGCCGAGCGACAGGCGCACGTCGCGCAGCACCGTCACCGCGACGAAGGCGTCGATGAGGGCGGGCTTCTCCTGGGCCCACTCCGCCACGCCGCGCGCCACCAGCCAGGGGAGGGGACGGGCCTCGGCGCCCAACCGCAGGCGCGCGAGGGTGAAGCCGTCGAAGCCCTCTACGTCCGAGGCATGCTGGCGGTAGTCCAGCTCCCCCACGAGCGTCGGTCTCAGCCACGCCTCGTCCGCGAGCGCCGGCGCGGAGGCCAGGGCCCAGAGCAAAAACCACGGAGTGTGTCGCATCAGTCGACCGGGATGATTTGGAGGAAGTGCGTGGTGCCGTTGGTCTCGTCGTCGTCGTGGTCCGCGGCGAAGAGCCGGCGGTTGACGGCGTCGTACGCGAGCCCGCGCACCTGCTGGAAGCCCGTGGCCAGCGCGGAAGTCGAGCCGTCCGTGGTGGAGATGCGCAGCACCGAGCCCTGGCGCGTGCCGGTGAGCAGCGAGCCCCCAGGCCCCAGGGCCAACAGGTCCGGCTCGGCGATGGTGGCGAGCGTCGTGAGCGACGACGGGTTGGACAGTGGGGAGCGGTACACCTTCCCGGCGATCTGGTCTGCGATGTAGAGCGTGTCCTCCACGGCCAGCACGCCCACGGGCTTCTGGAGCGCGCCCACCAGCTCCGTCTCGGTGCCCTCCAGCGTGACGTGCGCCACCGAGCCCACGTTCACGTTGTTGTTGCGCACGAAGTAGCTGTCGAGCAGTCGTCCGTCCTTCGTCACCGTGAGGCCGATGCGGCGGCGGTTGACGGGGAGTCCCGGCACGGTGCCCGGGGTGCCATCCGGACGCACGAACAACACCGCGCCCGCGTTGCCGAAGCCGAAGCGCACGGTGACGAGGGTTCCGTCCTGGAGCCGGACGACCTCGCCCAGGTTTGGGCTGTTGGCGGGCGCGTCCGGAAGCGTGGCTGCCACCGAGACGCCTTCTCCATCGCGGTACTTGAGGAGCCGGTGGTTCTGGTCGTCGGCGATGTAGAGCGTCTGCGTGGTGGCGTCCCAGAACAGGCCGTTGGGGTCGCCTTCGAGAGGAATCGCGCGAGGGCCGCGCTCCACCTGGGTGCCCGAGTCGGGGGAGCCCGGGTCGGAGTCGTCACAGGCGCAGAGCAGCGCGCAGAAGAGGAGTGCGGAGGAGAGGGGCTTCATGGGGCGCGCATGCTGCCACACCGGGTGGGCGGGCAGGCGAGCGAGCGCGGCCCGGGACACGCGGGAGCGTCGCAACGTGCCGTGCCGCGCGGGGCTCCAGGTTGCGGTCTGCACGGTGACGGCGGGGACCCTTGGAAAAAGGCTCCGGATTCCGAGCGTCTGGCGCGAGGGCGGTCGGCACGGCGGATGCGATGGGAAGGGGCGTGCGCGGGTCATGAAGGCCCGGCACGGAGGACCCATGTGGCTGCCCCGATTCGTGAAGTCACTGCCGTTGTTCCACTCGCGGGACACGCGGGAGGTCGGTCCGTCGCCTGGTGAGGCGCCGCTCAAGGCGGTGCGTGTGCTCGGCGTGGAGCGACTGGTGGAGGCGCGAGTGCGTGCGGAACATGCATTGGATGGTGCTCGGCGGTGCTCGTGCTGCCGAGGCCTGCTGGAGCACGTGTATGACCGGCTGGGCTCCACGCTGTTCCTGGATGACGACCCCGAGCTGCTCGCACGGGCGTTCGACGATGACGAGCGGGATGCCTTCACGGCGCGGGTGCTGGCCGCGTGCATCGTCCTGTCCGGGCGCGAGCGCGTGGCGGTGGCGGTTTGAGGGTCCTCGAGTCGGGCGAGTTCGTGGCGGAGCCTCGGTGCTCCGCCGTGCGGGTGGTGATGTGCCGCCCTGGGAGGAAGGCATGTTGAGGTGGACCGAGTTCCTGGACGTGGAGGCCATCCGCCCGTCGCTTGTGGCGAGAGACAGGGGGGCTGTGTTGCACGAACTGGCGGGGCTGATGTCGGCCCGGGCCGGGGTGTCGCAGCGAGAGCTCGCGGTGCACCTGCTGGCGCGAGAGCAGTTGGGGTCGACAGTCATGGAGGGAGGCGTGGCGGTGCCGCACTGTCGCCATGCGGGCGTGGAGCGCATCGTCACCTGTCTGGGCATCCACCGGGGTGGGCTGGCGTTCGGCGCGCCCGAGGATGGGCTGGTGCGCATCTACGTGGGCATGGTGTCGCCGCCGGACACGGCGGGGCTGCATCTCAATGTGCTCTCGCGCATCGCGACGCTGCTGCATGCCCCCGAATTGCGCGCGGAGTTGATGGCCGCGCCTTCGGCGGGAGTGATGCGCGCGTTGCTCGTTCGCGCGGAGGAGGCGTGCCTGCCGCTTCGCAACGAGATGTCTCTCGCGCGCTGAGTGCCGTGCGCGGATGGGCCGCCCTGGAGGGCGAGGCGGATGTCGGGCACGGAGCATCTGGCGGAGCCGGTCCAAGGGCGACAATGCGTGGACCGGGGCCGCTCCGGAGGGCGTGTCCCGGGGCGCTCGACGTTCTTGCTCGATGACGCGGTGGTCCGTGGATTTGCCTTCGACGAGGTTGAGAAGGCGAGAGGGGCGGGGTCGAAACGACTGAGCCCGAAAAACCGGAGAGAAGTGTGTAGTGGGCTCGAAGAAAGACAGCGGAGGGATGCGGAATCGCGGCGGTGGACACATCTCTGCGCCGACTCGGGAGGCAGCCGGGCGCCCGAGGAGGTGAGGCATGCTGAGGTGGACTGATTTCCTGGACGTAGAAGCTGTCCGCCTGTCGTTGGAGGCGCGCGAGCGGGTGGGGGTCGTGCACGAGCTGGCGGGGCTGATGTCGGCTCGGGCGCGGGTGTCGCCGAAGGAGCTGGCGGCGCATCTGCTGGCGCGAGAGCAGCTCGGTTCGACGGCGATGGTGGGGGGCGTGGCGGTGCCTCACTGTCGGCTCGCTGGCGTGTCGCGCATCGTCACCTGCGTGGGAGTCCATTCCCAGGGCGTGGACTTCGGCGAGGCCGACGGAGGGCGCGTGCACGTCTTCGTGGGCATGGTGTCGCCGCCGGATACGGCGGGCCTGCATCTCAATGTGCTCGCGCGCATCGGTGCGCTGTTGCGCAACGCGCGGCTGCGCGAGGCACTCCTGACGGCGCCGTCACCCTCGGCCCTGCGCGCGCTGCTCGTCTGCGTCGAGGACGCGCACGTGAATCACCGGTCCGAAGTCGCGCTGGCCCGGTGAGGGCAGGGCGGCTCGCGCACGGTCGCTGACAGATAGCGAGCACAGTCCGAACCCGGGCCATCCCGCGCCCGGTGCTCCTGGTAGCGTCGCCGGCCGTGACGACGACCTCGAGCTCGACTCCCCGCTGGTTGCTGTATGGCGCCTCTGGATACACCGGCCGCCTCATCGCCGAGGAGGCCGTGCGTCGGGGCCACCGGCCCGTGCTGTCCGGCCGCTCCCGCGAGAAGCTGGCCCCGCTGGCCGACGCGCTCGGCCTGGAGGTCCGTCCCGCCGCGCTGGACGACGCACGCCAGCTCGCCGCCGCGATGGAGGGCCTGCCCCTGGTGCTCCACGCCGCCGGCCCCTTCGTCCACACCAGCGAGCCCATGCGCCAGGCCTGCCTCGCCTCGCGCACCCACTACCTGGACATCACCGGCGAGATTCCCGTCTTCGAGGGCTCCTTCCGCCATGACGCCGAAGCCAGGGAGCGCGGCGTCTCGCTGATGTCCGGCGTCGGCTTCGACGTCGTCCCCACCGACTGCCTCGCCCGCTACGTCGCCGAACAGGTCCCCGGCGCCACCGAGCTCGACATCGCCATCTGCGCCGGCTCCCAGGCCAGCGCCGGCACCACCAAGTCCGCCCTCCTCCAACTCCCCGAGGGCGGCAAGGTCCGCCGCGACGGCGTCCTCCAACCCTTCCCCATGGGCCAGGGCGCCCGCCGCCAGCGCTTCATCGACCGCGAGCGCACCGTGATGCCCATCCCCTGGGGCGACCTCTCCACCGCGTACCGCACCACCGGCATCCCCAACATCACCACGTACATGGCCTTCCCCTCGTCCTCCGCTCGCGCCCTGCGGTGGACCTATCCCGTCCTCCGCCAGGTCCTGAAGGTCGGCCTCGTGCGCGACGGACTGATGAAGCTCGTCGAGTCCCGCGTGAAGGGCCCCGACGCCGACATGCGCCTGTCCAGCCGCTCCCAGGTCTGGGCCCAGGCCCGCGCCCCGGATGGCCGCTCCGCCCAGGCCTGGCTGGAAGTGCCGGAGGGCTACGCCTTCACCGCCCGCGCCTCCATCCACGCCGTGGAAGAGCTGCTCGCCCAGCCCTCTCCCGGCGCCCTCACCCCCGCCGGTGCCTTCGGCGCCGACTTCGTCCTCCGCGTCGATGGCTGCCGCCGCCTCGACTCCCTGGGATGATCCTTCCAGTGCAGGGGTCTATTTCCACCCAGACTGGTGGAAACCCCTCGGGTGACACTGTGGGATGACCTTCGGGGGGAGGCTTAGCAGCAAGTGTTCAGTTGGCTATCCTGCGCTTCGGCGGATCACCGGTCCGTCCGAGCTTCAGGGGGTCCTCGGGGCTCCTCGGAAGGATGGCGACATGAGCTGGCGCAGCAGGCTCCCCAGGGAGCCGCGCTTCAACTGCCGGAGCCTGGCCGGGTGGGACGGCGGCATGACGCCGGAGGGCTCCGTGGTCGCGGAGAGGGAGGGGGCTCGGTGCGTTTGAAGCTGAAGCAGAAAGTGATGCTGTCTCCGGCTGTCGCCGCGGTGTTCCTGGCGGTCATCTTCACGGTGGTGCTGGCGGGCGGGGACTCGTGGCTGGTGGGGGCGCTGTCGCTGGTGTGTCTGGCGCTGATGGTGGCGCTGTCCTTCTGGCTGCACCGGGAAGTGGCGGTGCCCATGGCGCGGCTGTCGGCGGTGGCGCAGAAAATCGCCCAAGAGGGGGATTTGACGCAGCCCATCGACACGGCCGGGCAGGACGAAGTGGGAGACCTGGGCCGCAGCCTCCAGGTGATGGTCAACCGGCTGCGCGAGGTGCCCGCCACGCTGCGGTCCGTGGTGATGGAGCTGTCCTCGGCGGCCGCGCAACTGACGCAGGCGAGCCAGGACCAGGTGAACTTCCTCACCAACCAGTCCCGCAGCCTCACCGAGGCGAGCACCACCATCGCCGAAATCGCGCAGACCTCCAGCATGGCGGCCAGCCGCGCGGAGATGGTGCTGAAGGTGGCGGCGCAGGCGGACGCGTTCAGTTCGTCCGGCCAGCAGTCGATTGAGCAGAGCGCGGAGGGCATGCAGCAGATTCGTCAGCGGGTGGGCACGCTGGTGGGCAGCATCGCGCACCTGAGCGACCAGGCCGTGCACGCCGGGGAAATCATCAGCAGCGTGAAGGACCTGGCGGACCAGTCCAACGTGCTGGCGCTCAACGCGGCGATTGAAGCGGCGCGCGCGGGCGAGGAGGGCCGGGGCTTCGCGGTGGTGGCGCGGGAGATGCGCGCGCTCAGCGGCCAGTCCCTCCAGAGCACGCAGCGCATCGGCAAGATTCTGCTCGAAATCAATCAGGCCATCCGTCAGACGACCTCCATCGCGGAGGGCGACAGCGAGAAGATGGAGGAGAACATCGAGCAGGTGCTGGCCTCGGCCGACTCGCTGAAGGAAATCACCACGGTGGTGCAGGAGAGCAGTCAGGCGGCGCGCCAGATTGTCGCCTCCGTCACCCAGCAGAACGCGGGCATCGCGCAGATGACCGAGGTGATGACGCAGTTGTCCTCGATGATGGCGGACGTGGTGACCTCCACCATGACGGCCGAGGAAGCGGTGACGCAGATCAACGCCACGCTCGGCCGGCTCCAGGAGTTGTCCACGTCGTTCCGCGTGTGAGCGCGGGAGCGGCCCGACGTCCGGGCCGCCCGTGCTCGTCGATGCACCGGGCGACGGCTACTCGCCCTGCATCAACCCGGTGATGCGGCCGTCGTCGTGGACGGTGATGCGCTTCGCCGCCGGCTCGCGAGGCAGGCCCGGCATGGTGAGGATGTCGCCCGTGAGCGCCACCATGAAGCCCGCGCCCGCGGACAGGCGCACCTCGCGCACCATGAGCGTGAAGCCGCGCGGCCGGCCCTGCTTCGTCGCGTCATCCGACAGCGACAGGTGCGTCTTCGCCATGCACACCGGCAGCTCCGAGCCTCCCAACTCGCGCACCATCTCCAAATCCTTGCGCGCCGACGCCGTGAAAGCCACGTCCTCCGCGCCGTACACCGTGCGGGCAATGGCGCGGACCTTCTCCTCGGGCGACTGCTTCAACTCGTAGAGGAAGCGCGGAGCGGGCGGCGCCGCATCCGTCGCGTCCAGCATCGCGAGCACCCGGTCCGCCAGCTCCAGTGCGCCCTCGCCGCCGCGCGTGAAGCCCTCGCACACGGCCATCTCCACGCCGCGCTCCTTGCCGAAGGCGCGCAGTTCGTCGAGCTCCGACTCCGTGTCCTGCGGGAAGCGGTTGACGCACAGCACGGCCGGTAGGCCGAAGGCGCGCACCGATTCCAGGTGCTTCTCCAGATGCGCGAAGCCACGCGCCAGGGCGGCGCTGTCCGGCTCGGCCACGCGCGCGAGCGGTGCGCCTCCGTGGTACTTCAGCGCGCGCAGCGTCACCACCAGCACGACGCCCCGAGGCCACAGGCCGGTGTTGCGGCACTTGATGTCGAGGAACTTCTCCGCGCCCAAATCGAAGCCGAAGCCCGCCTCCGTCACGACCTCGTCCGCGTAGGCCAGGCCCATCCGCGTACCCACCACGGAGCTGCAGCCGTGGGCGATGTTGCCGAAGGGGCCGGCGTGCACCAGCGCGGGGCCGCCCTCGCGCGTCTGCACCAGGTTGGGCATCAGCGCGTCCTTCAGCACCGCCACCATGGCCGCCGCCGCGTCCACATCGCGCGCGCGCACGGGCTTGCCGTCCGGCGAGTGGCCCACCACGACGCGGCCCAGGCGCTCCTCCAAATCCTTGAGGTTCTCCGACAGCGCGAGGATGGCCATCACCTCGCTGGCGGCGGTGATGTCGAACGCGGCCTCTCGCGGGACGCCGTGAGCCTTGCCGCCCAGGCCGATGATGACGTTGCGCAGGAACCGGTCGTTCATGTCCATCGCGCGCCGCCACCGCACCCGCGTGGAATCGATGGCCACCGGCTGGCCGTAATACACGGCGTTGTCGACCAGCGCGGCGAGCAGGTTGTTGGCGCTGGTGATGGCGTGCAGGTCGCCGGTGAAGTGCAGGTTGATGTCCGCCGCGGGCTCCAGGCTGGACTGTCCGCCGCCGGTGCCTCCGCCCTTCACGCCGAAGACGGGACCAAGGGACGGCTCTCGCAGCGCGGCGACGGCCTTGCGTCCGCGACGGCGCAGGCCCATGGCCAGGGCCACGGACATGGTGGTCTTCCCCTCGCCAGGAGGCGTGGGGTTGATGGCGGAGACGAGCACGAGCCGTCCCTGCCGGTCGCCCTGCTTGCCGAGCGCGTCGAGTGACACCTTGGCGCGATTCGTTCCCCAGGGATGCACGTCGTCGGGAGCCAGGCCCAGCTCGGCGCCCACTTCTGCGATGGGTCTCAGCTTCATGCCGAGGACTCTCGATGCGGCGGCGTCACGGGTCAACGGGGGAAGTGTACGGGACGCGCGCCTGTGGTCAGTGTCCTCTTGTCGCGCGTTGTCGGACGACACGCAGCCGCCACAGGACAATGGGGAGGCCCACGCCCGTGGCCACCGCCACCCAGGGCCAGGCGCCCGCGCTGGCCAGCCCCTGTCCCAGCCGCGCGCGCAGTCCGAGGGGAAGCTGGGCCCACAGCAAGAAGGTGGCCGTGGCGAGCACGAAGACCGCGAAGCCCTTGCGCAGCGAGCCCGGCGCCACATGTCCCGCGAGCTTTCCTCCAAGCAGGCTCCCCGCCAGCGCCACCGCGAGGACCTCGCCCGTGAGCTTCCACGGCAACTCCACATGACCCAGATGTCCCACGAGGCCCGCGGCGCACTGGAGCGCGATGACCACCAGCGAGGTGGCGGTGGCCATCGGCGTGGACAGGCCCACCAGCGCGAGCGCGGGGACGATGAGGAACCCTCCGCCCGCGCCCACGAGGCCGGACAGGATTCCCACGCCCAGGCCTTGAAGGAGTATCCGTCCCACGTGGGGTGCCGCGCGCGGAGTGACTTCGGTGGACACCCGCGTGGCCTCCGTGCGCAGCAGCATGGCGACGGCCGCGGCCACCATGACCCCCGCGAAGAACAACATCAGCGTACTCGCGGAGAAGAGGGGATTGAGCTTTCCCCCCAGGAACGCGCCCACCATCCCGCCCGCGCCGAATACGAAGGCCGTGCGCCACCGCACCCGACCTGCCCGTGCATGAAAGAGCGCTCCGCTCGCGCTGGTGACCCCCACCACCACCAGCGACATGGCGATGGCCGTGCGGGGCTCCACACCCAGCACGTACACCAGCAAGGGCACCGTGAGGATGGAACCGCCGCCACCCAACAACCCCAACAACACGCCCACGAGCAACGCGCCCGCGAGGCCCACGTACAACATCATCGCGAAGCGCCCCCAGACCGCGCGACGGCGAGCAGGTCCCGGACCTCGCGCAGCGTCCGCTCGAAGCTCGCGGTGTCCACCAGCCCCGAGGGAGTCGTGGCCTGGAGCGCGTCCAGCACGGCGCCAAGCTCCGCGCGCGAAGGCTCTCGGGGCAGCGCCTCCACGTCGGAGACACCGGGGAGCCGGGCTCGCAAGGTGTCGCGGACCTCCGCCAGGGTCGGCGTCGCACTGGAGGGCAGCCGCACCACGGGCAGCGCCTCCGTGTTCCACGCGAGCATTCCCCCGCGCAGGTTCATCACCCGCGTGAAGCCCAGCTCCACCAGCTGCGTGGCGGCCCGCGCCGACCGCGCTCCCGAGCGACAGATGAGCAGCACCTCCGTGTCCCTGGGCCACAAGGCCGCCGCCTCGCGCACCGTGGCCAGCGGTGCCGCACGCACGCCATCGAGGTGTCCCAGAATCCCATCCAGCTCGGACGGCTCGCGCACGTCGACCAGGTGCAGCCCCGAGGGGCGCTCCGCCGCGAGCTGTCGTACGTCCACGTCGCGGTATCCGGCGGGCTGGGGATGGGCGCTGTCGAAGAGGTGACTCAAGACGGTGACTCCTTCTCTCGTCCTCCCGATGAGGGAAGGACGCGGGCAATAGGGCGCCGTCCCGTTGCTCGGGGTCGGACACCAGGGTTCTGGGATGACGGCGCGGACGCCCGTGCCCGAGGGCACGTCACGTCATGCGGAGGACGGTGACAGGGGCTCGGGGTCCAGACCGCAGGCGCGGTTGGCGGGGACGGCCACGTCCAGCTTGCGCGGGGGTGGAATCCGCCGCTCGTTCATGAAGGTGATGAAGTCCTCGCGAGACTTGCCCGCCAGTCGCGGGTTGTGTCGCTTCTCCTCGCCCACGGAGGACGCGGTGAAGCCCGCGTAGTCGTGGCCGGGATACAGCTCCGTCGCATCGGGCAGCGTGAAGAGCTCGCGGGTGATGGAGTCGTAGAGCTGCCCCGAGTCGCCGTTCTGGAAGTCGGTGCGGCCCGTGCCGCGAACGAGCAGCGCGTCGCCCGTGAAGAGCCGCCCGTCACACAGGAAGCTGAGGCTGTCATCCGTGTGCCCGGGGGTCTCCAGCACGCGCAGCTCCAACCCGCCCACGCGCACCTGGTCTCCATGCACCAGTTGTCGGTCCACACAGGGCGCTCCTCGGGGGGAGGCCATCACCTGGGCACCCGTGCGCGCACGCAGGAGTCCCGCCGAGGTGATGTGGTCCGCGTGGACGTGGGTCTCCATCACCACCGTCAGCTTCAGCCCGAGCTCCGTCAGCAGCCGCAGGTCCCGCTCCACCTGCTCCAGCACCGGGTCGATGAGCACGGCCTCTCGCGTCGCCGGGTCCGCCAGCAGGTACGTATAGGTCGAGGACTCCGCGTCGAAGAGCTGTCGGAAGAGCATCGCCCGTTTCCCTGAAGAGATGACCGCCATGCGCCCCCGACGATATTGCGAGTGCCGTGCCAGTGCCCCTTCTCCGAGCAGGACCCGGGCCCATTTCGGAGGGGGCGCCGTCCCTGGGGAAACACCTGAAACACCCTGGTGAAACAGTTGTCGCCCCAGTGGAACAGGTTCAGTGCCCGGCTTCGCCCAGGGCGCGCAGGCGGCGCCACAGTGTCACGCGACTGACACCGAGCAGGCGTGCGGCCTCGGAGCGGTTGCCGCCTGCTCGGGCCAGGGCCGCTCGCACCTTCTGTTCGTCGAGCAGGACACCCGCCGTCGGCGAGAGGGCGACACTGGGGGATGAAGCAGTCCTCCCTTCGGAGAACTCCGGGGGCAGGTCCACCTCGCGCAGCACCGCGCCCTCGCCGATGACGTAGGCGTACTCCATGACGTTGCGCAGCTCGCGCACGTTGCCGGGCCAGGTGTGGGCTTCCAGCAGTCGGCGCGCGCCCGGGGCGATTCGCTCCACGCGCCGCGTCCCGCGCTGGTGCAGCTCGCCCAGGAAGCGCAGGGCGAGCGGGAGGATGTCCCCGCGTCGCTCCCGGAGCGTGGGCAGGAAGATGGGCACCACGCGCAGGCGGTACATCAGGTCCGCGCGGAAGCGGCCCGCCTCCACCTCACGTCGCAGGGCTCGGTGCGTGGCGGCGATGATGCGCACGTCCACCGGCACCGGCGCCCGACCTCCCACGGGGATGACGGTGCGCGTCTCCAGCACGCGCAACATCTTCGCCTGGAGGTCCAGCGGCAGCTCCGCCACTTCGTCCAGGAACAGCGAGCCCCCATGGGCCAGCCGGAAGTGACCCGGACTGTCGCGCACCGCGCCGGTGAAGGCCCCGCGCACGTGGCCGAACAGCTCGCTCTCCAGCAGGTTCGGCGGCAGCGCCGCGCAGTTGATGGCGCGGAAGGGCCCCTTGCCACGCACGGACAGCGCATGCAGCGCGTGGGCGATGTTCTCCTTGCCCGTGCCCGACTCGCCGCGCACCAGCACGCTCGACTCCGCGCGCGCCACCTTCTCGACGATGCGGAAGACCCGCCGCAGCTCGGCGTCCTGGGTCCACAGGCCGTGGAACACCTCGGCGCCCTCGGCGCTGCGCGCGGTGGGCTCTCGAGTGACGGTGAGCGCCCAGCCCTCTTTCTCCAAGGCCACCGCGCGCACACGCACCGCCTGCGTCTCCGCCCCCGCGCGCAGCCGCGCCGTCGTCTCCCGCCCCGTGGTGAGCACGGCCTCCAGTCGCTCGACGCCGCCCTGCGGGACGAGCACCTCCGAGAGCAAAGTCCCCTCGCGCACCGGGGCGCCGAGCTGCGCCTCCAGCGCGGAGGTCAGGCCCACCACGCGCCGACTCGCGTCCACGAGCAGCACGGCGCCCGCGAGCGCATCGAGCGCGGACAGGGCGAGCTGGGACGAGCGCGGGGTTCGGGACGTGGGCATCTGTCGCTGCATAGCCCGGTGCGCGGCGGCTCGCACCTGGCCCGGCTCAGGCCCGGCCGCGCATCATCAACTTCCAGTACAATTGGGGCAGGCCGTACTTCTTCATCAGCCACATGTCCCGCCGCTCCTGGAGCGTGTCGATGAGGGGGAAGCTGGGCGTGGGCTTGCCGTCGTAGTCGAACTCGGCGAGCAGCAGCTTGCCGTAGCCCGTGGTGAGGGGACAGGACGCGTAGCCGTCATAACGCGCGGTGGGGATGCGCCCGGCCATGACGGCCCGGAGGTTCTCGACGAGCACGGGTGCCTGCTTGCGGATGGCCGCGCCCGTGCGGCTGGTGGGCAGGTCGGAGGCGTCTCCGAGCGCGAAGACGTTGGGGAAGCCCGGGTGCTGGAGCGTGTGCTTGTCCGCGCGCACCCAGCCGACACACGCGCCGTCGCGCGATGACAGCGGGCTGTTCTTGATGAAGTCCGGCGCGCTCTGGGGCGGGGTGACGTGGAGCAGGTCGTAGCGAAGGGTGACGCGGTTCTTCTGTCCTTCCCGAGTCGTCTCGAAGGTGGCCTCGCGGCGGGCGCCGTCCACCGCGACCAGGTTGTGCTCGAAGTGGGTGTGGATGCCGTAGCGCTTCACCACGTCTTCCAGCACGCGGGCATAGGCCTGCACGCCGAAGATTGTCTTCGCGCCCGAGCCGAACACCACCTCCGAGCGCTCCATCACCCCCGTGCGGCGGAAGTGGTCGGCGGCCAGGTACATGATTTTCTGCGGCGCGCCCGCGCACTTCACCGGCGTGGCCGGGTGGGTGAAGAGGGCGGTGCCGCCCTGGAAGCGCTGGAGCATGCGCCACGTCTTGGGGGCGAGCTTCACGTCGTAGTTGCTGCTGACGTGTTCGGTCTCCAGCGCGTCGCGAAGGCCGGCCACCTTGTCCCAGTCGAGCTGGATGCCGGGCGCGACGACGAGGAAGTCGTAGCCCACGCGCAGCCCGCCCCGGGTGCGCACTTCGCGGCGGACGGGGTCGACTTCCTCGGCGGCGTCCTTCAGCCACTTCACGCCCCGGGGGATGAAGTCGGCCTCATCGCGCACGGTGTCCTCGATGCGCGCTTCACCCGCGCCCACCAGCGTCCAGAGCGGCTGGTAGTAGTGCCGCTCGGAGGGCTCCAGAATCGCGACGCCCTTCTGGCCCAGTCGAGCCAGGCGCGCCGCCACGCAGATGCCGGCCGTGCCTCCGCCGATGATGAGGATTCGGTGGCGCTCGCTCACGGGTGCCACGTGGGGCATGGGCGTGGTCGCCGGGTCCGTGCAGCCACAGTCCTCGCTCGGGTTCATCGCGCGCTCGCTTCCTGTCTGACGTGGGACGTCGACAGGGGGCCTTAGCAGGGCGCGTGCCACCATCGTCCCCGAGGGCGACACAGGTGTCGCTCGGGGACCAGAGCTGTTTCACCTCGTTTCAGGCCGTTTCATGAAACGGGGGCCCGGGGATGTGGCTCAGAGAAGTCCGAGGAGGGTGATGGTCATCGGCCCGGAGATGCCCGCGAGTCCCTCGGGAGAGTCACAGGCGGCGAGGTCGGTCGAGAGCAGGGTGACGGTGCGCACGACGGTGGCTCCCACGAACTTTCCGGAGAGGACCGTTCCGGTCTGCGTGACGACGATGGCGGTGCCATTGACGGCTGTGGTGGTCTGCGTCAGCCGCATCGTCGAACTCTCCCCGGTGTTCCAGGTGAGCAGCGTGGTTACTGGACCGATGTCGAGCAGGTCCGTGCAGGAGTAGCCCTTCATGACGAATGAGACAGAGGACGTCGCGGACGTCACGCTGGAGCCCAGCAGGGAGTAGCAATTGCTCGCCAGGCCAATGGACGTGATGTTGACGTCCTGAGGCAGGTTCCGCAGCGGCGGCGAATACGTGACCTGGGTGGAGCCAACGGGACAGGTGACGAGCGTCAGCAACCGCTGCTCCGACTGACCCACCTCTTCCGGTACCGCGGGCGACGACTCCGGCGCGCCACACCCCGCGAGCCCCACCGCCACGAGAATGACCCACGACTTCGACGAGACACCAGACATGAGACCTCCCTTGCTGACAGGGAGCGTCTCCAGGCCCGGCACTTGAGACAATGGCCCGGCTTCAGGCCGGGCTCATTGCAAACACTGTCATCGGACGAACGTACAACCAGACATGAAATCCCGGACGCGAGCCAGGGAAGCTCCCTGGCCCGCACGCGACGGGACTACTTGCCGAAGATGCCGCGCAGGCGCTTCTTCGCTTCTTCCTCTGCGCGCTTCTTCGCCTCGGCCTCCAGCCGCGCCTTCTCCTCGGCGGCCTTGGCCTCCAGCTCCTTGCGCTTGACCTCGGCGTCGGCGCGCAGCTTCGCCTCGCCGCCCTCGATGACCTGCTGCACCTGCTCGCCGCGCTTGCCGCCGATGAGGTTGCCCGCGAGCGACGAGGCCGCGAGCTTCGCGAGCGTCGTCACGGCCGGCTTCACGTCCACGCCCGTGACTTCGGGCTTCCACGCCGGGCCCGTCAGCTTCAGGCCCACGGGGATATCCGAGGGCGGCGTCACCTTGCCCAGGGTCAGCGTCTTCACCGTCGACGGCGTCAGCGCCACCGAGCCGATGAGGTCCAGCGTGCCGTCCAGCTTGATGCCACCGTCGAAGCTCATCGCGGCTTCCGGCCGCGTCCAGGTGATGGGCTTGGACAACTGCGCGACGCCGTTCTTGATTTGAACGCCGAAGGGCAGGTTCTCACTCAGCGACGTCACCTCTCCGCTCTTGAGCGCCTTGGAGGCGAAGGGCAGGGCCTTGGCGAGCGGCTCGGAGACGGACGCCACCAGGTCCTTGCCCAGCAGCGTGCCGCCCAGGATGTTGCCGCTGATGCCGCCCAGCAGCGTCTCCTTGAGCTTCTCCGGCGTGTAGCCGATGCCCTTCACGTCCACGTTCCCGTTGAACGTCCCCGTCATCACCTTCTGCGGCGTGGCCTGGGCCAGCGCCTGCGCCACCTGCACGCCGTCCACCTTCACCTTCGCCTCGAAGGGCCGCTGCGCGGCGGCGGGGCCCAGACGAATCGTCGTCCCGTCCGCCGCCACCTTGCCGCCGAAGACACCCGAGGAGAACTTCTCCACGGAGATGAGGTCGTCCGTCATCTTGATGACGCCCGTCACGTTGCTCAGGTCCATCTCGCTGTAGCGCAGCGCTCCCACCGCGAAGCGGATGTCACCCCGGTAGCCGTTGAAGCGCGCCGGGTCCTCGGGAGGAAGCTCCGCTGACTCCGGCGCCGGCACCGTGCCGCCGTTGCGCGCCGCCAGCTCCTTCTCGTCGAACAACAGCGCGTCCGCGTCCAGCTTGTTCGCCTTCACGTCCGCGGAGAACGTCGTCGTCTGCTTCTTGCCCTGACCCGCGAGCGCGAAGGACGCGCTGCCCGTCACCGTGTCCTCCAGGACGTGCGCGGTCATCTTCGGCACCTCCACCTTCATGCCGGCGCCGCCCTTGCCGGGCGCGTAGGTGCCGGCGACGGCGAAGTCCATCCGCTGGCCGGGCGACTTGTCCACCAGCAGGCCGGGCCGCAGGTCCACGCCAGAGAGGTCCGCGTTCGCGTCGAACTTCAGCGCACCGCCGCTGGCCGCCGCCCCCGCCACGCGCGCGGTGAGCTTCATGGCGCCGCCCGCGTTCTTCGTGAGCTGCGCCGGCACGCGCAGGCGCACCGGCGTCAGGTCCACGTCCACGTTGATGGCCTGCGCGTCCTGCGTGCCGCTGCCGCGCACCTCCAGGCCGATGGGGCCGGCAATCATGCCGTTCAGCTGCTTCTTCAGCGGCGGGTAGTACTCGGCGAGCACGGCGGGGTCCAGGTTGCGGCCCACCAGCTCGAAGCCCTGCACCGACGGCTTCTCCGACAGCAGGCCCTTCACCTGGCCCTTGCCGGTGATGTTCGCGGGGCCCAGGTCCAGCTTCAGCTTGTCGAGCGACAGGTCTCCGGTGGCGAGGTCGCCCGCGACGTCCGTGTCGAGCACCACGTCCAGCGCCTTGCCACCCTCGGAGCCCGCGAAGCGCAGGCCCAGCGCGGAGATGACACCCACGAGCCGCGTGGGGCCCTTGCCCCCGGGCACCGCGCCGCCCAGCTCCGCCTTCCAGTCCGCGTCCACCGTGCCAGCCTGGAGGCCCACGTCGGGAGGCAGGAAGGGACCCAGCGGAGACAGGTCGATTTTCTGCGCCTTGAGCGTCACGCGCTCCGGCGTGGGAATCAGCGTGGGCGGCAGCGGCGCGGCGTGCAGCGACAGCTGGAGGTTCTGCTTGTCCGCGAGCACCGCGGCGGCCAGGTCCACCACCAGCGGCTTGCCGGCGCGCAGGTCCTTCACCTCGATGTCCAAATCCTTCACCGCCAGCTCCCGCGCGGCCAGTCCCCCCGAGCGGTCCACGAAGCGGATGGTGCCGTCGGTGAGCGCGGCGCGCTCGACATGGACGCCGGAGAGGTCCGTGGGCTGCGACTCGTCCTCGGGCGGCTTCTCTTCTTCCTTCGGGCTCTGCTCTTCCAACCGCTGCAGCAGGCGCTGCACGTTGGTGGTGCCGTCGGCCAGCCGCACCACGTTGATGGTGAGGCCGGACAGCTCGGCGTTCTTCACCTGGATGTCCTTGCCACGCGAGGACAGCAGGGGGCCGGCCGCGACGCTGATGTCCAGCGAGGCCATCTGCGCGAGCGGCAGCTCCTCACCCTCGGCGGCGCCGATGGAGACGTTCTCCACCTCCACGCCCACGGTGGGGAAGAGCTGGGTGGAGATGTCCCCGATTTCAATCGGGCGACCCAGCTTCTGCGAATACGTGGCGGCCTGCTCGCGCGCTGTCTTCAGCAGGATGGCGTCGAGCCGCCAGAGGACCCCGAGCACGACGACGACGAGGAGCGCGAAGACTCCTCCGAGCACGTAGGGCCAGCGGCGCTTCTTCTTCACGACGTCAGACATTGCTTGGTACCTCCTCCAGCGAGCGGGCCCCGGGGCTCGGCCCGGCGCGGGGCCAGGACCGCGGTGAGACGCTTAGCCCAGCCAGGACCTTGCCGCACGCGTCAGGCGCAAGAACCCCCCTGCATGCGGCGGAAGACCTCATCGCATCCCGGGACGGGCGAGGGGCGTGGAAATGCACGCGACCCGCGCGGTGGGGTCGTCCGGTCGTCCCAGGGGCGAGAAACGGAGGCGCCAGCCGGCCCTCTGGCGCCTCCAGCCACCCAACACGCTCCATGTGCGCACGGAGCAGGCGAGAGGGAAGGGGCTTTCACCTCCGTGGTCGCTATCAACCCCCGGAAAACGCGCGGCTCAGGGGCCGCTCGGAGAGGGAGCGGCGGAGGTATTCCCGGGTGGGCTCGTGGGTTTCACGGAGGGATTCACCGCGGGCTCCCACTTCACGGGGCCCAGGGGCACGGTCTTCTCGGGCTTGGGGTCGGCCCACGCGGGGGCGGCATGCGTGTAGCGCAGCGCTCCGCCCCGCGTGTCGATGGCCAGGGGCGCTTCGGTGACGGGACCCAGCACCTGGCCGGTGCCCAGGTCCATCAGCCATCCCATGTAGAGCACTCGCTCTCCGGCCCGCTCCTGGAAGTCTCCACTGGCCTCGCCGACCAGACGCTTCTCGCCGGTGTCCGCGTTCCACAGCCACAGTCGAGGCCTCCTACGCTCTCCGCCGTCTCCCGTGGGGTCCTCCCGCAGCAGCGCATGGGAACCCTGTGCATGAACCCAGGTGCTGGCGGGGATGGGAGGGGGCACGAGCGTGTGGCGCTCCATGTCCAGGATGAAGACGGCGTAGGTGCGCTCGGTGTCCTTGCTGGTGAGGACGAAGGTGGGCAGCAGTCGAGGACGCTCTTCGTTGGAGGACCTCCTCACCGGTGCGTACGGCGACACCTCGCGCTCCAGGGACAGGTGCAGCTCGGGGCCGTGCAGCTCCAGCGTCGTCCCCAACGGGTCCCTCGTCTTGCAGCCGACGACGAGCAGTCTACGGGGCTCGTCCACGGCGTACAGCCGGGCCCGGCAGCTCTCGGGCACCCACGTCTGCTGGTTGCCCCGCGCGTCCTCGAAGGCGATGGCGCCATGCGGCAGGGTGCGAAGCAGGCCATCACCCAGCGGCTGGAGGATGTCCCTGCCCTCGATGAGCGTGCCGCCGTCCACGCGCAGGAAGCGGCGCACGGGACTGTCGCCCTTCCGCTCGCCCTGGGAGGCGGAGCTGACCGGTCCCCGGCATCGCGCCGGAGCGAGGGACGTCTGTTGATGAGGCCAGGTCAGCGTGCCGTCCTCGTCGGTGTCCTGCGCCACCACGTCGAAGACGGCCCAGAGTCCGTTCTCATGCAGCCTCGCCTGTCCGAGCAACCCCGGGCCCGCGTCCAGCACGCGCTCCTCGCCACGCGCGACGTCCCGCAGCACCGCGACCTTCTTCCCAGCCTCGGTCTTCAGATAGAGCAGGCGCTGGCCGTCGCGCGAGAAGCTGGCGCGCACGGGCGGCTGGGACGCGTTCGTGCCCACGTCGTCGGCGGTCCAGGGCGCGAGCACCTGCTCCGTGCCCGTCACGGTGTCGAGGAGTCGGAGCGCGCCCTCGCGCACCAGGACGATGTGTCGTGCCAGGGAGTCCACGGCGAGCACGTCGTCGACGGCGAGGCCCGCTCCGGGCTCCCGGAAGAGATACAGCCGCGCCTCGTCACCGCCGAGCTGTCCATGGCTGCCCACCCTGACCGCGATGGTTCCATCCTTGTTGGTGTCCTCGCGCGCCTGACACGCGAGCAGCCACCGGCCATCGGGCGCGGCGGCCTGGAGGAGGAAGGGGTGCGGAGTTCCGTACTCCGCTGGAGGAGGTGGGGTGCTCGGGAGGTGCCCACGCGAGGCACACGCACTGGACAGCCACACCAGGGACCACAGGACACAGGCGCGCGGAGTCATGTCGTCCCAGCCTGCGTCACGTCGTCATCGGTGAGCAAGCAGGCGTTGTGCGCGCGTCGTGAGCGTCCGACTCAGGACGGACCCACGGGGGCGTTCGCGCAACGGTGAGTCAGCGCACGTCAAGGGTGTCCTCCGGGGCGACCCGACGGGTTGAGCGCACGACGGCGTCTTGCGAGCGCGCTTGTTTCCGCCTACCCCTTGCCCACACGAGTGCCGAGACTTCGGCCCGTCATCCTTGAAGAGAGCCCTCATGCGCATTCGTGTCGCAGTCATTTTGCTGGCCAGTCTCTCCGCGTGCGCGTCGCGCTCGAAGGACGGGTCGGAGTCCTCCTCCTCCTTGCCAACGCCCTCTCGCGCCGCCACCGCTTCCTACTCGCACTTCATCCGCGAGTATCTGGACTGGTTCTCCGCGGCCAACCCCGTGCGCGCGACGCGGCTGGGTTTCCACGCGCACGACGCGCACCTGCAGGACGTCTCCAAGGAAGCGCTGCAACGCAAGGCGGAGGCGCTGCGCGGCTGGCTCACCCGACTGGAGCAGGTGAACTGCTCCGCGCTCTCCGGTGACGACGCCGTCGACGGCGTGGTGCTGCAGAACGCCATTCGCGCGGAGCTGCTGGAGCTGGAGGAGGAGCGCATCTGGGAGAAGAACCCCGGCGCCTACGTGGGCCTCGTCTCCGGGGGTCTGTCGAGTTTGTCCTCGCGAGACTTCGCGCCGCTGAACGAGCGGATGCGGGACATGCGCTCGCGCATGGCGCGCATCCCTCAAGTCCTGGAGGCGGCGAAGGCGAACCTCACGGGTGTGCCCCGGCTGTGGGCGGAGCAGGCCATCCGCGACGCGCGCGGCACGCAGGTGTACCTGCGCGTGGACCTGCCGCGCGCCCTGGAGGCCCAGGGCCTGGACAAGGTGCCTCCGGCGGAGCGCGAGGCCTTCCACGCCGCGCGCGCGGATGCCCTGCGGCAGATGGAGGGCTTCACCGAGTGGCTGGAGGAGGAGCTGCTGCCCCAGGCCAACGGCGACTTCCGGCTGGGCCGCGAGCTGTTCGAGAAGAAGCTGGCGCTGGAAGAGCACATCTCGCTGAGCGCGGACCAGCTTCGCGACATCAACGAGCGGGCCATCCGTGAGTACAAGGCGTGGGTGGCGCGCGAGACGGCGAAGGTGGACCCGTCGAAGACGCCGGAGCAGGTGATGGCGGTCCTGGTGAAGGACCACCCCACTTCCGAGGAGCTGATTCCCCTGGCGCGCACCCAGCTGGTGGAGCTGCAGCGCTTCGTGCGCGAGAAGGACATCCTCACGCTGCCCTCGGACGCGCTGCCGTCCGTGCGCGAGACGCCGCCGTACGAGCGGCTGGGCTTCGCGTCCATGGACACGCCGGGCCCCTTCGAGAGCAAGGCCAAGGAGGCGTACTACAACATCACCAACGTGGAGGCGGAGTGGTCCACCGAGGAGAAGTCGCAGCACCTGACGTACTTCAACCGCGCGGGCCTGTTGGGCATCACCGTGCATGAGGCCATGCCGGGCCACTTCGTGCAGTTGCTCTACGGGGCCAAGATTCCCACGGATGTGCGCAAGGTCTTCACCCCTGCCTCCGTGGTGGAGGGCTGGGCCCACTACGCCGAGCAGATGATGGTGGACGAGGGCCTGGGCCAGGGAGACCCGTCGGTGCGCCTGGGCCAGTTGCGGCGCGCGCTCCAGCGGCACGCGCGGTGGTACGCGGCGCTGGCGCTGCACGTGTACAACGAGCCGGTGGACGTGGTGGCGAAGCGCTACGCGGAGATTGCGTACTTCGAGCCCTTCCCCGCGATGCGCGAGGTGGAGCGCGGCACGTCCAACCCCACGTACCTGTACTACGCGGCCGGCCGCATGCAGATTCTGAAGCTGCGCGAGGACTACCGGAAGCACCTGGAGGCGAGCGGGAAGAAGTTCGTGCTGAAGGACTTCCACGACCGCTTCCTGCAACTGGGCCTGCCCGTGTCGCTCGCGCGCAAGGTGCTCATCCCCAACGACGAGTCACCGTCGCTGGAGTGAGCACCCCGCTCGCGCGCCTGGCTACAGCTCGATGACGTCCGACGGAGTCGTCGGCGTCTCGCGGGAGGTCAAGCCCTCGATGGTGAAGCCCCGGGGCGCGCGGATGGCGGCCCCGTGGTTCGGGTCGATGAACAGGCGCACGGGGAGCTCCAGCCCCTCGTAGCCCACCTCGAACACCTCCAGCCCCGCGTACTCGAGCGAGGGCGTGGGGCCGGTGTCACAACACGGGCCCAGCCGCTTCCACGCCACGCGCTGACCCTGGGGGCCGCGCAGCAGCTCGAAGAAGGCCATGACGCCCGGGTTGCCCCAGCCCACGCGCACCGGGTCCTCCGCGCGATAGCCGTAGGTGCCACCCTCCTCCTGCAGGCCCACCACCGGAGACGCCTCCTCGAGGGGGGCCCTCACCACGGCTGGATTCGACGAGGCACACGCCGACAGTGCCATCAGCAGCCCGAGACAGGCGATTCGAAGCGAAACCATTGCACCCTCCTCCTCCACGCCACCCGCGGCGAAACTGGGACCTGCCTTTCTCGCGTGCACGCACTCGTCTGCCCGAGTCGTTCGCCAGCCGACGCTCCCAAGCCCTCGCGGCGGGCCCCCGCCTGCCCGTGCCTCTAGGACCGCCGTGCGCGCGTCTTTTCAGAACCGCGCATTTGCGCGTCGCGACCCCCGGAAGCGCCGTCCCGAGTGCCCGGGCTTTTCGCCCCGCGACACCGGCTCCCGGCTGGAATTGACAGCCCGGGGTGGCACGCCGAGCGTGGGTGCGTGCGCCTGTCTCCACGCCCATGTCGCGCCAGGTGGCCTCGGCTCTCGGGGCCCGGCCGCCGTGTGCTCGTGTGGGGGCTGGCGGCGGGGCTCGTGGGCTTGTCCGCGTGCCAGACGCGCAAGAAGGAGACCTGTGCCTCCGTGCAGGCCCTGGTGCTGGAGGAGCTGCGCGTGACGGATGGCTTCCGAGACAGGCAGCATGACTCCCACTCGCTGGCCTTGAACGCGAGCCAGCTCGAGGCGCTGTCCTCGCGGGTGAAGTCCCTGGAGGTTCGTGACACCGAGCTGCGCGAGGCCGTGCGGCGCTACGGCGCGGACCTGGATGTCCTCGCGCGCGCCTATGCGCACCATGCCCGTGCGCGTGCGCGGCCGGCGCTGGAGCCCGCCGAGTCGGATGACGGGCACGTGGGGCCCGGCCTCTCGCTGGCCACGCATGAGGGCGTGGTGAACGAGGCGCGCTCCGCCGTCTCGCGCCTGTGCGCCCTGCCGTGAGGCCCCGTCACCTCACACGCCCCAGTAGTAGCTCCATTTGAGCATCACCGCGTCGTTGGCCGGACCCGCCAGCAACTGTCGCGGACGCAGCGTCGCGGAGGGCCGCTCACCTTCGGGCTCCGGCAGCCCCTGCTGCGAGCGTGAGTAGATGAGGAAGAGCGTGGAGCCCAGTTGGTACTCCCACCGCGCGACGAC
This sequence comes from Myxococcus llanfairpwllgwyngyllgogerychwyrndrobwllllantysiliogogogochensis, assembly GCF_006636215.1. Lineage (GTDB taxonomy): Bacteria > Myxococcota > Myxococcia > Myxococcales > Myxococcaceae > Myxococcus > Myxococcus llanfairpwllgwyngyllgogerychwyrndrobwllllantysiliogogogochensis. The sequence goes on along the minus strand of NZ_VIFM01000020.1, from coordinate 28,850 downwards.
ATTCACGTTCAGCGCGGTGTCGTAGAAGCTGCTGTCGTCGTCGTGCGCGACGGCGGTCAGCGAGTCGAGCCGGATGCGCGACCGCCGCGCGTCGGACGTCGCCGTGAAGAAGGGGCCGTAGGTGCCGTGCGCGGTGAAGAGCTGCGCGTAACCCTGCAAGGTGAGCCGGGGCGTCAGCACCCACTGCTGTCTCAGCGTGAGCGACAGGAAGCGCGAGTCCAGTGAGCCCAGCAGGAAGCGGCCATCGTCCAGCGTCTCCACGTAGCGCGGCCCATGGTCCGTCTTGTCGTTGCCCACGGAGAGCTCCGTCTGGAGCGAAGGGTGCGGCCTCGCGGACAAGGTGACCTCCCCGCCCCAGTCCCAGGCCGGAGCGCTCGGTCCGCCCTGGAAGCGGTGGCCGAGCGCGACGTACCCCTCCACCGACACCTTGCGGTTGGGGTTCGTCTCGCCGCTGAGGCTCACGAACATCCGGTCCGGCCGCTCCAGCGGGATGCCTGTCTTCGCCAGCTCCCGCACGTCGTAGCCGTTGAGGTCCAGGCCCGTCTCCACGCTCAGCGTGTCGAAGCTGGGCAGGGTGGCGCTCGCGTAGAGGTTGAACCAGGTGACCCGGTGCTCGCTCCGGTCATCCGCCGTCCACTTTCCACCGGCGTGGGCATTGGCGAACAGCGCCTTGAACGGGCCCAGGCCATTGGGCCGCGCGTAGCGCAGCGAGGCTCGGGGGGCCACCTCGTTCTGCGAGCGCTGGAACCCCGTGGCCACCAGCGACAGCTTCGGCGTGGCGACATCCACGCCGACCTCCGGACGCAGGCCCTCGCCACCGAAGCGGCCCGCGCGCAGATAGCCGCCCACGCCCGAGTCCCCGGTTTGCAACCGGGTGCCATCCGCGAGCACGCGCTCCGGCGGGCCGCCATCCACGCGTGAGGCCACCATCATCCCGTACACGCCCCAGGTGCTGTCCGCCGTCTTCAGGTCGAAGTCGAGCGCGCCCGCGAGCCCGCCGCGTCCCCGACACGACGCCGGTTGCTGTGAGTCCTCCAGGGCCGCGTCCTCGGCGGTGCAGGTGCCCGACAGCGGGTTGGCCATGGCCACCGCGCCGCCCACGCGCGAGCCCGCGCCCACCTTCCCTCGTGCCACCGCCACCAGGTAGTGCGTCGTCGCGGAGGGCTCGTCCGGCAGCTCCAGCCCCGCGCCCAGGTGCAGCGGCCTGCGCCAGTCGAAGCGCAGGTTCCGGTCCGGGCTCGCCTCGTCGCGCGCCTGCCAGGGGCCGGTGACGAGCGCGTCCAGCACGCCCACCTGCACGCCGCCCACCGAGCCCGTCACCTTCGCCGCGCCGAGCAGCGGCGTATCCAGGCCGATGCGCCGCGAATAGAAGAGCGCCAGCGGCGCGCCACCCACGTCCATGCCCACCGGCTGGAACAGCTCCATGCCCTGCGTGAAGAAGGGGCGCCGCTCCGGGAAGTACGCCTCGAAGGTGCTCAGGTTGAGCAGCAGCTCATCCGCCTCCACCTCGCCGAAGTCCGGATTGAACGTCGCCGCCAGCGCCAGTTGGCTGGTGAGCGCGGCGCGCACGTCCAGGCCCACGTCCATGGACGGGCTGAGCAGACGCGGCGCGGGCCGTGACGCGTCCGAGAACTGGGGACGCGCCAGGCCTCGTGCCGCCAGGTACGGCATCAGCTCCCACCGCCCGCGCGGTTGGATGTTCTCCAGGCCCGTCAGGTGTCCCAGCCGCGACACGTTGGCGTTGTGGTTGCGAGGGTTGTCCACCGACTCCAGCTCCTCGTTCTTGCGCGCGATGTCCCGCCGCACCGAGAAGCCCCACGTCTGCACCGGCGCCTCCGGGAAGCGCAGCAGCGAGAGGGGAATGGCGAACTCCGCCACCCAGCCGTCCTCCACGCCGTCCGAGGCGCCCGCCCAGATGCCGCTCCAGTCCTCCGTGTAGTAGCGGTCGTCGTAGTAGAGCCCGTCGCTCTGCACGCCGCCGGCGGTGACGGAGAAGCTGTACGCCGTGCGGTGGTCATGCGTCGGGTCGACGAGGACGTGAATCGTGTCCGAGTACGGCGCGCTGTCCCGCCGCCCCAACCGCCGGTCGATGCGCGAAGGCTCCGAGTCGCGCGCCACCACGCCCACGTACAGCATGTCTCCGTCGTAGAGGATGCGCAGCTCCGTCTTCTCCGACGGCGTCCGGCCCGCCGCCGGATAGCGCTCCACGAAGCCGTCGAACACCGGCGCGCGCGCCCAGTCGTCCTCGTTCAGCTTCCCGTCCACCTGAATCGAGCCCGTGGCCCGCGCCGCCTGGAGAAACTGCTCCTTCCCCGGCCCCTCCACCGCCGCGCTCGTCGCCAGACTCCACAGCGACACTCCGAGCGCGATGGCCCCTCTGATACCGGATGACATGACCCATTTCCCTCGTGTCCCGCGAAGCGGGGACACCGGGCTCCCTCGGTAAAGAACGTAAGTAGGCGGAGTTTCCTGAATGGCCCTGGAGTGCTACTTGCCGCCCGCGTCGCCCTTGCCGCCACGAGACATGGAACGCATGAACGTCTCATCGATTCCATGGATGCGCAGGCGCACCAGCTCGTCCGGGGTGATGTTCTTGTAGCCCGCGTCGCGCAGCTTCTTCACGAAGTCGGACGTCACGCCGTGGATGCGGAAGGAGACCAGTTCTTCCTGCGTGATTTCCTTGAAGCCCAGCTCTCGCATCTCCTTCACGAAGGGCATGGTGACGCCGTGGATGCGCATGGCGACGAAGTCGTCCGAGTCCAGGTCCTTGAAGCCCAGCTCACGCATCTCCTTCACGAAGGGCGTGGAGACGCCGTGGATGCGCATGGCGACCAGTTCGTCGGCGTCCAGGTCCTTGAAGCCCAGGCCGCGCATCTCCCGGGCGAACTCGGTGGTGATGCCGTGGATGCGGAAGGCGACGATTTTCTCGGCGTCCAGGCCGCCGTAGCCCATGGCGCGCACGTCGCGGATGTACTCCGCGGTGACGCCGTGGATGGACATGGCGAGCAGGTCCTCCCAGGACAGCTTGGGGAAGCCCGCAGAGCCCAGGTCCTTCACGCGCTGGGACGTGACGCCGTGGATGCGGCCCTGCACCAGTTGCTCCAGCGTCAGCTTCTCGTACCCCAGCTTCGCCAGCTCGCGGATGTACTCGGGTGACACGTTGAAGATGCCCACCGTGAGCAGCTGCTCCAGCGGGATGTCCTTGTAGCCCATGGCCCCCAGCTCCTTCACCCGCTGGGTGGTGACGTTCGTCGCGGCGAGCTGGAACTGTTGAAGCTCGGTGAGCTTCGGGTAGCCGAGCGCGGCCATGGACTTCGCGTAGGTGTCGCTCGGCGCGAAGCGGTAGTGGCCCGCGCCGTCTCCGGCCTGGAAGGTGCCGGTGAAGGTGAAGACGCCGGCCTCGCGGGAGAGCGTGAAGGTGGCCGGGCCGTCCGCCGTGGGCAGGCCCTGGAAGGCCGCGCGGGGCTCGGAGAAGCCCATCTGCCCGTTGCCGCCGTCCTCGTCGTCGGGGTGGATGAGGCTGATGTGGAAGTTCTCCGCGGACTTCTCCCGGGAGGAGGACGTCCAGGTGCCTCGCAGCTCCTTCGCGGCGGAGGCGGTGGTGGCCACCAGCAACAGGGCACAGCAGGTCAACAGCGACGACACGCGACGCATCATGGTGAGGCTCCTTCGGTTCTGGACGGAGCCCTGCCGTCCGGCGCGAGCCCGTGTGGGCGCGTCCGTGGGGAAGGGCGTGAGAGGGGAGGGGTGTCACGGGGCCGGGGAGCGAGCGCTGCTCCCCGGCCACTCGGTGACAGGTGTTTCGGTGTAACGGTGTTACTTGGAGTCGCGCAGGCGCCGGATGAAGTCGGCGTCCACGCCGCCGGCGCGCAGGCGCACCAGCTCATCGGGGGAGAGGTTCTTCAGGCCTGCGGCGTTCAGCTCGCGCAGGAAGTCCGGGGTGATGCCCAGGGCGCGCAGCTCGGTGAGCTCGTCCGGGTCCTTCGTCTCCACGCCGGCCGAGCGCATCTGCTCCATCCACTCCGGCGTGACACCCACCGCGCGCAGCTCCTGGAGGTCATTCACGGAGAGCTTGGGCAGGCCGGCCTTGCCCAGCGCGCCGATGTACGCCGGGTCCACGCCCACCGCGCGCAGCTCGGACATGTCCTCCAGCGACATGCCGGAGTAGCCTGCGGCCTTCAGTCCGCGCACGTACTCCGGGTCCACGCCCACCGCGCGCGCCTCCACCACGTCGTCGGGGTTCTTCGTGTCGAAGCCCGCGTCCCTGAGCGCCGCCACGTACTCCGGAGTGATGCCCAGGGCGCGCAGCTCCACCAGCGCGTTGGCCTCCAGCTTGCGGCCGAAGCTCACGGTCATCTGCTTCATGTACTCGGAGGTGACGCCCATGTGGCCCATCTCGACGAGGTTGGCGACGGTGGGCTCGTAGCCCATCGACTCCAGCTCCCGCACCCGCTCCGGCGTCACGCCCGCCGTCTTCAGCGCCACCAGCTGGTCGACGGAGAGCGACTGACCGGCGCCCACCTTCGTGCGCTCGTCGAGGTCCGAGTCCTCGTCGTCCTGGCGCGTGGACACCTTCACCTTCACGTCGGGCGCCGCGGCCAGCTTCATGGGGAGGGCCACCTTGACGTCTCCGGGCGGCCTCGGCGCCGTGGGGAGGCGGGGGAGGGCCCGCGGGCTCGGCGGCGCGGGAGGCTCGGAAGCCTCGGGCGGCGCGGGGACGGCGGCGTTCGCGACGCCCGGCCTGGACACGTCGGAGGTGGGGGCCTGGCCCAGCACCAGCGACGTCAGGGGCGCGGCCACCGCGAGGCTGCTCACGAGCGTCAGCACCGACGCCCCCGCGACCCAGCGGGAGGAGCAGCGCGGCGCGGGCGGAGAGACCAGGCGACGCACGCGCTCGGGCAGCGAGCCGCCCAGCGCGGACATCGCGTGGCTCGGCTCCGACGAGGGCAGCACCCGCAGGGACTCCAGCGCCGTGAGGGCCCGAGCGTAGGAGACGGAGTTGCCGCTGGCGCTCACCGCCACGTCGTCGCAGCAGTGCTCGCGCTCCACGCGGATGACGTTGGACATCCACCGCACGGCCGGGTGGTAGAAGAAGAGCGTCTCCACCACCACCTGCGCCAGGTTCACCGCGAAGTCATGCCGGCGGATGTGGGCCAGCTCGTGCGCCAGCACCATCTCCAACTGACGGGTGGGCAGGCCGGAGAGAGCGGACACCGGCAGCAGCACCACCGGAGACAGCCAGCCCACCGTCGAGGGCACGTCCACCTCGGTCGTCTGGAGCAGCCGCACCGCGCGCGAAAGGCCCAGGCGACGCGACAGCGTGTCGAGCCGCTCCTGCCACTCGTGGGGCGCGGGCAGGGCACGGCGCGCGAGCCGGCGCAACTGCACCCACTCCGCCGTCAGCCGTCCGGAGCTCAGGCCCACGCCCGCCACCCACGCGAGCACCACCCAGCGCAACAGGTCCGCCAGTGACTCGCGCACCCGCTCCACCACCAGCGTCAGCAGGCCCGCGGGCTCCATGCGGGTCCAGTCGGAAGTCGCGGCCCGCGCGGGCTCGCGCTCGGAGACCCCGGTGTGAGCGGAGCGGTCCCACCGCGCCATGGCCCGGGTCCGCGCCGCGACGAGCGACTCCTGGCGGAGGTCCCGCGTGGACACGGCGTGCTCGGCCGCCCGCGTGGCGCGTGCTTGCGTCGCGTGCCGCCACCCCGTGGCCACTGGCAGCACCACGGTCAGCACCAGCGCGCCACACGCCAGCGCATACCGCGCGTTGGCCGCGCGCCGGCCCACCGTCATCAGCGCGACCGCCAACCCCAGCGCCACCAGCGTGCCCTGCCAGAGCGAGTGCACCAGCGCCCATCCCATCGACTCCATCACCAGGCTGCTCATTCGTCCGCTCCTTCCATGGAATCGAGCAGCTGGCGCAACTGGGCCAGCTCCTCCGGGCTCGTCTTGCGCGAGGACAACGCCTGCATGGCCAGCCGGGCCGGAGAGCCGCCGAAGGCGCGCTCCACCAGGTCCGTCACCAGCTGCCGCTGCGTGCGCTGCTCCGTCGCATGGGCCCGGTACACGTGCGCGCGCTGGGACTCGTCGCGCGCCACCAGGCCCTTGTCCGTCATGATTTGCATCAGCTTCAGCACCGTCGTGTAGCCCGTGGCCTCCGCCGGCTCTCGCCGGTGAAGCGCCTCGTGCACCTCTCGCACCGTGCTGTCACCGCGCTCCCACAGCACCCTCAGGATGGCCAGCTCGCCATCCGTGGGGCGCGGCAGCTTCGACTCGCTCATGGCTTCCTCGCATCCAGCATCCACGAACTCATCATACGAATGGGTTCGTAGATGTCAACGAAGGTCTTCGTAGATGCTCCCCGTGACGTCGGATTCGCTCGGGAAGTGCGGGCCAGTCCTCAGCCTGGGAACGAGAGGCCTCACTTCCGTGCCTGCCTGCTCCCGGGATTTTCCCAGGAGGAGAAGTCATCGCCTTTTCGAGTCGGAAGCGTCGTTCCCACCGAGGGGAACGCGAGTTCCACGCAAGGGGCCCTCGCGTCGCGCCTGCTCGGCCTCCAGGGAGGTGGGTTCGTCGGCGTGGAGGCGACCTGACACGTCCCTCGCGTGGCACATCCGGTGAAAAAGGTCCCCCCGACACGAGTCATCCCGGCTCGAGAAGACGAAGCAGGACGGGGCAAGAAAATGAAGGCGTTGAGCGGTTGGATGGGTGCGGCGTGTGCCGCCGTGGTGGGGCTGGCGGGTGTGGCGGAAGCGCATGATTTGACGTGTTCGAAGCTGGTGAACGGGCAGGCCTCCGTGGAGGTCTCGACGTATCCCTTCACTGCGAACTTCAGCTTCCAGGTCAACAACGTCCACCCGACGTTGCCGTCCATTCTGTTGACGGCCGCGGACCCGCTGCTGGTGTTGGAGGGCTTCTCCTTCCTCCCGCCGCCGCCGGTGGTGATTCCGGTGGGCCAGTCGGTGACGTCCAACTTCGCGCTGACGCTCAACAGCTACGACGACTGCCGGACGCTGGCGCTGCTCGATGGGCTGGTGGACGACCACATCGACAACGTGTTCACCTCCGGGTTCGACCTGGGCTCCTCGCTGTGCACCGCGCGCATCACCTGCGTGCAGCCGCCGCCGGAGGTGTGCACCGCGACGCGGACGCTGGGCTTCTACAAGAGCCACATCTCCGCGGTGCAGCAGTGCCTGGCTGGCGGCCCCATTCCCCTGGGCAGCATCGGCATCGTCGCCACGCTGCCGGGCGCGGAGGGCCTCCTGTGGGGTGACCCGGCGAAGTATCCCATCACCGGCCTGCCGCGCAGCCAACTGGACCGCATCCGCTTCCTGGTCGCCCGTCAGATGCTGGTGGCCACCTGCAACCAGCGCCTGTTCGGCGGCCTCACCGTCCCGCCCAACCTGCTGGCGCTCGTGCTGACCGCGCTGGGCTCCGTCGACTGCACCACGCTCGAAACCCTCAACACGCAGTTGGACGCGTACAACAACTCCTGTGACGCCGGTGCGTTCCCCGGTGGCTTCGACCCGGGCCCCGCGACGCCCCAGGCCGCCCAGGCGCTCGCCGTCGACTTCACCATTCCCACGGGCCTCATCTGCATTCCCTGAGCCCCGTTCCACACACACCTTCCAGACATCGATTCACTCAAAAGCTTTCGAGGAGACACGTCATGAAGAAGTTCCTGCTGTCCACGCTGGGGGCCTCGGCCCTCGTGCTCGCCGCCTGCAGCGGTGAAGACTCCGTCCCGTTCCCGGGCGACGACCCGGGTGTGGAGACGCCCGTGCCTGGTGGTGAAGACCCCGCTCCGGGTGGTCAGGACCCGGGCCCTGTTCCCGGCGGTGAAAACCCCGGCCCCGTCCCCGGCGGCGGGGATGGCCCCGGCACTCCCTCCACGCAGAGCTTCGAGCTGCGGGTGAGGGGCGAGGGCCTGACGGACTACACCTCGCTGAAGGTGCCCGTCTCCGACGTGCTCATCACCACCGCCGAGGGCAAGCCCGTGCCGGTGCAGGTGATGTCGAACATGCTGGAGCTGGCGACGCCGGGCCACTCGCCGCTGGCCGCGCGCTTCACGGTGCCGCCGGGCGTCGACAAGGTCAAAATCACCGTGCACTTCAACGCGCTGGGTGACTTCGCCCGGAATGGCGCTCAGGCGTCGGAGCTGGACGCGCGGGTGGCGCCGGTGACGTTCGAGGCTCGCGTGAGGGACTTGTCCGTGCGTGGCCGCGCGGTGCTCGTGCTGGACATGGCGCGCTCCATGGTGGCGCTGCAGAAGTCCAACTCGACGCTGATGCTGCCCAACGGCTCGGTGAAGTACTAGCCGCGTCGGGCGGGTGAAGTCTCGCGGCGAGCCTCTTCAGGAGGCTCGCCGTTTCCCTTCGTCTACGGCTCGCCGCCCACTCGCGCCGAAGCGTCTTCCGGCTGCGTGCCCTGGCCTTCCTTGCCCTGCCAGAAGCGGCGCGGGTGGTCATCACCGCGCGTGCCGTTGGAGAGCTTGTCCACCCACGGGTAGCGCTTGGCCTCCTCGGCGGTGTAGCCCAGGTTGAAGACGGTGGGGCTCTTGGGCTTCTCACCGGCCTTCGAATAGAAGGTCCCGAAGAGGCGGTCCCAGAAGTAGTTGGTGATGCCGTAGTTGCCCTGCTCGTTGTGGTAGTGGTGAGACAGGTGCAGGCGCTTGATTTCCTTCAGGAAGCCCAGCTTCGGCGTGTAGTTCAGGTGCTGGATGCAGTGGCAGAACTCATAGAAACACGTAACCACCATCGCCCAGCCCAGCGCCGCCGCCGCTCCTGACTTCCCGCCGATGAGATAGCCGATGGGCGCGATGACGCCGCCCACCGTCGGCAGCACGTTGGCCAGCGCGCCGAAGAGCACGCGCAAGTCATTGGGGTCCTGGTGGTGGTCGAAGTGGATGCGCTTCCACGTCGCCGCGGTGAAGGGCGTCTTGTAGAGGAAGCGGCTGTGCAGGATGTTCTTGTGGACCAGGTACCAGCCGAACGGGAACACCACGCTCGCGGCCAGCATGGCCAGCAGCATGCGCACCGGGTTGTCGAACCACTTCACCGCGTACACGAGGCTGACGATGCCCACGGTGATGTAGGCCAGGACCGCGTAGTACGTGAAGAACGAGTAGACGAGGTCGCCCAGCGTCATCCGGTCCAGGTTGTGCTTCCGGTGCTTCAGAAATGAAAAGGGTTCGCTGACCGCCACGGTATCCCTCGCAATTGGACGCTGCCCGCCCATGCGGCGTCGCTGTGAGTAGCAGGGGCCCGGCACCCTTGCGCCACAATCATCCGGCCTGCTTTTACGTTTTTCTGCGATGCAAGAGAAGCACCGCTGCTTGCCGGTCCGCCGGCTGGGTGCCTGCCCTCCCGCCTGGATGGGGGCCGAGTTGAGCGGCGGACTTCCCCGACAGGAGACCACGGCCCACTTTCGACGGAAGGGATCAGCGCGTGGAGGCTCCCATGGCGGAAAAGGCAGGGGAAGACAAGTCGCGGGGGAGCAGGGCCCGGGGGCAGGCAGCGGTGGCGCGGAGCGTGGAGCCGGCGGACCGAGGGACACTGGCCCTACGTCGGACCACCTCGGAGTACCGAGCCGCGGCGGAGGAGCAGGCGGCGCGGGTGCGCGAGGAAATCGAGGCGGCGCTCATCGTCGCGCGAGACACGCGAGAAGCCATCGAGCGGAGAATCGCCGACGAGCTGCACGCGCCCCCCGGCAGCTTCCGGGCGAAGACCCAGCGCAAGCAGCCGGCCCGTGTCGCCGTGCGCAAGACCCGGAGCAAGGCCAAGAAGAACTAGGGGCGCGGCGTCAGCTCCGCAGGCGCGTGGCCTCGGAGGTGGGACGCGGCGTGTCCTGCGCGTCCTCGGGGGCGGGCGGCTGGGTGGAGTCGTCACCCAGGCCCTTGAGTCGTCGCGCGAGCTGCGCGGCCTGCTCGCCCTTGGAGCCCAGCTCATGGCCCTGCACGCCGATGAAGGACACGCGGGCGCGCTCCAGCAGCGCCACCTGCGCGTGGAGCTGGGCGAACAGCCGCTCGCGCTTGCGGCTCAGGGCATCCAGGTGGTTGAGCTCCTCGCCCAGTGAGGACGCGGCGAGCTCCAGCTGGCGCCGGGCGATGGTGTCCTGGATGGCGGCGGCGCGCGCTCGCAGCTCCTTCACCTGCGCGTCCACGTCATGGGCGACCACGGAGTCCAGCTGCGCGGTGAGCGCCGCGTGGGCCTCCGCGAGCGAGAAGCTCTCCGACGCCATCTTCTCCAGCACGCCCACCAGCTCCTGCCGGCCGGTGCTCGCGGGCATGCGCAGCACCGCCGTCTTGCACTGCTGGTACAACCCGAGCGCGCGCGCGGCCAGCTCCTGCGCCTCGCCCTTGAGCGAGTCACCGAGCGCCAGGCCCCGGGCCTCCACCGTGTCGGTGTGCAGCACCAGGTGCGAGGGCAGCGTGCCGATGCTCCAGAAGAGGGCCACGCAGGCGAAGCCCACCACCAGGGACACCAGGTTCATGTCGCCCAGGAAGCGGGCATCCAGCACCTGCTGCACGTACAGGCCCACCGGGGCGAGGATGCCGGCGGCGGCGGCGCTCGCGGCGACGGCGGTGGAGGTTCCCGCGGCCTCACGGCCGTTGCCCAGCCACGTCACCAGCGCCGCGGCGATGCAGGCCGCCAGGCTCTGGGGCAGCGGGTGGGGCGCGGAGAAGAGGAACGGGAAGACGGGCAGCACGGTGAGCGCCGCGCGCAGGCCCAGCCCGTAGCCCTTCAGGGGCCTCGCGGCGGCGAGCGCGGCGGCCACCACCGCGAAGTAGCCCGGCTCCAGCGTCAGCCGGACGATGGGCGTGAAGGGCTCCCAGACGCGCAGCGCGAGCGCCGCGAAGATGCCCATGCAGGCTCCTCCCCCCAGCGCGCGAAAGGTGCGGGATTCAAACTCCTCGCGGTGGAGGAACTGCAGGGAGAGGGCCATGGGGGCTGCACCGTCCTGACTAATAGGCGTTGTTCTCGCCGAAGTTCTTCATCGTCTTCTTGTAGAGGTTCAGCGACTCGCGGCGAACGTCACCGTCATTCGACGCCCGCCCATAGGCTGCCTCTGTCTGGTCCAGCTCCGCAAGCTCCCCCGACAGCGCGGAGGGGGACGAGCCAAAAAGCTTCTTGGCGTTGCCCAGCAGACCGACGGCGGCCTTCCGGTTGCCCCGCTTCATCTCCTCCACGGCGGCGCGCATCTGCTGGGTACCCAACGCTCGCACCGCGTGCACGCGCACGTCCCGGTCCAGGTGGGCGCGCACCAGGGCGGCGTCCTCGGTGACCTGGGCCGACAGGGGCAGCGTCGCCTCCGCCGTCGCGTCGCGGGCCACGTCCAGGTAGCGCACGGTGGCGTCGAGCAGCCGCACGGGCTCGGTGGAGGCTGTCGCGCGCAGCGTCAGCTTCACGACGACACGCACGGACTGCGCGCTGGCCAGGTCGTACAGCGGCACCTTCACGACGTTGCCCTCGCGGGTGGTGGGCAGGCCCATGACCTCCACGTCGCGAACGCCCGGGGGCAGGGTCAGCCGCAGCTCCACGCGGCGGGCGACGGTGCTGGTGGCCTGGTCCAGCTCTCGGGAGAAGACCTCCGCCAGCCGGGCGGAGTTGTCGATGAAGCCGGAGAACCCGCCGCCCTGCTCGGCCATGCCGCGCATGAGGCTGGCCTGGAAGTCCTCGCCCACGCCGAGCGCGCTGACGGTGATGCCCTCGTCGCGCAGGCTGCGCGTGAGGTTGAAGAGCTCCGGCTCCGTCACGAAGCCCGTCGTCGGCTGGCCGTCACTCAGCAGGATGGCGCGGCTGACGCGGTACTGGGCGAGGTGGCCGCGCAGCGCGGTGGCCGCATCGGAGAGTCCGCCGCTGATGTTGGTGGAGCCATCCGCGCGGATGGCGCTGATGGCGGCGAGCAGCTCCTCGCGGAAGGCGTCCGTGACGAGCCGGCTGGCGATGACCTTCGTGTCGGTGCCGTAGTGGATCAACGCCAGACGGTCCTCGGGGGTGAGGCGGCTCACCAGCTCGGCGGCGGCGCGCTTGGCGTCCGTGAGCTTCTGCCCCTCCATGGAGCCGGAGCGGTCCACCACCAGGGCCATGTTCACCGGGACGCGGCGTCCGCTCTCGATGGGGCGGGCCTTGATTTCCATCCACGCGAAGGCCTCGCTGGCGCCCGGCTGGACATAGGCGCCGGACAGCTTGCCAGAGAGGGTGAGGGCGCCATCGGAGGGCTGGGCGACGATGAGCGGCAGCACGGCGGTGGCCGGCTGCTCATCCGGCTGGGCCACGGTGTGGCTGGTGTCGGTGACGGGCGGCGGAGGAGGCGGAGGAGGCCTGCCCAGCGAGAGCGCGCCCAGGGCGAGCAATCCAGCGGCGGACAGCAGCAGCAGGGTGCGGTTCATGTGTTTCCTCGGGGTGTGAGGGCTGACGTGGACGGCACAGTCTCCCGTCCGCTCCCGGGCCGCATCGGTCACCGGGAGGAGGGTCCCCCCGATGACCGATGGAGCGATGTCAGGCGTTGCGGTGGCGGGCGCTGGAGGGTGGAAGTAAACCCAGACGTCTGTCCTTGCGCAGGGGGCTTGCGCCGGCCTCGGCCACGCGGATCCACCGATTCGCTCCCAGGATTCAAGAAACGAAGCAACTCCCACCCGGGGACCCCGATAATCGGGGAGGTCGGCGTTCGTCCGCCCCGGCATTGGCCGCTGGGACTGTACCGGGTGCCTCGTTCTCAGGGAGAAGTCGTCATGACCACGATTGGCAAGTCCGGTTCGCGTCCCACCACGTCCGTGAAGCCCGAGCCGAAGCCGGAGCCGGTGAAGCAGCCCGCCCAGGCCCAGCGTCCCGACGCGGTGAAGACGGCCGTCGCGCAGCGGATGCAGGACGGCTTCGAGGCGGCCCCGCGCACGGGTGCGGCGTCCCGTCCGGTGCTCTCGGAGATTCGTGGCGAGGGTGCGCCGGTGGGTCCGGGGTCGGCCGTGGGCAAGGCCGTGGCCAAGGTCGGCGAGAAGATCAAGGACGCGGCGGCTGCCGCGGGTCCCCAGGTGAGCACCAACGCCAGTGGCCAGACGGTGGTGGACCTGGGAACGGGGAACAACACCGCGACGGTGTCGCAGGGCAAGGATGGGTCGCTGACCGTCACGTCGGGCAAGGACTCGGTGACGTTGACGGCGGAGCAGGCCAAGGGCGCCATCATCCAGGGCGGCGACGGAAACGACAGCATCACCCTGGACGCGAGCGTCACGCAGGACGTCACGGTGGACGGCGGCGCCGGCAACGACAAGCTGACGGGCGGCGCGGGCAACGACACGCTCATCGGCGGCGCGGGCAACGACGCGGTGCTGGGTGGTGCGGGCACCGACACCGTGTCGGGTGACGACGGCGACGACTACGTCGAGGGTGGCGCGGGCGACGACCTGGTGAACGGTGGCGCGGGTCGCGACGTGCTCTACGGCCTGGACGGCAATGACCTGGTGAATGGCGGCGAGGGTCGCGACTACATCGACGCGGGCGCGGGTGACGACACCGCCACGGGTGGCGCGGGTGACGACCAGGTCATCGGCGGCCGGGGCGATGACTCGCTGAGTGGTGGCGAGGGCAACGACGCGGTGGCGGGTGGCGCGGGCAAGGACACGGTCAACGGCAACGGCGGGACGGACAAGCTCTATGTCGAGGAGGGCGAGGAGAGCGCCGACTCGGCCGGAGACACGCGGACCATCGTCGACATGACGGACGCGGACAAGCGGGGCAGCTCCGTGTCGGTGAAGGGCACGCCGGAGTTCCAGGCGCGCGTGCAGTCGGACCTGGACGCGATGCGCTCGCTGCCGTCGGGCCAGGACCTGCTGCGCTCGCTGGATGACAGCGGAAAGACGACGACCATCTCGGAGACGTCCGGTGGCAACACGGCGTCCGGCACGGCCTTCAACGACGGCTTCTTCAACAAGGACGGCACGCCGGGCAAGGGCACGGACGCGACGGTGAACTACAACACCTCGCGCATCTCCCTGGGCGCTGACGAGTGGATGAACCGTCCTCCGATTGTCGGCCTGTTCCACGAGCTGGTGCACGCGTCCGACATGAACAACGGCACGCTGGCGAACGGTTCGAAGGACGGCACGCGCAACCTGGAGACGTCCGCGGTGGGTCTGCCCGTCGACCTGGACCAGAACCCGGCCACGCCGGACGTGGTGCAGGGTGGCCGCCCCGGTGAGAACGTCCTCCGCGACGACCTGAACCTGCCCACCCGGCCGCACTACTAACAGCCCTCTCGCATGAGAGCCCTGCTCCAAGCTGGCGCCTGCTGCATGGCGCTGGCGATAATCGTGGGCTGCACGCGGGCTTCGAATCAGCCCGCGCATCCGGGAGGACGCGTGGCCCATGCGCAAGTGGAGCTGAAGGTGGAGTCGGTGACGAGCGGGCCCGAGGGGCTCGCTGTCGCGTACGCGGTGCGCAACGCCTCTTCCCACGCGGTGCTGCTGGTGGACGGGCTGCCGGAGTGGGGCCCCACGGGCTACGTGGGCCTCGCGCCCGAGCGCGCCTATGTGGACCTCTCCGGTGATGGCGCGGTGCTGCTGCGTCAGCTCGTGCCCGTCCCGGAGAACCTGGACGTGGAGGCCCCCGAGGTCCCCGCCCTGAGTCGCGTGGAGCCCGGCACCACCGCGTCCCGCCGCCTGCTCGTGCCCCTGCCGCTGCGCACGTCGATGCCCTATGCCACGGGCCCCGAGGTGACGCGCGAGCTGTCCGCCGTGCGCGAGCTGCGTCTGCGCGTAGGCTACCTGCCCGCCGCGGACGACGTGCGCCTGCACGGGGCGACGGAGTCCGGAGGCACCGCGTACCGGACAGCCGAGTACGGCCAGGTGGTGACCCGCCAGCAAGTCCTGGACAGCGGGCCGCTGCCGCTGGACGGCGTGAAGTAGGACGCGCTCAGGGCTCGTGTGGCAGCACGAAGGACGGCTCGTCGTGTCCTGGAGTGGCGAAGAATCGGAACGACTCCTCGCGAGGCAGCTCGCGGAAGGCCTCTGACTTCACGGCCTTGCGCACGGCCGCGTGCGCGCACTGGAGCGTGCGCACCAGCAGCAGCTTCTTGAGCGGGACGAACACCTCCAGCTCGTTCAGCGCTTCGTCCTCGGCCAGCTCCACCAGCGTCTGTCCGGGCGAGCCCAGGTCGAAGCCGCCAGAGGAGTCGAAGTTCGTCGCGCCGAACTCCAGCACGTTCTCCGACGCCGTCTCCTCGTAGTGGTGGCCGACGAGTCCCGTGCCCCACACCACCTGCGGCACGTAGGGGCTCACGTCCCCGCCCGCCCAGTAGAGGAGCAGGGCGGACAGCGGCCGGATGCGCGCCGTGCGCACGCCGTCCCGCTCCTCCCAGGCATATGCCTCCGGACGCAGGTAGCGAGGCTGGCGGTACATCCCGAAGCTCTTCACCAGCCCCGCCGTCATCTCGGTGACGAGCCCTTCGTCCACTGCCTCGGCTTCTGCCGCCTGTTCGCGAACGAAGGCGAACCCGTCCGCCCGGCGCACCTCGTCCAGCAGCCGTGCCGCGCACGCCGGAAGGTCTCTCAGCTCCACGTCATTCCACATGCTCACGCCTCCGCGGTGGGACGTCGCAGCCGGACCAGGTCTTCCACCACGCGCCGCACGCGGCCCTCGTCGAAGGGCTTCTCCAGCAGGAGGTTCGGGATGCTGGCGAGGAACTCCCGGGCGCCCGTGGTGAAGGCCCCGCCCGACACGAAGACGAAGCGTCCCTCCAGGCCCGCGTGCTCGCGCCGCACGGACTCGTAGACGTCGCGGCCGGTCAGGTCCGGCATCATCACGTCACACAGCACCGCGTCCGGCTCCATGCCCTGCTCCAGCAGCTCCAGCGCCTGGCGTCCGCTGCAGGCGACCTCCACCTCGTGGCCCCGGAGGATGCGCTGCAACACGCGTCCCACCGCGGGCTCGTCGTCCACCACCAGCACGCGTCCTCGGGGCTGGACCAGGGGCCGGGGCGTCACGTCGAGCGCCGCCGCCACCGCGCGCGCGTCCTGCTCCATGGTGGGCAGGCTGACGCGGAAGAGGGTGCCCTTGCCCGGCTCGCTCTCCACGGTGATGTCACCGCCCAGCCCGTGGATGATGCTGTGACAGATGGACAGGCCCAGGCCCGTGCCCACGCCCACCGGCTTCGTGGTGAAGAACGGGTCGAAGATGCGGTCGATGACCTCGCGCGGAATCCCCACGCCCGTGTCCTGCACCTCCACCACCACCCGCGAGCGTCCATCACGCCGCGTCGCCAGCCGGATTTCATGCCGGTGCGCGGAGCCCTCCGGAATCGCCTGCGCCGCGTTCACCACGAGGTTCAGGAACACCTGACTCAGCTTCCCCTCGTTGGCCATCACCGAGGGAATGTCGCCGTACTCGCGCCGCAGCTGCGCGCGGTGGCGAATCTCGTTCGCCGCCATCATCGCCACCGACTCCAGCACCCCGTGCACGTCCAGCGGCGACACATTCTCCTCGTCGGGTCGGGAGAACGTCTTGAGCTGACGGACAATCTGCCGCACCCGCTCCGCGCCCTCGCAGGCCTCGTGCAGCACCTCCACCCATTCGCCCAAATCAGGCTCGCCCCGCAGCCGGGCCTGGAGCGCCGTCGCACCGTCGCCCGGAGGCAGGTTGCGGCGGAACTCGTCCGACATGAAGCTCAGGTTGGACAGCACGAAGGCCAACGGGTTGTTGATTTCGTGCGCGATGCCCGCGGCCAGCGTGCCCACCGACGCCAGCCGGTCCGCCAGCGTCAGCCTCGCCTGGAGCTGCCGCTGCTCCGTCACGTCGCGCGCGATGGACACCACCGCGGGCTGGCCGTCGAAGCGCAGGGGCAGGGACACGACCTCCGCCACACGCGTGCGTCCGTCGCGCCGCACCAGCCGCCGCTCACCGGTGAGCGCGCCCGCCCTCACCGCCTCCGTGCCGCGCATGTCCTTCACGAACTCAGACAACTGACGGCCCACCAGTTGCTCCGCGCGCTCGAAGCCCAGCGTGCCCACCAGCGCCGCGTTCGCGTAGACGATGTGCCCGTCCCGCTCAATCGCCGCCGCGTCCGGCACGCCCTCCAGCAGCGCGCGGAAGCTGGCCTCGGACAGGCGCAGCGCTTCCTCGGCCTGACGTCGCTCGGTGATGTCGCGCGCAAGGCCCTCCACCGCCACCATGCGCCCCATCGGGTCCGTCACCGGGACGACGACGTGCTCCAGCCACAGCGTGCGCCCATCCGGATGCAGGTAGCGCACCGTCACCGGCGCACCGGCCGAGGCGCGCGGGGCCTCCAGCAGTCGCTCCAGCGCGTCCCGGTCCTCTGGATGCACGCGCCGGTACCACAGGTCCGCGTCGCCGTAGTGCGCCACCGGCCCGTAGCCCAGCTTCGCGTGCGCCACGCGGCTGACGTAGACGAAGCCCCTGGGCGCCTCGCAGCGGTACAGGTACAGCACGTCCGACGCGTTCTCCGCGAGCTGCCGGAAGCGCCGCTCCCGCTCGCGCAGCGCGCGCTCGGACTCCTTGCGCTCCAGCGCCACGGAGATGGCGCCCGCCGCCGCGGACAACAGGTCCACCTCCAACCGGTCCCAGCGCCGCGCCTCCGCGCAGTTGTCGAAGCCCACGAAGCCCGTCAGCACGCCCTGCACGCGCAGCGGCAGCACCAGGATGGAGAGGATGCCCTGCGGCTCCAACAGCTCGCGCTCCACGGGGGGGAAGGTCTCGACCAGCCCCTCGATGACGTCCCCGCGCGACAGCGTCTTCGCCCACCGCTCCAGGTTCGGCTCCATCGGCAGGTTCTGGAGCTCCGGGTTGTCTATCTCCGCGCGCACGCCGGGCGCGCACCACTCCGCGCGTTGACTGCACCAGCGCTCTCCCGCGGGGCCCGGGTGCAGCTCGAAGACGTACACACGACTGGCGCCCGACGACTGGCCCAGGGGCTCCAGCACCGGCCCGTACAAATCTCCGCCGTCACGCACCGCCAGCAGCCGCTGCTGCATCTCCACCAGCGCGGTGAGGTAGCGCTCTCGCCGCGCCAGCGCGCCGTCGGAGGCCTTGCGCTCGGTGATGTCGTTGAGCGTCCCGGACGTGCCCAGCACCGCGCCGTCCTCGCCCACCATCAGTCGCCCGTAGACCTCCACCCACCGGAAGCCGCCGCCGCGATTCACGTAGCGCACCTCCGTGCGCACGTACTCCAGCTCCTTCGTCACCAGCCGCCGCAAGCCCTCCAGGCTGCGCCGCTGGTCCTCCTCGTAGACGAACTCCGAGAAGGGCTTGCCGAGCGAGTCCTCCACCGTGTGGCCCGTGATTTCCGTCCACGCCGGGTTGAGGAACGTCCACGCACCCTGCGCGTCCGTCTGGAAGACGACCTCCTTCAGGCTGTCGATGACGAGCCGGTACCGGCGCTCGTGGGGAGTCCAATCAGGCCTGGCGGGCGGCGTCTGCATGTTGAGGCTCGAGGAAGTGGACGCGTCGCACGAACGAGGAGTCCGGGCGATGTACAACTATCCAACGATTCAGGATTTCCTGCAGTACAGGCAAGGGGGCTGACCTGACCCCAGGAAGGTTGGGATTCAGACCGCGCCCTCTCAGGTGTTGAGCGAGGGCGGGGAGCTGTCTTCCTTCGGGCGGGTCGGGATGCCACCATGCCACGAGCAGAAATCCCCTGAACTCATGTCCTCTGGCCGCGCCCAGCTTTCGAAGATTCGTCAGGTGCTCGTGGAACGGGCGGAAGCCCGGCTGAGCGACGCGGCCCTTCGTCTGCTCATCGAGCAGACGGGCGAAGCGCTCCTGCTGATGGATGCCGCGGGCCATGTCCTGGCCTTCAACGCCGAGGCGGGACACCAGTTCCGCATCCCCGTTCCGGAGCGCCTGGAGCATGGCTGCCTGCCTGGGTGCGACTGGGTGCGCCCGGAGAACGCGTCCGTGCCACTGGAAGTTTCTCCGCTGACGCGTGCGCTCGCGGGAGAAGGGGTTCGCGAGGAGCGCTGGGGACTGCGCCGGCCGGATGGCACGGTGGTGGTGCTCCGAGGCAGCGTGTTCCCGATATCGCCCGCCGGGAGCGCGGAGGAGGCTCCGTCGGGGGTCCTCCTGCGTGCGCGGGAGGAGCTGCTGCCCCGCCTGGACGCGACGCGGGCCGCGAGGCTTCTGGCCGAGGCGGGCGCGCTGCTGGGCGCCGAGCTGGAGACCGAGGCGCAGATGGAGCCGCTGCTGCGGCTGCTGGTGCCCTCGCTGGCGGACGCGGGCGTGCTCTTCCTGGGCTCGTCGGGCGAGTCGGTGCGCGCCGTCGCCGCCGTGCACGCGGAACCCGAGCGGCACGTGCTGCTCGTGGAGATGTTGTGCCGGTATCCGCCGGACACGCTGGACCCTCGGGGCCTGCCCTCCTTGTTCCTCACGGGCCGGACGGAGCGGACGGCGGAGCTGACGGAGGAGCAGCAGGTGGCCCTCACGCGGGACGCGGAGCACGCGCGGCTCCTGCTCTCGCTGGGGCTGAGCAGCTACCTGGGCGTACCGCTGGTGGCGCGCGGGCGCATCATCGGCGCGCTGGCGCTGTTCCGCACGGACGGGGCGCCGGCCTTCGGTGACGAGGACGAGCGACTGGCGGAGGAACTCTCGCGGCGCACGGCGCTGTCGCTGGACAACGCGCGGCTCTTGCGTGAAGCGCGCGAGGCGGTGCGCCTGCGCGACGAGTTCCTGGGCATCGCGAGTCACGAGCTGAAGACGCCGCTGACGCCGCTGCACCTCAAGGTGCAGTTGCTCCAGAAGCAGGTGGACCTGCTGGCGGCGAATGGCAAGCCCGTGTCCGCGGAGCGCGTCTCCGAGACGCTGGACGTGGTGCAGCGCCAGGTGCGCAAGCTGACGAGCCTGGTGGACAACCTGCTGGACGTGTCGCGCATCACCGCCGGCCGCTTGAAGCTGGAGCTGGAGGAGATGGACCTGGCGAGCGTCGCGGCGGAAATCCTCTACCGCTTCGCACCCTCCGCGGCGCAGTTGCACTGCTCGCTGGAGATGCACGCGCCGGTGCCGGTGCTGGGCCGGTGGGACCGGCTGCGGCTGGAGCAGGTGGTGACCAACCTGCTCTCCAACGCGCTGAAGTACGGCGCCGGCCAACCCGTGCGCCTGCTCGTGGAGGCGGATGGGCGCACCGCGCGCCTCATCGTGGAGGACGGGGGCATCGGCATCTCCGCTCGGGACTTGCCGCGCATCTTCGAGCGCTTCGAGCGCGCGGTGAGCGACAGGCACTACGGCGGCCTGGGCCTGGGGCTCTACATCACCCGGCAGATTGTCGAGGCCTTCGGCGGCACGGTGAAGGCCACCAGCGAGCTGGGGCGCGGCTCCACCTTCGTGCTGGAGCTTCCGCGCGGCGACATCCCGGAGGAATGGCTGTCGGTGCCTGGCGCGCCCGAACCCAAGCCTTGAGGCGAGGGCCGTGGACGCTCAGGCCGCCACGTCGGTGACCTGGGGCTCGACGAGGCGAGGCAGGCGCACGTGGAAGGCGCTGCCCTGCTGCGGCCCCGGGCTCTCCGCCCAGATGGTGCCGCCATGGCGGTCCACGATTTCGCGGCAGATGAAGAGGCCCAGGCCCAGGCCGCCGTAGTGCCGCGCGGTGGCGTTGGACGCGCGAGCGAATGGGCGGAACAGGCCCGCCAGGCTCTCCGGGGGAATGCCGATGCCCTGGTCCTTCACGTGGATGAGGACGTGGTCCGCCGCCTCCTCCAGCGTCACGCACACCGCGCCGCCCTGGGGCGAGTAGCGCACGGCGTTGCTCACCAGGTTGGTGATGACCTGGTCCAGCCGGGGCGCGTCCCAGTCGCCCTCCACGGGATGTTCGGGCACGCGCAGCTCGAAGGTGATGCCGCCCTCGCCGCGCAGCTCGAAGCGCTCCATCACCTCGCGCAGCACCGGCGTCAGGTCCACGCGCTGTCGCTCCAGCTCGAAGCGTCCGCCCTGGATGCGCGCGGTGTCGAGCAGGTCATCCACCAGCCTCGCCAGTCGCTCCGTCTGCCGGGCCATGGAGCGCAACGCCTTGAGCAGCCGCTCGCGCTCCGGGAAGTCGCCGCTCTTCTCCAGGCGCTGGAGCGTGAGCGCGGCGAAGCCCTTGAGTGGCGTCAGCGGCGTGCGCAGCTCGTGGCTCGCCACGCTGAGGAACTCCTCGCGCGTGCGCACCGCTTCCTTCAGCTCCTGCTGCGCCGCGCCCGTGCGGTCCGCCATCTCGTTGAAGCCGCGCGCCAGCTCCCCCAGCTCGTCGTCCTCCTCCACCTCCACGCGTCGGGCCAGGTCACCCGCGGCCAGGGCGGCGGTGGCCTCGCGCAGCGTGTCGAGTCGGCGGATGACGTCGCGCGCGACCAACTGGGAGAGGCCCAGGGCCATCAGCACGCCCATCAGCACCAGCCCCACCACCGCCGCGCTCATGCGCGTAATCGCCGCGTACGCGACGCCCAGCTCCTGCGTCACGACGACGCTCCACGGCGAGCCCTCCACCGGGGCCTCGGCCGCGAGCACGCGCCGGTCCGCCGCGTCGAAGGCCTCCAGCACGCCCCCACCTGGACGCTCCAGTTCCTCGCGCAGCGCCTCCGGCAGGTGGGCTTCGCCCAACAACTGCGCGCCCTCGGCGGTGTCTCGAAGCACCTTCTGGCCGCGCCTATCCAACACCTGCACGCGGAAGCGCTGGGACGCGGGCGTGGCGGCCTCACTCAGCCGCTCCAGGGACAAGAGGCCCACCAGCACTCCGCGCCGGGAGCCCTCCAGCTCGAACGGCAGGGCCACCGCCACCAGCGGATGGTTGTGCGGACGGATGAAGGGCAGCGACAGGGGCAGCTCGCCGGGCGCGGGGGGCTCGGGGAAGTACCCCTGGATGTTGAAGCCCCAGCCCTCCGGCCCCTCGGACGTGGCCAGCACCTGGGCGTTCTCGTCCATGGTCAACGCGGCGTGGAAGGTGCGCTCGCGCGCGGCGAGGTTCGCCAGGTACGGCTCCAACCGCTCCCGCTCTCCGCTGGCGAGCGCCGCGCGGAAGCCCGGGGACTCCAGCAGCAGGTGCAGCGACTCGCGCGAGTCGTCCAGGTAGCGCCGCAGGAAGTCCGCCTCGCCCGCGGCGGCGTAGCGCGTGTCGTCGCGCACCTGCTTCTCGATGGCCCGCTGTGCCATGTACGCGGCGAGCCCGCCCAGCGCGAGCAGCGGCACCAGTCCGGCGAAGGCCAGCCCTCGCAGGAGCTTCCAGCCCACGGTGCGCGGCGCGCGCGGTCGCCAGTTCATTGCCTGGGCCACGCACGCGAGGGCCAGCACGGTGTACACGCTCGCGCCCAGCCACGCGGAGCCTCGGGCCAGCGCGTAGGCCAGAAGCCCGTAGGGCACCGCCAGCGCGCCCATCAGCAGCGCGGGCATGCGCGGGTGCAGCCAGCGCGTGGGCAGCAGCAGCCCCACGCCGCCCACGGTGAACAGCAGCCCCACCACCGGGCGCAACGGGGACAGGTGCGCGTAGACGGACAAGGGGAAGCGCTCGGGCGCGGTGAGCAGCGCCACGCCGAAGGCGGTGCCGGTGAGGGCCGCCAGCATGCGCAGGGTGGGCCGCTGGCGCATGGACGGCCACGCCTCCAGCAGCAGCCCGATGAAGAACAGCGGATACAGCACGATGCCCGTGAGGCTGCCGGGCATGACATTCAGCACCCACCAGTACAGGCCGATGGCCGCGCCGAGCAGCACGCGTCCGCCCACGTCCAGCCAGCGCGGGGCGCGCGGATACAAGAGCGCGCCCATCAAGCAGATGCTGCCGGTGAGGTAGGTGAGTCCCAGCAGGCGAACGTACGGGTAGAGCGGCCGGAAGGCGGCCACGCGGAACTCGTACGGCACATACGTCATCAGCACGCCGAACAGCAGGCCGATGAGGGCGGCGGGCCACGTGAGCGGCAGCAGCGTCGAGTTGGAGGGCGCCTGGAGTGAACGCGGTGCGGGAAGTGGGAACATCTTCCTGGATTCACGCGTGTCAGGGCCCATGGGTTCTAGTGCTCGCTGACGTTTCGTCGGGGGCAGGACACCCCGGACGACAGGGGTGGGACACCCGGGCTCAGGCGACCTCGAGCACCGTCCACTCGCGCACCTCGCCCGCCAGGGTGACTTCGATGGTGTCGCCCGCCTTGCGGCCCATGAGCGCGCGGCCCACGGGGGATGCGGGGGTGATGACGGACAGGAAGCCGTCGCCGCCGGGGCCGGTGAGCTCCGTGCCCGCGCCCACGGGCAGCACGAAGAAGGTGCGCTCGGCGAAGCCCTCTTCGTCCTCGGTGCTCACATCCACCAGCGCGCCCAGGCCCACGGGCCCCTGACGCGGGAAGCGCGGCACCGGCCCCTGGCCGAAGTTGGAGAGCGCCTTGAGCTCCTCCTGCACGCGACGGGCGCGATTCGCCTGTCCCGTGGCCAGGCTGCCGAACTCCAGCGCGGCGCGGCCGTCCTCTCGCTTCTCCGACTCGGTGGCCAGACTGCGGGCCGCCTCGCGGGCCTCGGCCTCGGCCCGGTGGGCCAGCCTGTCGCTCTGCTGGAGGCGCTCGGCGAGCTGGAGCATCAATGCCTGCTTGTCGAGTGACATGATGGCACAGAACTGTAGCGCCCCTCCGTGACACCTCCAGTTTTTGGCCTCTCGTACGATGGAGTGCGGGCCGTGGATGCGGGCATGTGCGTGAAGGCCGGCGCGATGCGACATCCCCTGGGGCCCCCCGTTCTCCTGCCGGTATGTGGCCCGCGTCTTCGCGATGCTCTCAACGAGTAGGAGCCCGGTGTGAACGAGGAAGAACTGAGGGCGCGGGTGCGCGCCATCTCCGACGAGGTGATGGCCGGTGTGGCGAACGTGAATGTCGCGACGTATCCGACCTCCCGCTCCGCGTTCGTGGGCATCGACTTGATTGATGAGAGAGTGGGACTCGTCATCACGCGTTTCCTCGCGTCGACGCGGGGCGAGGTGAGGTTTCCGCTGTGGGCCCGGCAGCGCGGGCTCTTCGAGCGGGCGACGGAGCTGGCGCGGCGGCTGGGGGCCCTGGACACCGGGCCGAACCCGGCCGACGACGTGCTGGAGCTGGAGGCGCTCGCGCTCGGCCAGGAGCTGCTCGAGCCCGCGGGGCAGGACGCGGCGACGGAGTGGCTCGATGACGGGCACCTCGCGGTGGGAATCGAGACGTTCGACGAGGAGGACTGGAGCTTCCGCTTCGAGGCGCTCGCCACGACACACGGTGACGTGCCGATGCTGGGGCTGGCGCGGCGCTTGGGGTTGGAGTCGCAGGCGGAGGCGCTGGCGAAGCGACTGGGGGCGCTGGGCTTCGTGCCCGAGGAGGTGCTGCCCGAGGACGAGGTGGCCCTGGTGCCCGGCGTGGTGGAGGGCGTGATTCGGGTCTTCGAATACGGCCATCACCCGCTGGACCAGGTCTTCGACTACACGGGCAGCTCCGACTGGGACGACGTGGTGGATGTGCGGGTCCAGCGGAGGGTGATGGAGCAATTCCTCGCGTTCATCCGGGCGCGGGCGGAGGAGGAGAAGACGTGGCCGGAGGTCATTGCCTCCGACCGGTTGGAGGCGGCCTTCCAGGAGCTGCGGCGCGAGGGCTTCGTCGCGGAGGTGTCGGCCTCCACCACGCTGAGCGGCGGGTGGGAGGTGTCCCGGGGCGTGGCGGATGAGCGCCGGGCGAAGGGGGAGAAGATTCGGGGCACGGTGTTCTTCCACGAGCAGGACACGGACTCCGCGCTGGAGGGGCATCCGCTGCACCTGGCCTACGGCCTGGTGAACGACGTGGAGGATGACGACAGGGAAGGCGAGCTGTCGGAGGAAGAGGACGCGAAGGTGTCCGCGCAGGCGGAGGAGGTGGGCCGCGTCATCGTGGAGACCCTGCGCAAGCACGGCTTCGAGCCGGAGTGGAATGGCCACGCGCACTCCCGCATCGTCCTCATGCCCGCCTTCACCTGGCGGCGCAGGCGTGTGCATGTCGACACCACGGAGACGCTGAGGCTCGGCGCCCGGCAGTTCGCCATGAGCCTGCTGGTGGAGTTCCTTCCCCGGTTGCGCAGCCTCACGTTGGAGATGGACGGAGGGATGAAGCTGGAGGACGTGCGCTCGGACAGCGTGACGGAGCTCACCCTCGAGTACACGCGGGAGGATGACGCCCGCGACAGGCTGGATGGGCTCGTCGCCCTGGTGAAGCCGCGCTTCCCCAGTCTTCAGACGCTCATCGTCCAGTCGGAGGAGGACTTCTCGCAGACGGTGGACCTCCACGCGGGAGGGGCGGAGGAGTGAGCGGCGCGTTTCGCCGTGAAGGCAACACGGGCTCGTGTGAAGCGCGCGCCACTGTTGCCTGAATCAGGCATGCTGCCGCGCATGACGCCCCAGGAACTGTCCCAGAAGGCCCGGCAGCTCGTCGCGGATGGCGCGGTGCTGCTGGACGTGCGCACCCCCCAGGAGTTTCAGCAGGGCCACCCCGACGTCGCGCGCAACATCCCCGTGCAGGAGCTGCCCCAGCGTGTCGCCGAGGTGGGCCCGCCCGGCACCCCCGTGGTGGTGTATTGCGCCGCCGGTGGTCGCAGCGCGGTGGCCTCACAAATTTTGCGCGCCAATGGTTTCCCGGACGTGTTCGACCTGCGGTCCGTGAACAACTGGTAACCCTCTGTCCGGGCTGGAGGGGCCGGACGCGTGGCGCGTGACATGGGGCGCGGCTTGGAGCAGCGTGCCGCCGCTCCCGTCATGAATCGCACCGCTGGCTTCCTCATCGTGGCCCTGTCCGGAGCGTGCTTCGGCGCGCTCGGACTCTTCGGCCGCCTCGCCTATGCGGCGGGCGCGGACGTCTTCACGCTGCTCTTCCTGCGCTTCACGTTCGCCGGAGCGGTGCTGGCCGCCTTCATGGTGGCCATGCGCCAGCCGTTGCCGAAGGGCCGCCTGCTGGTGGGGCTCATCCTGCTGGGCGCGGTGGGCTACGTGAGCGAGGCGGGCGTGTACTTCGCCGCGCTCCAGTTCGCTCCCGCGGGGCTGGTGGCCCTGCTGCTGTATTCGTTCCCCGCGCTGGTGGCGCTTCTTCAAGTCCTGGTGTTCCGCGAGCGCCTGGGCCGGCTCAAGTGGGTGGCGGTGGTGCTGGCCCTGTGTGGCACGGGGCTGACGGCGGACCTGCGGCAGGGCGCGGTGACGCCGACGGGCGTCTTCCTGGGCCTGCTGTCCGCGCTGCTCTACGCGGTGTACGTCGTCACCAGCGCGCGGGTGGCGGGCAAGGCGGGGCCGCTGGTCTCCAGCACCGTCATCCTCTCGTCCGCGGGCCTCGTCTTCGGCCTGGCCATGCTGGTGAAGGGGCCGTCCTTTCCCACCACGGGCCTGGGCTGGGGCGCGGTGGTGGGGCTGTCGCTCATCTCCACCGTGGCCGCCGTCTTCCTCTTCTTCCTCGGCATGGCGCGCATCGGCCCGGTGAACACCTCGCTGGTGTCCAACATGGAGCCGCTGACGGCGGTGGTGCTGAGCGCGCTCTTCCTCGACGAGCGGCTCAGTCTGCGTCAGGTGTTTGGCGGCGCGCTCATCCTCACCGCCGCCGTGCTGCTGGCCCGCTCGGACACGCCGGGGGCGAACCTGAAGCCCCCTGAGGACGCGGCAGCCGAAGGGCCCGCGTAGTCCGTGCCGAGCGCTACCGGGACACGCGCCGCAGGAACTGGCTCACGTCGCGCACGAACGTCTGGGGAAGCTCCGCGTGGGGCGCGTGGCCGGTGTTCGGGTAGAGGATGAATCGCGCATCGGGCAGCGCGTTGACGAGCGCCTGCTGCTGCGCGACGGGGAAGAAGCCGTCCTGGTCTCCGCCCACCACGAGCACGGGCACGCGGATGGAGCGCAGGCGCGCGGAGTGGTCCTCCGCGAGCATGCCGTCCAGCGTGTCCTGCCACACGCGCGCGGGGACCTTCAGGCTCTCCGAGATGAGCGTGTCCAGGTACGAGGCGGGGACGGGGCGTACGAAGGTGCTCGACTGGAACTCGCGGACGAAGTCCGGGTCCACGGTGCCCACCTGCTCGTCGACGACGGACTTGAGGAACAGCGCCACCTCGTTGCCGGCGACGGTGGGCGCCGAGCCGACCAGCACCAGGGCCTCCACGCGGCGCGGGAAGTCCAGCGCCACCTGCTGCGCGATGAAGCTGCCCATGGAGTGGCCGACGATGATGGCGCGTCGCTCGCCGACGGCGTCGAGGAAGGCCGCCACGTCCGCGGCGAAGAACTGCTGCGTGTAGCAACACACCGGGCGCGGGGAGTCCCCGTGTCCGCGCTGGTCCAGCGCGTAGATGTGGAAGTCACGGGAGAAGAGGGACAGGTTCAAGTCCCAGGTGTGGTGCGAGTCCGTGTAGCCATGAAGGAAGACCACGGCGGGGCCGTGGCGCGAGCCCTGCTCCACGTAGCGCAGCGTGACGCCGGTGCGCAGTCGGATGGAGCGCTCGCGGGGCGCGGAGGAGGACAGCTCGCTGGACTGCTCTGACTGGGCTTCGACTTGCGAAGGGGTCTCGGAAGGCGCGGGCTCGGAGGCGGGGCCACAGGCGAGAAGGGGCAGCGTGAGCAGGGCGGCGAGGAGCATCTTCATGGGTGCGTGCCTTGTTCAGAGCCGGCGGGAAATCCGCCGTGACGTCCATCATTCTACGACTACCTCTGACATTGCCTCCTCTGGCGTGACGTCTGGGGTCGTATCCACTCAGGGACGAGGTGAACCAGACCCGGAAGCTGTGTCTGTCATCAGCCGGGGCGGAAGGTTTCCGTCCGAGCGAAATCAAGTATCAGACATGTCTCAGCGCAGGAGTTGGAGGGCGTCGAGGAGGCTCGCGTCGGCGGGGCGGTCCGCGCGGTCGTCGCCGAGGTAGCGCCAGACGATGTGGCCCTGGGCATCGACGAGGAAGGTGGCGGGCCGGGCGATGTGGATGCCGTCGAGGCCGAGCGCCTTGTAGACGTCATAGGCCTTGGCGACGGTGCGTTGTTCGTCGACGAGGAGGGGGAAGGGGAGGGCGTTGAGGGCAAGCCAGCTCTTCACCCAGTGGCGGCCCTGGCAGACGACGCCGACGAGGTCCACGCCGCGCGCCTGCAGGGTGGTGTGCAGTGGGGAGAGGCGCTCCAGGAAGGCCTGACAGGACGAGCACCAGGTGCCGCGCAGGAAGGTGATGAGGGTGGGGCGGCCGTGACGGAGCAGGGGGCGCTCGACGTCGTGGGCGGGGTCCAGCAGGAAGAATGACGGAGCGCGGAGCGGCTGCGGCGGGGCGGCGAGCTGAGGCA
Organism: Myxococcus llanfairpwllgwyngyllgogerychwyrndrobwllllantysiliogogogochensis; assembly: GCF_006636215.1. Taxonomy (GTDB): domain Bacteria; phylum Myxococcota; class Myxococcia; order Myxococcales; family Myxococcaceae; genus Myxococcus; species Myxococcus llanfairpwllgwyngyllgogerychwyrndrobwllllantysiliogogogochensis. The sequence continues at coordinate 617 of NZ_VIFM01000020.1, read as the reverse complement.
TGGGGCACGTCCTGGGGTGGCGCGAGCGTGCGCGCCATATGACGAACCCTGGTACGTGCGACCCTTCCAGGAGGTTTCAGGAGGCTTCGTCGGCGGACTTGGACTCTTCTTTTTCAGCGTCCGGTGCATCCGAGGAAGGGGCAGGTCCGTACACGGGCTCGCTGGAGGGGGCGGGGGGCGGCTCCCTGTAGACGGGCTGGGTGTTGGACCGGGTGCTCGGGTGGTCGAAGCGGTCGATGGGGAGCAGTGGGGCAACCCACCAATAGTTGCTGCAGCCCGTGAGAAGCAGACTCGCGACAACGGCGATGGTGACGTGGCGCATGCGTGACTCCAACCGGCCCTGAGTGCCCGCACCATAACCGGGATTTCCGTGCAGGCGACTCGCGATGAATTCGCGGGGGAAAGGGCTCGCGAGGGGATGACACCTGGCTCGCGGAATTTGCGCATCCGGGCTGCCCGTACGGTGCGTTGCCCGGCACGACGCGCCGCGTCCTGGTGGTGAGCCTCCTGTAACCTTTCGCCCCCCATTTTCGTGGAGTCGTCGAGTGCTCGGGATTTTCCCGGGCATGACTCGACGGAGGGCGGACATGGAAGCGAAGAAGGTGGCGGTGGTGGGC
>NZ_VIFM01000209.1 GCF_006636215.1 Myxococcus llanfairpwllgwyngyllgogerychwyrndrobwllllantysiliogogogochensis | reverse complement strand
TCTCCAACTGCTTCCGTCCAGGTCGGGGAAGGAGGCCTGGCTCTCCCCCGGATTCACGCCGTCCACGCGGGCGTAGCCGTTCTTGTTGAGGGTGCCCTCTCGAGTGGTGCCGTCCGGCAGCGTCACCCTGTAGTGCGCGTTGGGGATGGGCTTGCCCCCTTCGTCCGTCAACTCGATGACCAGCCATGTCGGCTCCTCGATGGACGCCTCCGCGGGCTTCTGGATGAACGTATCCGGCCAGGGCGGGGGCACGAGCACGGGGCGCTCCACCTCCAGCGCCACCAGCTCGCCGCGGGTGAAGGCGTCGGCGAGCCGCTGCTTGAGGCGCCGCTCGTACTGGCCGCGCTCCAGTCAGGACTGCCCCAGTGGCGGGCCGCCGCCGAGCGCCTCGTCCATGGCATGCAGCGTGCGCGCCATGGGCGTCGTCAGCCAGTGGTCGAGAGCGGACGTGACGAAGACGTCCGGCACCCGGTTCCGTTGTGCCTCGCGGCTGGCGGATAGGACGACGACCCAGTCCGAGCCTCGGGCCGGCAACGTCCACCGGCGTTCCCTACTTGGTTGCGACATGACAGCGACCCCCCATCCGCCGGAATGTACTTGCTGGGACTGACCTGAGGCATCCCTCACTTGATACCGAAGGCTTCGCGGAAAACGGGCTGCTCGCGAATCAGTGGTCGCAACGGGGCCTCAGGCATCATGGCAGGCTGGCCGCAGGGACCACGCCCCGCGTCGCCAGTGAAAGCGACAAGACCCTCTCGGCATGCAGGTCGTCCACGACGAGTCCGTCGAGGAAGGCATGCACCTTCTTTTCATTGATGGGGGGAGTTCTCACCCGGTACGTGGTGTCGAGGGTGCCCTGCTTTTCGCTCGAACCGGCCGACCTGCGGCGTCCTCGCCAGCTTGCCAAATGAGGGGATGCCTCAGATCGTGCCCTACTACGGGCATCCCATTGCGCCACCGGGGCCCCAGCTTTTCACGGACCCCTGAGCCGTGACCCGAGGTCGGCAAGAGCGAATGAAGTACTTCCGAGTCGAGCAGGACCTGTCGTCGCGCTACTCAGGCGAGCTGAACGCCACGCATCGGTGGGGACTCCCGGGCGTGGAGCCCTGCCCGCTGTGCGGCCTGAGCGGCGCTACGCTGGGTCTCGAATATCCGTGCGTCGACCTGTCGAGCCTCCCGCCTGCGGAGCAGGAACGGTTGTCTGACCCGTCTCCTGTCCCCTTGGATGAACTCGAGCGGTTGCGTGAGCTGGTGCGCCCGCTGGCTCCCGTGAATGCGGTGCTCGATGCCGGAACGGAGCTGGGCCCGTTGACGGGAACTGGCTCGGGAAGCTTCGGCCCGTTCTTCCTGCCCGCGAGCTGGTCCCTGTGCATTCGAAAGGACGCGCTGGTTCGGCTCCGCGAGGCGGGCGCTCGGGGGCTCCAGGGGAGCGAGGTCTCGGTGCGCTTCAGGACGAAGAGCCCACCGATGCTGCTGAACCTGCAACTGGATGTGCAGGGCCGGTTTCATCCCGACGCTTTGACCTGGACGCGAAAGCCGCCGTGTCCTCGATGCGGCATCAGTGACGCGGAGGGGCCCCTTCCAGCGCCCATCGTTCTCGACGCGGCGACGCTTCCAGTGGACGTGGACCTGTTCCGGCTGGCGGATGCCCCGGGCATCATCATCGCCACGGAGCAACTGGTGGATGCGGCAACACGGTTGTCGCTGGACGGCGCCGTGTTCCGGGGCGTGGAGGCGCGTTAGCCGCCGTCCCTGCCGCGCATTACTTCGACTCCGGCAGCGTCCAGTCGAAGACGAAGCGGTGGGCGCCTCCGGGCACGCTGTCCATCCAGCCCGTGATTCGCTCACTGCGCGCCAGCAGCGGGCCCAGCTCCGAGCTGACAGCGAAGAGCGCGGCGAGCTGCTCGTCCGACAGCACGTCCGACAGCGACACCTGGGAGAGTCCCCGCGCGAGCAGCTTCGGGTCCAACGTGAACTCCGCCGCGCGCTCCTGCTTCGCCGTCGTCTCCGGCAGCGCCGCCATTGTCGCCTGCATCACCGTCTCGTCGTTGCCCACCACCAGGTGCTTGCCCTTCTGTCGCACGAGCACGCTGCCGCCCTTCACCGTGAGCGCCCAGCCGTCCTCCAGCGCCTTCGCTCCGGGCAATGTGCCCAGCGGCGCCAGCGCGCTCTTCACCGCCGCCGCGTCCTTCACCTCCGCCGCCAACGCCTGCTTCACGGCGAAGAAGCGCGCCTCCCGCGTCCGCAGCGAACCACGCACCTGCACGTTGCTCATGTTCACCAACATGTTCCCCGTGAGCTGCTTCGCCACGGCGTCCGCGGAGGCCTGCACCTGCTCCTTGGGACACGTCGGGCAGAGGGCCTGGATGCTCGCGCGCAGCGAGCCCACGGCCTGCGACACTCCCGCCGGCGCCACCGCCACGCGCGAGAACAGCAACCCCTCCGGCTTCATCGCCCCATAGGGACTGTTGCTCTTGGCCTGGAACGGCGGCAGCGGCAGCTTCATCGCCGTGCCATCCACCTTCAGCCCGCTCGCCGTGCCATCCAACCCCACCACCGTCCCGCCCGTGGCGAGGAACGCGACCCCCGCGACCTTGCTCAGTCGCGCATCCGGCGCGGGCGCCTTGCCCACCAGCTTCACGGACTCCTTCAACAACACGGCGCCACCTTCATCCGTGGCCCCGAAGGCGCAGACCTCCTGCCCCTTGAGCGCGTAGCCCATCGCCCCGCCCGCGGCGCGCGTCGTGCTCACCGTCGTCACACCCTTCGCCGTGACGGGCTTCGCCTCCGCGCCTCCCGCCTCCGTCATGGCCTCCGCCGCCTTCTGCTGGAACACCTTCGCGTCCGACACCCGCATGCAGGACACGCGGCCGTCCTCGCGCAGCGACACCGTGGCCGGCCCCGTCGCATCCAGGCCCACCGCCGTGAGCGTCTCCGGACGCGTGGGGTCGATGGTGAGGAAGGGGTGCAGCTCCGCGCGCCACGCCGAGGGACGCAGCAGCGCGGCGTGCGTGCCCGCGCGCTCCAGGAAGGCGGAGAGCCCCGTCAACGCATCCAGCTTGGGAACGTGGACGACCGTCTGGGCCGACGCGGCGGAGCGAGGAGCAGGAGCAGCCGCCAGCGTGGCGGCGAGGACGAGCGAGGAGAACATGTCCCCCGTGAGAACAGCGCTCCTCCACCCCTGTCAAGACACTCGCGCGCTCACGCGGGCCGGAACAGGGCGGGCCCCCAGCCTAACGGCCAGTGGTGGACGATGGCCCCCCTGGTGACGGTGCGTTTCCGGCGTGCCTGCTCGCCTGGCTTGATGTCGCGGCGGGCCCCGCTAACGTGGGCTCATGTCCCTTCGTTGGCGCATGAGAGCCGTCGGCTGGCTGAGCATCATCGTGGCTCAAGGGTGCGCTCATTCGACTCCGACCGAGGCGTCGTCCTCCGCGAGTCCCAGAGCCCCCACGACTTCCCTCGTGCCCGCTTCAGCGCGCATCGAGAGTCTGGGCCTGGGGCTCAGTGAGTCCACGAAAGGACGCCGCGAGGACCAGAATTGCGCCGACTTCGTGCTCACGGAACCGCAGGTCCGCGCTTTCTTCGCGCAGTCGCGCGAAGTCACCTGGCGGGAGATTCACGACTCGGAGGACCTGGGCTTCGCGCCCTGTCTCGTCACCGGGCGGCTCGTCTTCGAGGACGGGCAGCAGGTTCGCTTCGCAATCAACCCGTTCCTGGTCGCGACCCTGAGCTACTCGGATGACAGCACTCGCTTGCTGGCCTGCGAGGGCGCCTGTTCCCAGAGCGTGCTCGGTCCTCCGTGAGTCAGGCTGGAAGTCCCTCGGGTCGCTCGTCCACTGGAGCCTCTTCGTCATGCGCCGGTGGAGCAGAGGCGCGAAAGCCAGTCCGCCCCGCTGCTCCACCGGTCCCCCCTCCCGTCCTCTTCGTCGAGCGAAGACGGGAATGCCTCGTGTGCTGCGCTACAGCCGGCCGATGTTGGCCCACTCCGTCATCCGCTCCGCCAGGTCCTCGGCGTTGCGGCGCAGGTGCGCCAACTGGAGCATCTGGTCATCCGACTCCGCCAGCGTCATGCGCCGCATCAGCAGATCCGCGAAGCGCACCACCTGCGCGATGCTGATGCAGTCGGCGTCCTCCGCCGCCCCAGCGAAGCGCGCGACCTCCGCGTCCACCTCCAACTGCTCGTCCAGCAGCGCCTTCACCAGCGCCGAGCGAGACACCGGCGTCTCGAACTCCTCCGGATTGCGAAGCTGACGCCGCCAGGGCTGCGACTCCCAGCGGACACGCACGGGGTCTCGGAGGACCCGGTTTCGCATCGGCTGAGCGCTCATCATCCCCTGCATGCCGGGCCTGGCCGGCGACCAGAAGCTGAGTTCCATCAGTGCCCCCTCTCCACTACGGGGTCTGTCCACAAGCGTGACCGAGTTCATCGTCTCCAGCCGTCCCTTCCCGTTCCAACCCACCCACCGCATCCCTATTACGGCCGAGGGCTCAAAACTTGATTGGAGCCACGGCGCCAAAGGGTTGCGTGCGCACGCCACGGGTGCGTTGACACAGGGCGGTGGGCCCGGGACAGTCCGCGCGCCATGCCGACCTATCCCTCCTCCCCCCGAGAGGCCTTCCACCTGTTGCGCGCCCTGTCGGAGGACCTGGGGCACCCGGAGCGGCGCGCCCGGGCCCGGGTGGAGCTGCGCGAGTTGGCGGAGCTGTCGCGCGAGCAGCCCGAGTCGGCCCCCCTGCGGCTGGTGACGGTGACGGTGGTGGCGGGCGCGTCCCAGGAGCGCCTGGAGCTCTTCCTGCTCCCCTCCATCTTCGCGCCCGAATCCTGGGCCTATACCTTCATGGAAGGGCTGCTCAGCGTTCCCTTGGACGAGTACGCCGGCAAGCGACTGGTGGAGGTGGGCGCGGGCTCGGGGTGGATCTGCATCGCGCTGGCGAAGTTCACCCGGCTGGCGCACATCCACGGCGCGGACCTCAACCCGCACTCGCCCGTCGTGGCGCGTTGCAACGCGTGGCTCAACGGCGACGAGTCGCTCGTGTCCCGCCTCTCCTTCGCGGAGAGCGATTTGCTGCGCGGCGTGCCCGCGGAGCCCGCGTGGGACTTCGTGGTGGGCTGCATCCCCCAGGTGCTGCGCACGGAGGAGCTGCCCGGCGAGCTGTCCCAGGCGGATGAGCAGGCGCTGTATGACCTCTCCAACTACTGCACGTTGCAGAACGTGTACGAGGACCACTTCGGCCTGGGGCTCATCGCCCGGCTGCTCGACGAGGCCCCGGAGAGACTGGCGCCCACGGGCAAGCTGCTGCTCAACCTGGCGGGCCGTCCGGGCCGCCCCATCATCGAGCGCATGTTCACCCGGCGCGGCTTCACCACGCGGGTGCGGGTGGCTCGGCGGGTGCGGCAGGCGGCGGACACGGACATCCGTCCGCTGGTGGCGCTGGAGCAGCGCACGGGGCGCGAGTTCGAGTTCTTCATGGAGGCTCGCAGTCCGGAGCCGCTGCGCGCGGCCACGGCGCTGGGCTGGCTCCAGTCCGGGAACGCGGTGTGGCACGAGGTGGCCGTCTGGGAGGCGCACCTGTCGCGCCCGCGCGAGACGCTGGCCCTGCGTCAGTCCCTGCGCGAGCTGGGCATCCCCACGCTCCAGGAAGAACTGGACCTGGGCGCCGCGTCGCCCGAGCAGCTCGGCTTCGTCTCCGCGCTGTCGCAGCGGTTGTCGAAGGGGCCGCTGTTGCCGTACGCGCACGAGGCCGGAGACGTGTCGTTCCGAGGCCAGGTGGTGCGCTACCTGGAGCGCTACTTCGGCCTGCGGCTCGCGGAAGAGGAGCTGTTCGTCGCGCCCGAGCGGGAGCAGGCGGTGTACTCGCTGCTGCTCGCCACGTGTGATGTGGGCGACGAGGTGCTGGTGTCGCGCAACCTCCATCCACTCTACGCGCGGGCGCTGGAGAAGGCGGGCGTGCGCGCCACGGTGACGCACACGACGCTGGAGGAGATTCGCCGGCTGTTGTCCGCGTTCGACGTGAAGATGGTGCTGCTCACGGTGGAAAAGGGCGAGCGCACCAACCTCTCCGTGCTGCGCGACATCATCGCGGAGGCGGCGCGGCGGGGCATCTGGGTGGTGCTGGACGAGAGCGCCTTCTTCAACATCACCGGTGAGGTGGAGCCGCTCACGCTGTTCGAGTTCCTGGCACGCGAGCCGTATTCGCCCAACCTCGTCGTGCTCTACGGCCTGGTGAAGAACGCGGTGTGGCCGGACCTGGAGCTGACGCTGCTGCTCCCCGTTCCGGAGCCGCTGCGCGGAGACCTGGAGGTGGCGGCGGAGGTGACGTACTCGCGCATCAGCACGCTGGCGCAGTGGTTCTATGAGCGCACGTTCGCGGACCTGCTGTCGTTCCGCATCTCCTTCGCGGAGCCGGAGCCTCCCGGGCCGCGCCGTGCGCCGGTGGCTCCGTTGCCGCGCTCCTCGCGCGTCCATGCGCTGGCGGGCTTCCCCGCCTTCGCGCCCAAGGTGTTTCGCGAGGACGACGCGGAGTTGGTGCGGTTGGACTACGGAGAGAATGAAGGCCCGTTGCCGCAGCCGCTGGTGGAGGGGCTCATCGCCGCCGCCGCCGCGCCACGCGAGACGGGCGCGCAGACGGGCTTGGCCGAGTCGGTGGCGGCCTTCCTCCTGGAGACGCGCGCCGCGCGGTACTCGCCCGAGGAGCTGGTCATGGCGCCGGGCGTCTGGCCGCTCATCCACCACCTGGGTGTGGCCCTGCGCAAGCGCCTGGGGCGAGCCCCCCGTGTCTTCGTCGTGACGCCCTGCTACGGCGTGCTGCCGCCGACGTTCGTCTCGGCGGGGTGCGAGGTGGAGCAGGGGACGCTGGCGGAGTTGCTGGCGCGACGAGGCCAGGGTGCGAGTGGTCCGGACGCCGTGGTCATCTCCCAGCCGTCCAACCCCACGGGCGTCTACGTGGCGCGCGAGGAGCTGGTGGCGCTGGCCAACTACGTGGTGGAGCAGCGGTGCCTGCTCGTGTCCGATGAAATCTTCGGACTGGTCAACCTCACCAGCCCCACGGCGGAGACGGTGCACAGCCCGGTGACGCTGGAGGGCGCGGTTCCCGGCGTGGGCGCGCGCACCGTGGTGCTGGGTGGGTTGTCCAAGGAGTTCGCGGCCGGTGGGCTGCGCGTGGGGTGGCTGGCCACGCGAGACAGGGCGCTGGCCTCGGTGATGAGGGACGGGGGCCCGGGGGTGTTGCACCTCGTCACGGCTCGCGCGGCGGCGTATCTGTACGCGGCCTATGCACGCAGCCCGGATGGACAGCTCCTCTATGGAGCGCGGCACCGCTCGCTGCGGACCTTCCTGACGAAGATGCGGCGCGAGCTGGCGGAGAAGCGCGAGCTGTTGGTGCAAGCGCTGCCCGCGGACGGGCGCTCGGACACGGGAGACACGGGTGGCCTCTTTCTCGCGCCTCGCATGACGTCCTGGCTGGGACGCGAGGTGGACGGCGAGAAGCTCACGCCGGAGAACCTGCCGCGCATCGTGTACGAGCACACGCATGTGGTGCTCAACGGCGGGCCCTGGTGCTCGGACCCCGAGCGTGTGCGCGCCGTGTTCTCCATTCCCCGGGAGAAGCTGGTGAAGGCGTGCGAGCGACTGAAGGCGTTCGGCACGAAGCTCCTCGCCGGCGTCTGAGACGTTCCGCTTCCCCCTGTGTCGAGCGGGGAGTGTGCGTCCTTGCCTGAGTGCGTTCGGCGCGAAGCTCCTCGCCGACAACTGAGTCATCTGGTCCCGCTGAGCCGAGCGGGGAGTGCGCGTCCTCGCCTGAGGGCGTTCAGCACGAAGCTCCTCGCTGGCGTCGGAGCCCTTCCGCTTCCCGTTGTGTCGAGTGGGGAGCGTCCGTCCCAGACTGGAAGGTGGCTCGCGGCGGGGAGGCGTGGGCGGCGACACTGCCCGCTCCTGACGCCGCGCCCGGTCCTCCCGGGTGTCGGCGGCACGGGGGGCGAGACAATGAGCGAGCCTGCGCCGCGCGCGGTCATCGAGCTGCTGGACGTGCACAAGTCCTTCGGCCCGCAGCAGGTGCTGCGCGGAGTCGACCTGGTGGTGCGCGAAGGCACGACCTGCGTGCTGATGGGCGTGTCCGGCTCCGGCAAGTCCGTGCTGATGAAGCACGTCGACGGCTTGCTGTCTCCAGACCGGGGCACCGTGCGCGTGGACGGCGAGAACCTCGCGGACCTGGACACGCAAGGGATGGCGCGCGTGCGCCGGAAGCTGGGCATCCTGTTTCAAGGAGGCGCCCTCTTCGACTCGCTCAATGTCGAGGACAACGTGGCCTTCCCCCTGCGGGAGCTCACCCGACTCCCCGAGCGCGAGGTGCGCGCGCGGGTAGACCGCGTGCTGGCATTGGTGGGACTTGAGGACGCCGCGACGCAACTGCCCGCGGAGCTGTCCGGCGGCATGCTCAAGCGCGCCGCCTTCGCCCGCGCCATCGTCATGGAGCCGCGCATCCTCCTCTACGACGACCCCACCGCGGGGCTGGACCCGCTGAAGACGCAGTCCGTGGCGGAGGTCATCCTCACTGGCAAGCACCAACTGCACGCCACGTCCCTCGTCATCTCCCCGGACGTGGCCACCGCGTTCCAGGTGGGCGACAGCCTGGCCCTGCTGCACGAGGGCCGCATCGTCGAGCACACGACACCCGAGGCCTTCCGCGACTCGCGCCACCCCGCCGTTCGCGCCTTCCTTCACGACTGGCTCGCGCGCCGCTCCCGACATGCGGGCCCCTCCAGCGCGGACGCGCCCATCCCTGGCTGACGCGCTCTGTTCGCTGCTGAACCCGAATGCCTGTTCAAGCGGGGACAGAGACCCAGCCCCTTCGCTGGATGGGCCGGAGCATGGGTTGTCCCGCATGGTTGGTAATCCCGGTTCCGGGGGGCTGCCTGGAGCACGGTGGATTCGACTCACATCTCGGGGGGTGTCATGCCCAATCTGCTCGACCTGCCTCGGCAGGCGTTGATGGACCTTCGTTCTCGCTTGAGCCACCTGCCACTGATGTCCCAGCTGCCGCTGCGCAACGTGGTGCCGGACAGCCTGTCGCTGTCGAGTCCCACGCCGCAGGACTCGGCGCTGGCGGACCCGGCACGGGTGTTGGCCTGGCAGAAGGCGTGTGAGCGTTATGTGAAGCCCGGCCAGGTGGTGATGGACGTGTGCTCGGGGACGGGGCTGCGCACCTTCCTGGCGGCGAGCCGACATCCCCGGCGGCTGTACGCGGTGGATGGCTCGCGACTGCTGGACACCGCGCAGTGGGTGGCGAGGCGCAACGGGCTGGAGCACATCGACTTCGTGCGCTCGCACCCGTGGAACTTCCAGGCCCCGGAGAAGGTGGACGTGCTGCTGCACGACCTTCTGGGCGAGGCCCTCTTCGACGCGGGCCTGGTGCCGAGGATGTTGGACCTGCGCTCCCGGCTGCTGCGGCCCGGCGGGCGCATCCTGCCCAACCGCTTCGAGGTCTTCATCGAGCCAGTGCAGCTTCGCGACGAGGCGTGCCTGCCCTTCATCTGGAGCCAGCGCTTCCCCAGCGTGGACTACAGCTGCCTGCAGACGCTGCGCGAGGCGATGAACCCGTCGTACTTCACGCGCGTCGTCCGCTCGTACGAGGTGGACCACCTGCTGTGTGACCCGGAGCCCGCGTTCGCCTTCGACCTGGAGACGATGGCGGCGGATGGGCTGCCGCACCGCGTGCGCTTCGAGCGCCCGGTGATGGAAGAGGGGCGCGTGGATGGCTTCTGCCTCTTCTACAAGGTGGCTTTCGACGCGGAGCTGTCCTTCACGGTGTCGCCACTGCGCGGTCAGAACCCCGCGGGCATGACGCTGCTGCGCGTGGACCCCCGTGAGTTCGCTCGCTACGAGACACTCGCCTTCGAGCTGGAGCTGGTGGACCCCGGGGATGTGCGCACCTGGCGCTGGCACTTCTGCTGAGGCCCCAGGCAGGCATTGCTCTCGGGTGGACAGCCCACCCGACGCGAGGGCTTCGCCCCGAAGGGGCCGTGCCTAGTTTGCTCCACGGCATGCGCTCCTTTCGTGGGTTCTTCTTCCTGGCGAGTCTGTTGGGCTTCTCCTTCTCCGCGCTGGCACAGGGGGCTTCCGAGCGTCCTCGCACCGTGGCGGGTGTCTGTGGCAGCGCCAACTGGGTGTGCGTGGCCGAGTGCATCGAGCCCGAATGCGTGGACCGGTGTCTGCGCGAGGGCTGTGAGCAGGCGTTGGACCGACTCAAGTCCTGCACCTTGAAGGCGGGGTGTGCGGAAGACGACACCCAGTGCGCGGCGCGCACGTGCGGCCCCACGTGTCAGCGTGCCTTCGAGCCCGCGCCTCCGAGTCCGGAGAAGGAGCTGAAGGACCCCTGCCAGGGCCAGACGGGCTCGACGAAAACCGTGCCCGGCAAGCTGGTGGGAGAGTGGCGGCTGACCGCGGCCAGCCTGCCCGAAATCACGGACGGAGGCTTCACGCGCATCGAGCCCCAGCCCCGCGCCGACTATGCGCGCACGCTGCGAATCACTCCCGAGGGGTGCTTCGTGCTGCGCACCGCGCTGAAGGACGCGACGCTGGGACAGGGCAACGCGCTGGTCGTTCGCGCCTGGGGCATGGTGGAGGTCCTGGGTGAGCACCACGTGAAGCTCCTGGCCCGCGACGGACAGGCCGTGGGGCCGGTCTGCGGCGCCAAACGGGTCATCCCCCTGGCGCGCTCGAAGGTGAAGTTCCGGGGCGGCTCGTACCGGTGGGACTTCGAGCAGGGCGCGCTCACGCTGACGCTGGATGATGCGACGAAGCAGACCTTCCAGTTCGAGCGCGAAGAGGCCGTGGCGCCGTAGCGCTCCTGAAAGTCCACCCACCACGCGAGGTCAACCTGCGCCATCATGGCGTGTCCCGGATTCCTGGGACGCGGTCTGAGCGCTCAGGGAGGCACGCGAGGCGATGGCGACACAGGAGCGGATGGCGAGCGTGGATGCGCTGTGGTTCCACATGGAGGAACCCGCCAATCTGATGATGATTACGGCGGTCCTCTTCTTCGAGGGGCGGGTGGACTTCGAGCGCCTGCGCACGGAGACCCGCACGCGACTGGTGGACCGCTACCCGCGCTTCCGACAGCGCGTGGTGCTGGGACGGTTGGGCCTTCCTCAATGGGAGGATGCGCCGGACTTCGACCTCGACGCGCACCTGCTGCGCCTGCCTGTCCCCGCGCCCGGAGACCGCGCCGCGCAAGAGGCGCTGGTGAGCGAGTGGATGAGCACGCCGTTGGAACGCTCGCGGCCCCTGTGGCAGTTCCACGTGCTCGAGGGCGCGCAGGGCGGAGACATCCTGCTGGCGCGGCTGCACCACTGCATCTCCGACGGCATCGCCCTGGCGCGCCTGTTGTTGTCGCTCACGGATGGCGACGCGACGAACACCGAGCCTCCGCGCGAGCACCCGCGGGCTTCGTCGGGCGGGCTTGCGCGGTGGGTGCGCGGCGCGCGCGCGGCGGCGGGGACGGCGCGGACGGTGTTGCGTAAGGGCGCGGAGCTGGCGGCCGAGCCCATCCTGGCTGGAGACCTGCTGCGACAGGGGGCGCTCAGCGCGGCGGCGCTCGGCAAGCTGATGGTGATTACTCCGGACCCGCGCACGCCGCTGCGAGGGCCGCTGGGGACGCAGAAGCGCGCGGCGTGGTCCTCGCCCATTCCGTTGGAGCGCGTGAAGGTCGTGGGCCGTGCGCTGGGCGGCACGGTGAATGACGTGCTGCTGGCGGTGCTGACGGGCGCGCTGCGGCGCTACCTGGAGGCTCGCAACGTTCCTCCCGAGGACCTGCATGCGCTGGTGCCCGTGAACCTGCGGCCGATGGATGAGCCGGTGCCTCGCGAGCTGGGCAATCGCTTCGGTCTGGTGTTCCTGCGCCTGCCCGTACACATCGAGGACCCGCGTCGTCGGCTGCACGAGCTGTCGCGGCGCATGGGCCTGGTGAAGAAGTCACCGGAGGCGGTGGTGACCTTCGGCGCGCTGGGGTTGCTGGGGTACACGCCGGCCCCGGTGGAGCGGGCGGTGGTGGATGCCTTCGGCACGAAGGCCTCGCTGGTGGCGACGAATGTGCCCGGCCCCCGACAGCCGGTGTCCCTGGCGGGCGTGACGCTGCGAGAGCTGACGTTCTGGGTGCCGCAGGCGGGGCACCTCGGATTGGGCGTGAGTCTCTTCAGCTACGCGGGCCAGGTGACGGTGGGCGTGGCCGCGGATGTCCTCCGCGTCCCCGACCCGCATGTGCTCATCCAGAACTTCCACGAGGAGCTGGATTCGCTGAGCGAGGCCGCCGCCCAGCAGGCGTGAGCCGGTGGGCTACACCAGCCCGTGCTCCTCCAGCTTGTTGTAGAGCGTCCGACGGCTGATGCCGAGCAGCCGCGCCGCCAGCGTGCGGTTGTCTCCCGCGCGCTTCAGCGCATCCACCATGGCCTGCCGCTCCGTGTCCTTGCGCTGGGACTCCAGCGTGCGTCCAGACTCGGCGCCCGCGGGCTGCGCGCTTGAAGTCGCGGGCAGGGCCGTGGTGCCCAGGGACGGCGTGAGGACGGGGGCGGAGAGGCCGGGCTGGCGAGCCAGCTCGCGCGAGACGTCTTCACCCGTCAGCGTCTGTCCATCCGAGAGCACCACCAGCCGCTCCAGGAAATTCTGGAGCTGGCGCACGTTGCCCGGCCAGGGCTGGGCCTGAATCACCGCGAGCCCGTCGGCGGTGAGCGTGAAGGGCGGCTTGCCGTTCGTCCGCGCATGGACGTCCAGGAAGTGTCGCGCCAGGGGTTCGATGTCCTCGGGCCGCTCGCGCAGGGCGGGCAGCCAGAGCGGCACCACGTTGAGTCGGTAGAAGAGGTCCTCGCGGAAGCGCCCCGCCTTCACCAGGTCCTCGAGCGGCTGGTGCGTGGCGGCCACGAAGCGAACGTCCACCTTCACCGTCTGCGTGCCGCCCAGTCGCTCCAGCTCGCGCTCCTGGATGACTCGCAGCAGCTTCACCTGCACGGCGGGCGAGATGTCTCCCACTTCGTCCAGGAACAGCGTGCCCCCGTGGGCCAGCTCCACGCGGCCCGGCTTGCGCGTGGCCGCCCCCGTGAACGCGCCCTTCTCGTAGCCGAACAGTTCGCTCTCCAGCAGCGTGTCCGGCAGCGCCGCGCAGTGCAGCTTCACGAAGGGGCCCGCATGTCGCGGACTGCCGTCATGCACCGCCTTCGCCGCCAGCTCCTTGCCCGTGCCCGACTCGCCCCGCAGCAGCACGGTGGCCATGCCCGTGGCTGCCTTCGCCAGCAAGGCCTGGGCCTCCGCCATCTTCTGACTGCCACCGACGAAGGCGCTGGGAGTCCGCAGCGGCTCGTGCGCCGCCTCGCCCTGCGCTCGCAGCAGCGCCTTGCGGATGGTGAAGAGAATCTCTTCCCGGTCGAAGGGCTTGAGCACGAAGTCCGCCGCGCCCGCCTTCATCGCCTCCACCGCCAGCGGCACGGTGCCGTGCGCGGTGAGCAGGATGACGGGGACGTCGGGCCAGCCCTTCGCCACCTCGTTCAACAGCTGCATCCCGTCCATGCCCGGCATGCGCACGTCGCTCACCACCACGTCCACGGGCTTGCGCTCCAGCATGGCGAGCGCTTCCTTCCCGTCGCGCGCCGCGTGCGTCGTCAGCCCCGCCTGGGACAGCAGCGCTCCCAGCACCTTGGCCACCGCCGGGTCGTCATCCACCAGCAGCACGGTCCCCTTCAACGCCTCGCTCACGCGGCTTCTCCTTCAGTCCCACTCCCGACCTGCCGGACTTCCATCGGCAGGCTCAGGCGCACCACCGTACCGTGCCCCTCGCGGCTTGTCAGACTCACCGTGCCGCCATGTGCCTCCACCACCCGCCGCACGAAGGCCAGGCCAAGCCCGCTGCCCGCGGCCTTGGTGGTGAAGAAGTCGTCGAAGGCGCGCTCGCGGGTGCGCACGTCCATGCCTTCGCCCGTGTCCTCCACCTCCACCGCCACGCCGGGGCCGTCCCGCAGGGTGCGCACCGTGAGGGTTCCACCTCCGGGCATGGCCTCGACGCCATTGCGCACCAGGTTCTCCACGGCGTTGGCCAGCAGGTCCGCGTCTCCGGAGCAGGGTGGCAGACCCGCCTCCAGCTCGCGGACGATGGAGACCTGCCCCGGACTCGCGAAGGCCTGGAGCGACAGGACGCCCTCCACCAGTCGCCCCAGGTCCACGGGGTGGGGGAGGGGCTCCACGCGTGCCAGCCGCTGGTACGTGTCCACCACGCGGCCCAGCCGCTCCACCTGCTCCAGCATCAGGTCCAGGAACTCACCGTGGCTGGCCCACGACTGGCCCCGCGCGTGCTCTTCCTTGAGGTACTGCGCGGCGCCCTTCAGCGCGGCGATGGGGTTCTTCAAGTCGTGCGCCATCTGCGCGGAGAAGCGGCCCAGCGTGGCCAGGCGCTCCATGCGCTCGGCGCGCGTGACGAACGCGGTGACACCTCGGCGCGTGGCGGCCAGCAGCGCGAAGGTGATGGCCGTGGTGAACACGACGAGGGCGCCGACCTGCGCGGCGAAGAGGCGGAAGACGGTGAGGTACGCCAGCACGCCCACGCCCGCGAGGGCCGCCGCATGCAGGGCCATGCGCGGAGCGCCTTCTCCCTGGTCTCGACCGAAGAGTCCGAAGCGCAGCGACGCCGTGGCCATCACCGGCAGGCCCAGGAGCGTGCCCAGGCTGCCCAGGCGAGGCACCTGCCGCAGGCCCAGCTCCACCGCGAGCTCCGTCAGCAGCAGGGCCACCACCAGCGTCAGGCCGAGCACCATCAGCCCCGCGCGGGCCCGCTCGTCGGAGTGACGTGCTTCGCGCAGGTGGAAGCCGAGCAGCGCGAAGCCGGCACTGAGCGGCGGTGCCACGAGCACGGTGACGAAGATGCCGAAGCGCAACGTCAACAGCCGCGCCGCCAGCGAGGGTGCCCCCAGCGACGCGAGCATCGTCATCGCCAGGGCGCCGAAGATGGCGTAGGTGCCGAACATGGCCCAGGCCGAGCGGCGACGTCGTCCCACGAAGGCGAGGGCGAAGTGCAGGGTACACGGCACCGTCATCAGCGCGGCGGCGAAGCCCACCAGCCTCCATCCCGGCTCGCCCGAACGCTCGAGCGCGAAGCCGGTGAAGTTCCAGGTGGAGAGCGCGATGGACAGCAGGGACAGGGGCAGCGCCAACGGGCTGCGCCCCACGCGCGCGAGCGCCAGACCCGCGAGCGCGAGCTGCCCGGCGCAGGCGATGATGCTGATCCACATCCCGCTCGTCATGACGCTCTGTCTCGTGCCCGTGTCACGGACGTCAGCATAGTCCGGGATGGCGGTCGGCTCGGAGCGGGCAGGCGTCCTGGCTCCGAGTCGACTCCGTGTTCGTCACGGGTGCGGGGCCACCCGAGCACGTCCTGGCTCCTGGTCGCGGAGCCCGCGCCCACACGTCATGCCCGAGACGTCGAGCACGTCCTGCGGCAGGGCTTCCCACTCGATGCCAGTGTTGATGAGGAGAAAGTCATGGTGAATGACGAGAACCCCCTTCGTACCGCGTCCGCTCTCGCCCAGGCAGGCAGGACGGCCGAGGCCATCGCGTGCCTGGAATCCGCGCTGGCTCGGACTCGGCCGGATAAGGAAAGGCCCGCCAATGCATCCATCCTGGCTCGAACAGCGGGCCTTCTCTGCGAGGAAGTCGGCGGGCTTTCGCAGGCAGCGCTCTACTACGAAGAAGCAGTTGCTACCGCGGAAGGAGAGCCACTCCTGCTGCTCGCCCTGGCGGACGTCCGCTGGCGGTCAGGTGAAGCGGACAGCGCGCGTTCGTGCCTGGCAAGAGCCGAGTCCATGGCTCAGTCCGCCTCTGATGCCGATGCCTTGAAAATGGCCGCCAACCTCCGCGCGCGGTGGGCGACCGAGGACCGATGAGCAGCTCTCGCTCCTCCGGTCTCCCCGCCTGTTTGGTCAGGCCCGCTCAGAGCATTCCGAGCCGGCGCGCGTTGGCTGGGTCCACCGCCGAGGCTTCCCATCGCCGCACGGCCACCTCGCGCTCCGCCTCGGGGGCGTCCGCGTAGTAGCCGAGCGTGTCGTTGAGCGCGCGGCTCAGCTCCTCGATGGCGGCAAGGCGCACGTCGAGTTCACGGTGGCGCAGCGCGGTGATGAGCCAGTCCGCGCGGCGGCGACTGCGGTTCTCCAGCCACCAGGTCGCCCACTGCTTCGGGCTGAGGCCCAGCGGCATGCGCGTCACTTCACGCAGCGCCTCCGCCGCGGCCTGGGCGCACATCTCGTCGTCGCTGCTCGTGAGCTGGATGAGGCCCTCGACGGCCTCGCGGTCATGCAGGCTGCCCAGCGCCCTCGCGGCCAGCGCACGACGCATCATGTCCCGGCTCGTGAGCTCCTGGCGCAGCTCACGCAGCGCCGCGTCCAGGCGGGGCAACTGCTTGAGCGCGGCGGCGGCCACGCGCGCGGCGCTGGAGATATCCGGCTCCAGGTCGAACAGCCCGCGCAGCACGCCATCCACCAGCTCCACGTAGGGCAGGTTGCCCGCCGTGAGCAGCGCGAAGTAGCGCGTGTCCGCGTCCTGTGAATCCAGCAGCGGCGACAGGGCCTGCGCCGCCGGACGCCCCAGGCGCGACAGCGCGGCGGGAATCGGTCCCAGCTCGTCCGCCTCGGGCAGCTCGACGACGGGCAGCCGGCTCCAGGCGGTGGGGCCGGGGAAGTGCTGGGCGAGCACTCGGGCGCTGGCCTCGGGCGAGCGCGCCAGCTCCACCATCGCGTTGGAGCGCTGCGCGGCGTCCGGGCCGGTGAGTCGGCGCAGCAGCGGCGCGAAGTCCGGAGGCGGGCGCTCCTCTTGCGACTGCGCGCGCGGCGGCAACGCGGCGGCGCGGCCCATGGTGCCGGAGGTGCCTCGGCCGAAGAAGGGGCCCCAGCCCAGTCCCGCCACCACCGCGGGCGCGGGAACAGGAGCTGCGGCGACCGGCACGTCCACGTCGATGGAGATGTCCTCTTCCGGCGCGCGCGGCTCCGCGGTGACGCGCTGCTTGCGGAACAGGATGAGCTCCTGGAAGGCCGAGGACAGGTCCTGGCAGAACAGGATGTAGTCCGACAGCCGGCGCTGGCTCATCGGCTTCTGGCCGCAATCCCCGTAGAGGATGGCCACCAGCCGACCCTTCACCTCCACCGGGTACAGGAACACGGTGCGCGGCGTCTGCCGACCGAACAGCTCCAGGTAGTGTCGGGTGAGCGCGTCCGGAGGCAACGGGCCCGCGTAGCTTCCCCGCGTCACTGCCACGGTGCGGAAGACGCTGCTCGCGTCGAGCGGCACGGACACCTGGGCGAGCCCTTCACCCGTCATGCCCTCGCCACGACCGTCCCAGCCCACCGCCGCGCCACGCAGCACGGCGAAGGCCGCCACATAGTCGAACGTGCGCCGGCCGAAGCGCAGCGCCACGTCCATCAGCCGGTCGCGGTCCTTGGTGGACTCCTTCAGCGCCGCGCGCGCCTGGGCCAGCGTCCAGTCCGGAACGTCCTGGCTGGCGGGCGAGGCGGGCGGCCGTGCTTCCGGCTCGGCCTGACGAGGACGCGCCTGCGCCGGAGCGGACGGCTTGCCCGGGTTGGGGAAGACGATGAACGCGGGCTCATTCGAGCGCGGCGGCTGGAGCGGAACGGGGGCGTCCGGACGCGTTCCCGACAGCGGAGAGCCGAAGCGGAGCGTGGGCGGCGGAAGCGCGTCGGCCGCGGACTGCTGCGCGGGAGGGCCCGGAGGCCAGACCTGGGGCGCCGTACCGGGCTGCGCGGGCGGCGCCGGGGGCCACACCTGCGGGGCTCCCGTCTGCGCTCCAGCGGGATTCGTCGCCGGCCGGGTAGCGGGCTGAGCGCCAGTGGGCGGCGCCGTCGCGGGACGGGTCGAGGGCTGCGAGGTGTCAGCGGGGCGCGTCGCGAACTGCGCGACGTCAGCGGGACGAGAGACGGGCTGCGGTCCATCGGCGAGACGCGAACCAGGCTGCGCGCCGTCGGCGGGACGAGAGGCGGGCTTCGCGCTGTCAGCGGGACGAGAGGCGGGCTGTGCGCTGTCAGCGGGACGAGAGGCGGGCTGCGCGCCGTCGGCGGGGCGAGAGGCGGGCTTCGCGCTGTCAGCGGGACGCGCGGGCGGAGGCGCCGCGACGGACGGGGCCGCTGGTGTCGCGGTAGGGGCGACACGCGTCGAGGGCGTGGCCTCCGTGGTTCGGGGTGGCGGCGCGACAGGAGCGCCTCGCGGCCCCGGTGCTCCGGCGGGCGGCGTCGCGGTGAGGACAGGGGGCTGTGCCGGTGCGCCGACGGGTGGCCGGGTCGGTGCGCCCATGGGGGGCGTCGCGGTGAGGACGGGGGGCTGGGCCGGACGCGTGTCGGGCCTCGACGGCGTCGCCGTGGCGGGGTGCTCGGCCGCGGGCATGTTCAGGCGCAGGGGCGCCCGGACGAACGCGGGAGGCGGTGCGGCCGCCGTGTCGGGCGGAGGAGGCGGCGGAGGCCGCTGGGACGCGGGCGGCGCCTTCGGCGTGGGCCTCGCCTCGGTGGTCAGGGGCTCTCGCGCCACCGAACGGGCCAGCCGCTCCACCATCTCCACCGTGAGGGACTCATCCGGTGGAGGAGGCGGCGGGGGCGTGACGGGAAGCTGCTTCTCGGGGTCCAGCGCGGCGACGAGCTGGACGAAGCGCGGCGCGAGGGGCTGGCGGTAGATGGTGGAAATCCACTCGCGGATTCGCACCTCGGCCGCCACCCACAGCTCGAGCGGCCTGCCCAACAGGAAGCCGACCTCGTCGAGCTCCTTCTTCGGCACCGGATACGCGCAGGCGACGTGCAGCGTCTGCCCATCCAGGGAGAGCGGCACCACGCTGAGCCGCTCGGCGATTTTCGGCGGGATGAAGGAGGCCACCTCGGCGTTCGGCTCGAAGTCGACCAGGTTCACCGGTCTGAAGCCGGCGACGTCCCCGAGCAGCGCGAGCACATCCGTCTCGCTCACCAGGCCCTGCTCCAGCAACACCGTGTCCAGGTGCCCGCCCTGAGCCTGCTGTATTCGCAACAACTCTCCCGCTTTCTCCTGGGAAAGGAGCGTGCGGGAGACGAGAAGCTGGGCGAGGCGGGCGGGCATGTAGGCGCGGCATCTTACGGCCGCGGCCGCAAGGCACAATGAAGCGGTGAATCAGCTGGGTTGAACGACGAAAGTGGACGTCAGCTTGTCATGGAGCGTCTGTCCGCGGCGATCAAAGAGCGCCATCCAGAATCCGCCCAGGAACAGGACGAAGGAGACGCTGGCGAGCAGCGCCCGCACGATGGCCCGACCCGGAGCGGGCGCCAGTCCATGCGTGTCCACCAGGCGGAGGCCCAGGAGCAGCCGGCCCAGCGTGCGTCCATTCCAGAGAAAGGCCGCCACCGCGCAGTACACGAGCGCCAGGATCAGCACCAGGAAAAAGCCCGGCAGCAACACCGTGTGCAGCGCGCGCAGCCACGCGACGAAGCCGTCCAGGCCCGTCAGCCCGGCCACGGGCGCCTTCGTCCCCGTCACCGACGAGGCGAGGGTGATGTAGAGCGCCGCCACGCCAGCGATGGCCGCCGTGTCGATGGTGAACGAGAGCAGCCGGCGCCACAGCGACGCGGGACGGGCATGCACTTCCGCGACACCCGGCTGAGAAGGAGTCCGGACCGACGGGGGACGCGGCTTCTCCGCGCGAGGCGCGCTCTCCGCCATCACCGGAAGCCCTGGCAGGGTATCCACGGACTCCAGCGGAGGAAGGCTGACGGGAGCCACGGCCGGGGACTCCATCCGAGGAAGGCCCGGGGCGGCAGCCGCCGACTCCATCCGAGGCAGACCCGGGGCGGGGGCCGCCGACTCCATCCGAGGCAGGCCCGGCGCGGGAGCCGGAGCCGCCGTCCGAGGCAGGCCGGGGGCCGGAGAGGCCACGCCAGGCAGGGGGTGCGCCGCCAGTGCGCGCGCCGCCGGCGGCGTGCCGTACGCGGGCGTCAGGGGGGACAGGGAGGGCTGCGCCGGAGGAGGCG
>NZ_VIFM01000208.1 GCF_006636215.1 Myxococcus llanfairpwllgwyngyllgogerychwyrndrobwllllantysiliogogogochensis | reverse complement strand
GGGCGGGGCCAGCGAGGGCGGAACGGCATGGGGGCGGACCTCTGGGCAAGGACGGGGCGTGGGCGGCCAGGGCCCGCGTCTGAAAAGGAATGGGAGACAGCGGTGCGCGGCGGGGCTTCAGCGCACCCGGACGGCCGTGCGACGACCCGGCTCGACCTCGACGCTCATGCGACGCTTCACCTCGCCGTTGACGCGGACCTCCACGCGGGCGGGGCCGGCGGGGAGGTTCTGGGCGACGAGTGGGGGAAAGCCATAGGGACGGTTGTTGACCCAGACCTCGCCGTAGAGGGACGGAGAGGTGATGTCGAGCTCACCCCTGCCCGTCGCGGCGCTCTTCGCGACCGCTGCGGTGGCCACGGACGTGGGCGGAGACTCCACGGCGGCGGCGGCGGGCGCGGCGACGGCCACGGGGGGAGCGGGCGCGGCGGGCTTCGCGGCGACGGGCGGTGGTGGGGCCAACTGCTCGCTGAGGTCGCGGTTGATGGAGCGCACACCGTCCTCCTCCAGCTCCACCGTCTCCTCCACCAGCCGGCGGTCACCCTGTGCGAGCGCCACGCGGTACGTCCCCGCGCGCAGGGGCAGTCGCGCGGGCGTCAGGTCCACGGCCTTCCCATCCACCTGCACCACGAGGCCCGGCGGCGTGGACGTCACCAGCAGCAGGCCGCCGCGAGGCTCCTCCAGCACGGTGGTTTCTTCCCTGGGTTGCTGCTGCTGCGCACGAGCGGCGGCGGCCCTGGAGGCGCGCGTGCGGGCGGTCTGCCGCGTCGGGGGCTCCCGGGTCGCCTTGGCCTGCTCTCCGCGTCCCCGGCTGCGCTCGCGCGACTGGAGGTCGGTGGCGATGCGCAACAGCTCGACCAGGTCTCCGCCCGGTGTCTTGCGCAGGCTCAGCGCCTCGGTGAACTCGCTGACGGCGGTGTCGTAGTCGCGGTCTTCCAGCGCGGCGAGTCCGGCGGCGCGGCGCGCGCGGGCCAGTCCCTCGCTCGCGTCATCCACCGGCGGGGCGGTGACGGGGTCGGGCGGTGGCGGCGCGGCCGTCGCTGATGGAGGCCGGGGCGGCGTGACGGAGGCGGTGGCGGGAATGGCCTCCGTCGCGCGGCGCTTGCGCATCACGACGTACGCCATGGCGTTGACGGCGAGTGTTCCGACGACGATGACGGCAATCCAGGTCTTCTGTTTCATCCGCTTCTCGGTCTCACCGCATGCGCCACGTCAGCCCGGGCACGAAGGCCGTCATTCTCAGGCGACGAAGTACCAGAACAAGGCGCTGGCGCAGGCCGCGGCGCCCGCGGTCAATACGATGGGCCAGGGGAACGGCGGCTCTGCCAGCTCCACGGGGATGGCCAGCGCGGCGTCCGCCACCGGGCCGCGCGTGGTGGGAGAGGTCCGCTCCTCCACGGGAGGTCCAAGCCGCACGCTGGGGTTCGGCGTGCGCTCCAATGGCACGCCGCCGCTGGACATGCCGCTGGTGGATGACGAGCCGAACGCGGACAGCGCGGTGTTGTGGTGGCCCGTCTTGTCGGCGGGGAACAGCGACGTCACCAGCGTGGCCAGCTCGCGCCCGCCCGACGTCCAGTTCTGCGCGGCGCGGAAGCGCTCCAGGTCCATGGCCAGCTCACGGGCGCTCTGGTAGCGCGCGTCGGGCTCCTTCTCGAGCAGGCGCAGGATGATGCGCTCCAGCTCTGGCATGAAACCCGGTGACACCTGTGAAGGCGGAGTCACCTGCACCTGGGTGGCGGCGATGATGGTCTGCTCCACCGTCTCGCGCTTGAACAGCCGGCGTCCGGTGGACGCTTCGTAGAGGACGATGCCCAGGGAGTAGAGGTCCGAGCGGTGGTCCAGCTCCCGGTTGGTGATTTGCTCCGGGGACATGTACGCGTACTTGCCCTTCACCACGCCCACGCTGGTGCGCTCGACGTTCACCGCGCTCTTCACGATGCCGAAGTCGGCCAGCTTGACGATGCCGTCGCGCGACACCAGCACGTTGCCCGGCGTGACGTCGCGGTGCACCAGCTTCAGGGGCGTGCCGTCCGGCAGCGTCTTCGAGTGCGCGTACGCCAGCGCGTCCGCCACCGCGATGCCCACGTCCACCGCCACCCGCTGGCCCAGCGGGAAGTGCGACTTCCACGCGTGCCGGAGCACCCGGTCCAACGCCTGGCCCTGAATCCACTCCATGGCCAGGTAGTACTGGCCATCAATCTTCCCGAAGTCGAAGACCTGCACGATGTTCGGATGGGTCAGCAGCGCGGCGACCTTCGCCTCGTCCGCGAACATCCGGCTGAACGCCTCCAGGTTCGCGTACTCCGGCAGCACCCGCTTGATGACACACGGCTTGGAGAAGCCGTCCGGCCCGTCGATGGAGGCCAGGAAGATGTGCGCCATCCCACCCGCCGCGAGCCGTTGCAGAATTCTGTATTTCCCGAAGTAAACGTCCTCTGCGGGAACCGGCACTGGCGCGTCGAGCCTGTCCAACTTTCGCCTCAGGAATTAGCTGTAAGGCGAGAAAGATACAGTTGGTTTACCTACCCCACAAGTTCACGACCCCTCGGTGTCAAGCACTTTGGGCATCAAACTCTGGAAGTCGGGTGGGTCAGCCCCGGCGCGGCTTGCTCCGGGACTTGCGGCGGCGTTTGCGGGGGGCGGCCGGAGGGGTGACTTCGGCGAAGCGGACGCCGGAGACGCCGGCGTGCTCCAGGGCCTCCTTGATTCCCTCGGAGACGATGAGGCTGACGGGCCAGCCCCACGTGCGCAGCACCCGGGCGCCCTCGGTCTTCACGGGGTCGATGCGCAGGCCGCGAACGGTGCGGTAGTGACCCACGCGCTCGGGGGGGCCGTCCTCGGCGGTGTAGTGGGAGACCTCCGCGCAGGCGGTCTCGTCCAGGCAGCGGACCAGGCGGGTGGCGACGAGGATGAAGAACGACTCCGGCTCGCGCTCGACTTCCACGGGGATGAGCTGCACGTCGTCGGGGGCGAGCTCCCGGAAGATGGCGGCCACGGAGGCGTGGACGATGGGGGTGAGGCCCGCGCCCGCCAGGGAGAAGTCGAGGGGGCGGCCGGGGGGCTCGGCGGTCAGCTTCAGCCGACCCCGGTGCGGCACGGCGGCGCCGGATGTGAAGAACCAGACGGAGTTCATCTTCCGCCCGTCCAGGGACAAAGGGTCGCTCAGCTCGCGCCGGGCCGGGTTGCGGAAGTCGTCGTGCAGGTCGAAGTAGCGGGCCGCGCGGTCCGGAGCTTGCGAGGCGCGGCGGGCGGCGGGTGCTCGGCGGGCGCGGTCCGGAGCCTCCTCGGAAGGTACCTCGCCGCCGCGTGGAGACCCTTCGTCGGAGCTCGGACCCGGGATGCTCCGCGCGAGAAGCCGGAGCGCTTGGGTGAGCCGCCTGAACATCCGGCGATGTTACTTCGCCCGTCCCGGGTGGGAGCGAGCGGAACGTGAGGGGCCCGGCCCGTCGCCCCCTCCGCATCCGGACGGCCTGTGCGCTACCAGGTGGTGTGCAGCGCGTACTGGCCGGCGCGGGTGTCCAGGCTGAGGAAGGAGAACTGGCCCTCCGAGCAGGTGCCGCTGTTGAGAAACAGCCGGCTGCCGTGCTCCACGCGCATGCCCTGGTGGGTGTGGCCGGTGACGACGATGTCCGCGGCGCTGTCGCTGGCGCGAGCCAGGGCCCACTGCTGGAAGGTGCAGCGCGCCGGGTCCGGCACCGCGTGCATCAGGCGCGCGTCCACGGCCTGGAACATGCGGAACATCGCGCGCAGGTGCATGCGCCGCAGCCACGCGCCCGTCCACACCGCGGCCTCCGAGAACCAGCGCGCCTTGCGGATGACCCAGTCGTGGTGGTGCCCATGGGTGAACAACATCCTGACGCCGTCGGCCTCGAGCACCAGCTGCTCGGGCGCGCCGAGCACCGTGCCGGCCACCAGGTCATGGTTGCCGTGGATGTAGTGGTACCTCGGCTCGGCGAAGCGGCGCACCAGCTCCGGATGGGCGGCGCGCGCGGCGGCCAGCTCGGCCGCCTGGTGGCCAGGAGCCCGGGACGTGAGCGTCTCGAAGATGTCGCCCAGCAGGACGATGCGCTCGAAGTTGCCTTCCAGCACGCGCAGGAAGCGGGCGAAGGCGGAGTCCTCGTGGCCGAAGTGGTCCGCCACGTCGCGCCTGCCCAGGTGGAGGTCTGAAATCACCGCGATGTGCATGGCGTGTCCCCTCCCGTGGATTTGCAAGGGCGGGGCCCGGGGCGGCGGGCCGCGAGCGTCATGATTCGCCCGAGCGGGTGTGTCGCGTGGCTTCCCAGCCTGGGGCGTCGAGTCGTCCCTTGGTGTCGAGGCATGCTGCTCCTGGTGATTTCACCGCCGACTTCGTCCCGAAGGAACCGGACCAGGGCTTCCCCGCAACCCTGCGCACGCGAGCCCCATTCGTCCACGACTGAAGACCTTCTTTTGTCGCCCGCCGGATTTTCAGCGGCTCGGGAATCGACCCTGACGCGGTGATGACGCGCCGGGCCGGGAGTGGGGTGGCCGAGCAGCGCATCCTCGCCCTGGACCCCTGTCGAGGCGACGCACGGCCTCCCGCTTCGCGGTGACGGACGCCGACCGCGCGTGGGCCGGTGGGCCGCTCCGTCGCTTTGATTTGATTTTGTGTTAATTGGACACTAAGTATGTGTCGAAGGTACACGAAGCAGCGAGGGCGGGCGCATGGTCATCGGGTACATGAAGGCGGCACCGACGTCGTATGTGATGCAGTTCGAGGGGGGACAGGTGGTGCGAGAGGGGGCGGGGCTCTCGTTCTTCTACTGGAAGCCGTCCGCGACGCTGGTGAGCGTGCCGCTGTCGAGCGTGGACGTGCCCTTCGCGTTCAACGAAATCACGCGGGACTTCCAGGCGGTGACGCTGCAGGGGCAGCTCACGTACCGGGTGGCGGACGCGCGCAAGCTGTCGTCGCTCCTGGACTACTCGCTGGGGCCGTCGGGGCGGTATCGCTCGGAGGACCCGGAGAAGTTGCCGGAGCGGCTGGTGCAGGTGGCGCAGGTGCGGGCGCGCACGGTGGTGCAGGGGATGGCGCTGCGCGAGGTGCTGGTGGGGGCGCAGACGATTGAAGCCCAGGTGCTGGCGTCGCTTTCGGCGGCGGAGCCCATCCGGGCGCTGGGGGTGGAGGTGATGGCGTTCTCGCTCCTGTCCGCGAAGCCGACGCCGGAGATGGCGCGGGCGCTGGAGGCCGATGCGCGCGAGGGCCTGCAGCGTCAGGCGGACGAGGCCATCTACGCGCGGCGCAACGCGGCGGTGGAGCAGGAGCGCCGCATCAAGGAGAGCGAGCTGGCGACGGAGCTGGCCGTGCAGGAGCGGCAGCGGCAGATTCGCGAGGCGAAGATGGCGGGGGACATCGCGGTGGAGGAGCAGCGCTCGGCGCTGATGGAGCGCTGGGCGCAGAACGAGAAGCAGGCCGCCGACGCGCGGGCCTACGCGCTGGAGAAGACGCTGGCGCCGGTGCGCGGGGTGGACTGGAAGACGCTGATGGCCACGTCCGCGAGCGGCGGGGACCCGGCGCTGAACATCGCGCTCGCCTTCCGGGAGATGGCGGAGAACGCGCACCGCATCGGCGAGCTGAACGTGTCGCCGGACCTCTTGAACTCGCTGATGAACTCGGGCGCGAAGCCGCCGAGGGACACCCCGCGGAATGCCACGCAGGGGCCTGCCCGCGAGCGCTGAGTCACCACGAGGGGAGGGCCGGGCCATGTTCGAGAAAATCCTGCTCGTCACCCGCCGCACGCGGCTGGCGGGGCTGGTGGAGCGCTTCAACACGAAGAAGCAGGCGAAGTTCTACGTGGAGCACGCCGGGCAGGACTTCGAGGAGTTCGAGCGCGAGGACGAAGCCTATGTGCGCGCGGTGGACCGGCTCCGGGACTCGCTGGACGTGGGGCTTCCCGTGCAGCACGTGGACCGCGGCCTGGTGCCCACCTTCCTCTTCAGCGGGAAGGAAATCGTGGTGGTCGCCGGGCAGGACGGGCTGGTGGCGAACGTGGCCAAGTACGTGGGGGAGCAGCCGCTGGTGGGCGTGAATCCGGACCCGGAGCGCTTCGACGGCGTGCTCCTGCCCTACGAAGTCGCGGGGGCGCGTGGCGCGGTGCGCAAGGTGCTCGAGGGCAAGGCCCGGCTGCGCGGCGTCACGCTGGCGGAGGCCCGGCTGGAGGATGGGCAGCGGCTGTTGGCCTTCAATGACTTGTTCATCGGCGCGCGGACGCACGTGTCGGCGCGCTACAGGTTGAGCCATGGCGGACAGGAGGAGTCGCAGTCGTCCAGTGGCGTGCTGGTGTCCACGGGGGCGGGCTCCAGCGGGTGGCTGTCCTCCATCTTTACCCTGGCCCGGAGCCTCACCGCGCAGACGGGCGGCGTGCCGGGCGCGCCGTGGCGGCTGGGGTGGGAGGAGCCCCGGCTGGCCTTCGTGGTGCGCGAGCCCTTCGTGAGTCGTCACTCGGGCGCGGAGGTGGTGGGCGGCTTCGTGACGGAGGAGCAGGAGCTGGTGCTGGAGTCGAGGATGCCGTCGGGGGGCGTCATCTTCAGTGACGGGATGGAAGAGGACTTCCTGGTTTTCGGCGCGGGGGCGCGGGCGCACATCCGTCCGGCGCGGCAGCGCGCGCGACTGGTGGTGGGCTGAGCTTCACGGGGGCGGTGTTCCTCGCGCTATGGTGACGCCTCACGGACGCTCGCGGCGTCCCGCGCTGGAACACGCACGAGGAGAGGCTCATGGCCAGGACACTCGCGGTGATGACGTCTGGCGGGGATTCGCCGGGGATGAACACGGCGCTGCGCGCCCTGGTGCGCGTGGCGGCGGTGCGCGGCGTGCGCGTGCTGGGCGTGGAGTTCGGTTACGAGGGGTTGATGGAGGGCCGCTTCCGCGAGCTGACCCGGCCCGACGGCGAGGGTGGCCCGCTGGTGCCGGAGCCGGAGCTGGATGCGAGCGGCCAGTTGGGCGGGACCATCCTGGGCAGCGCCCGCAGCCAGCGCTTCATGACGCCGGAGGGACGCGCGGACGCGGCTCGGAGGCTGGAGGATTTGTCGGGCCTCGTCGTCATCGGCGGCAACGGCAGCCTCACCGGCGCGCACCTGCTGGCGCGCGAGTGCAAGACGCCCATCGTCGGAATTCCCGCCTCCATCGACAACGATATCGGCTGCAGCGCGTCCGCCATCGGCGTGGACACCGCGCTCAACACGATTGTGGAGGCGTGCGACCGCATCTCCGACACCGCGCGCGCCCACCGCCGGGCCTTCATCGTCGAGGTGATGGGCAGGCACTGCGGCTACCTGGCGATGGCGGCGGCCGTCTCCGCGGGCGCCGACGCGGTGCTGTTCCGGGAGCAGGGCAGGGGCGAGGCGGACATCCTCCAGGCGCTGGAGGACCTGGTGCGGCGCAACCTCGCGGAGGGACGCACCAAGCGCCGGGTGCTCGTGCTGAAGGCGGAGGGCGTGGAGCTGCCCACGCCGCTGCTCGTCTCGCGGCTCCAGGAGCGCTTGAAGGACCTGAAGGGCGTGGAGGCGCGCGGCATGGTGCTGGGCCACCTGGTGCGCGGCGGCAGTCCCACCCACCATGACCGGATGATTGCGGGCCGGCTCGCGTTCGCCGCCGTGGAGGCCGCGCTGGAGGGCGCCACTGACTTGATGGTGGGCTGGCAGTCCACGGTGCCCGGCGGCCAGACGACGCCGGACCCGTATGTGAAGCGCTATCCGCTGGAGCAGGTGCTGGCGGAGACGGCGGCGCTGCTGGATGGCAGCAGCCCCGTCACCCAGCGGCGCGTGCGGATGATGGAGTCCGTGCAGGGCGTGCTCGCGCTGTAGCCCGCGCGCGAGCGCCCCGAGCGCTTCCACCTCGCGACCTACGTGACAGTCACCACGACCTCGGGGCACTTCAGCGCCACGTCGTGGTATTCGCCCGCGAGGGCGGGGACCTTCGCCTGGTCCGAGGTGACGTCCATCAGCGGTCCCCGGAAGGTGATGCGGTAGGTGCCCGGCTCCTGGAGCCCGTATGCGAGCGCCGCGTCCACCGTGCCCTCCACCGACTCCCCGGGGGCGATGGTCGCGTAGGAGGACGCATCCGGTGGCCCGCGCTTCATCATCGGACCTCCGTAGGAGAGCTCCGCCGCCGAGTCCGCGCGTGTCACCGTGAAGATGTTGTTGCGGATGCCTTCCAGTGGCGTGTGCCACTTGAGCACGTACAGGGGCTCTTTCGTGGGGTTGGTGAGCTTGAACACCAGCTCCACCGGCTCACCCGCCTTCACCTGCGCGGGGCCGCTCAGCGAGCACTCCAGCGTCTTCGCCACGGCTGCCTCCTCCTGTTGCCGCGCGTCCGCTGGCGGCGCTGTCTCTTCCTTGCGCGACGCACAGCCCGCCCCGGTGATGGCCAGGGTCAGCAGCGCGATGCGGCCCACATGTCCACGCGTCATGGTTTGCTCCGCCCTCGGAAGACGGCGTGGGGCACAAGGCCTCGCGCCGCCCGGAAAACAAAACGGGGGCGCCCGGCCGCGCCCCCGCTTCGCGTCACATCATGTCACTGGAGGCCCGTCACTACTGCGCGGGCGTGTTCTCCGCGAAGTACTCGTGGCTGTCCGCGTTGTCGCGCGCGTTCGTCGGGCTGGAGTTCGCCAGGTTCTTGCAGGCGCTCTGTCCGTAGGCGTGGTCGTCCGTGTCCGCCACCACGGTGAAGTGGCTGATTTCGTGAATCAGCGTGCCGGCCTTGGAGTCCGTGCCCGTCGCGGGCGCGGGCCAGAAGGCGTTGCACACGTAGATGCGGTAGGGACGGTTCTTGTAGACGTACGCGTAGGCGCTGTCCGTGCAGCCACAATCGACGATGACCGACTGGTTGTTGAAGCCGCTCAGGATGGCGTTGAAGTGGTTCTGGACGATGGTCTTGTTGGCCGCGCTGTACGTCCCGAACCACGTGGTGTACCGGAGGTACGGCGGCACTCCATTGACGAGGTAGTTGATGGAGTTCGTGGACATCGTCTTCGCGTTGGCGAACGCCGTCGTCACCTGGGTCGTCCGCGCGGCCGTGCAGTTCGCGGTGGACAGCGCCATGGAGGAGACGGTGCCGTCCTGGTCGGCGCCCACGTCGACGAAGGGGCGGCCCTCGACGAAGAGGTTCAGGCTGTCCGAGCGCAGTTGGGAGATGCCCTCGTTGCCCACGGTGGAGTCGTGCGCGTCCGAGTCGTAGCGCAGGCTGTAGTTGCCCGTGCGCGAGAAGTCATACGTCTCGCCCAGGTCCACCGTGTACGAGACGCTCTCGCCCGCGGCCATGCGCAGGAAGTCGCTCTCCACCGGCGTGGCCCACTTGTAGTGCCGGCCCTGGTACTCCACCGCCGCGCCGTCCACGGTGATGGCGAACAGGTCCTCCTTCAGCCCCTCCGTGGGCGTGTGCCACTTGAGCAGGCGCACCGTGTCCTTCGACACGTTGGTGAGCGTCACCGTCACGCTCACACCCTCACGCGCGGCCAGCGACTGGCGCGGCGTGGACAACTTCACGGCGACATCTCCGGCGACCGCGTCTCGCGCCGTCTCGGCCTCGACGGGGACCTCTACCGCCCGCTCCTCTGGCGAACCACAGGCACCCAGCAACGAGGCACTGATAACCGCACCCATCCACCAATTGAGGCGACCACCTGAGCTGAAGCTCATGTCGGACTTCCTTTCGGGGAATGCTTGGGAGTGACTTCGCGGAGTACGCGGCGGTCCTCATTCAGAGAATGCGGCCCTGTCGCGGTATTCGGCTTATAGCTCTTCCCAAGGAATCCCGTCCAGGCCCCGACACGTGGGCGTGGCTAGGGGCGCGCGTACGACACGAGCAGCGCCACCATGCACGCGGCGTAGCCGAGGACGACGGGGCCGAGCGCGAAGAGGACCGTGTCGTAGAAGCTTTCGGGTTGGGTATTCATGGCCGTGTTCCTTGCGTCGTGCCGCGCGGTCATCGCGTGGCATCCGGACACAAGAGCAAGGCATGGGCCACGGGCTTTACGGGGGCGGAAACCCAGGCGCTTCGCGGGGTTGGCGCGGTGGAGCGGGGGTGCGCTGCCCCGGGGGCCGCGCAACGTGTTCGCGCATGGGACGCGCCCGTGCGGCCGCGACATTCCGAGGCGCGCACGCGTGCATCCACCCCATCACTTCCCTGTGGCGGGAGCGGCTTCACCGGCGAGCGAGCGGACGAGCTCCAGGGAGCGCCGCACGTGTTCGCCCACGCGAATCTGGGATTCGAAGCTGTCGCGAATGACTCCGGCGCGGTCCACGACGAACGTCACGCGGCCGGGGAGCATGCCCAGGAAGGAGGTGCCGACGCCGAAGGCCTGGCGCGCCTCGCCCTTCTCGTCGCTGAGCAGCACGAAGGGCAGGCGGTGCTTGGCGGCGAAGCCCTGGTGGGACGCGGAGGAGTCACCGCTGATGCCCACCACTTCCGCGCCCGCCGCGACGAAGTCCTCGTACTGGTCTCTCAAGCCGCACGCCTGCACCGTGCAACCCGGCGAGTCGTCCCTCGGATAGAAGTAGACGACGAGCACCTTCTGCCCGGCCAGGTCGCGCAGGCGCACCGGCTGGTTGCCCGCTCCCGGCAGCGTCACGTCCGGCAGCGCATCCCCGGCCTTCAGCAGCTTCTGGTTCGCCACGCAGTCCTCCCGCATCGCCGGAGGTGGGGCCCGGCGTGCCCCAGGTGCGGCAGTCAACCATGCCCCGAGGGGAGGGGCGAGCTTGCGGACGAGCCCTCCCACTGAGTGGGGTGCCTGCACCCTCGCTGCCCGAGGGTGTGGGGGGCGTGGGCGCGCGCTTGTTGGTGCGAAGCATCTCCACCACCCCCTCCGCATCTCATGAACGTGGGGGATGCGACGGCGCTCCCCCGTCCGGCAGGCGACAGCCCTGCGCGAGGCCGGACCCGAAATTTCGGGCACGGGAGGCAATGGCGTCTTACCTTTCGAGACAAGACGTGAGAGCTTATCTAGGGTACAGGGCGGAAACTTTCGCCGGAGTTGCGCAACGTCGTGTTCAGGCGTAGGACGCGATCTCCGGGGGGTTGGTCAGGAGTGAACATGGTCGGCCTCGTCGTCGCATCGCACGGGCGTTTGGCGGAGGAGCTGGTCTCCACCGCGGAACAGATCGTGGGGAAACTCCCCGCGGTGGCAACCTGCAACATCGAGCCGGGGACTCCTGTCGAGGACATCCGCGCGAAGATGAAGCAGGCAGTGTCGCGCGTGGACACCGGTGACGGTGTCATCATCCTCGCGGACCTGTTCGGAGGTACGCCTTGTAAGGAGTCGCTGATGATGTGTCAGCGCATGAACCTGGAGGTCCTGGCGGGCGTCAACCTGCCCATGCTCCTCAAGGCCAACTCGCTTCGTTCCGAGCAGCTCACCCTCCCTGAGATGGCCAACCAGCTGGCATCCCATGGTCAGCGCAACATCACCTGTGCATCCGCCCTGCTTCGCGAGGCCCAGCAGCAACCGCGAACTTGACGGACCCGCGCGGGTCGGCGATTCGAGACTGCCGTGATCACCCTGGTCCGCGTCGACAACCGCCTCATCCACGGCCAGGTCGTCGAGGCCTGGCTGCCCCACCTCAAGGTGTCCCGCGTCGTGGTCGCGGATGACGAGGCTGCTTCCAGCCCGCTCATCCGCGCCGCCATGGCG
Source organism: Myxococcus llanfairpwllgwyngyllgogerychwyrndrobwllllantysiliogogogochensis (assembly GCF_006636215.1). Taxonomy (GTDB): domain Bacteria; phylum Myxococcota; class Myxococcia; order Myxococcales; family Myxococcaceae; genus Myxococcus; species Myxococcus llanfairpwllgwyngyllgogerychwyrndrobwllllantysiliogogogochensis. The sequence goes on along the minus strand of NZ_VIFM01000208.1, from coordinate 8,494 downwards.
CTGGCGGTGCAGAGCGCCATCGAGGTGCAGATTCTCCCCCTGTCCCAGGTGGACTTCGCGGCCCTGTCCAAGGACGGGGTGCGCACGCTGGTGCTCCTGCGCGACGTGGCCTCCGTGCCCTTCGCGTACGCGCACGGGCTGAACCTGGGAGAGCTCAACCTGGGCAACGTCCACTTCGGCACCGGCCGGCGGCAGGTGTCCCCGTCCGTGTTCCTGGCGGAGGCGGAGCTGCGCACCCTCCAGCAACTGGCGGAGCAGGGCGTGCGCGTGGAAGCGCGCGCGGTGCCGGCGGAGAAGCCGGTGGAGCTGCCGGACCTGTCCGAGCGGTGGGCGAAGGCCGGGTGAGCGCGTGAGCGTCGTCTGGACCCAGGTGGCGCTGGCGGGAGTGTGGGGCGGACTGGTGGCCGTGGAGCGCAAGGCGTTCCTCCAGGCCATGCTGTCCCGGCCGCTCGTGGCCGCCACCGTCATGGGTCTGCTCCTCAATGACGTGCCCTCCGGGCTGGGCGTGGGCCTCTTGCTGGAGCTGTTCTTCCTGGGCACCGCCAACCTGGGCGCGGCGCTGCCGGAGAACGACACGCTGGCGGCTACCGCCACCAGCGCCGCCGCGGGCACCATCACCCTGGCCTCCGGCGCGGGCTCCACGCCGGCCATCTGGTCCCTGGCGGTGCTGCTCTTCATCGGCATGGGCCGGGTGGGGCGGCGCGCGGACCGGCTGCTGGAGGGGTATACGGCGAGGCTCGCGCGTGTGGCCCTGTCGTCCGCGGAGACCGGCGACCTCACGCGCGCCATGCGGCAGAACCTGTGGGGCATGTGGCCGCACTTCGTGGTGTACGGCGTGCTGACGTCGCTGTGCGCGCTCGCCGGCTTCTTCGTGGAGCCGCTGCTCCAGGCGATGCCCCCCATGATGGTGCGCGGGCTGGCGTGGGCGTGGCCCGCCATGGCCTCCGTGGCGGCGGCCATCGCCGCGCAGGGCAGCCACGCCAGGCGCGCTCCGCTCTACGCGGCGCTGGGCGCGGCGGCCGTGACGGTGACGGTCGTCTTCTTCCTGCTCCAGGAGCGCACGTGAGCGCTCCCGATGCCCCGCTGCCCTGGACGGTGCTGCTGCGCGTCTTCATGCGCTCGCTCTTCCTCCAGGCGTCGTGGAACCCCAAGGGCATGCAGAACCTGGGGCTGGCCTACGCCGTCTTCCCCGCACTGGAGCGGCTGTACGCGTCCGGCGCCGCGCGCGAGGAGGCCGTCCGCCGGCACCTGGTCTTCTTCAACACCCACCCCTACGTGGCCGCGGCCATCGTCGGCGGGGTGGTGTTCCACGAGGAGCGAATCGCCCGGGGCGAGGAGACCCCGGACAAGGTCGTGGCCTTCAAGGCGGCGCTGATGGGGCCGCTGGCCGCGCTGGGGGACGGCTTCTTCTGGCTGTCGCTCAAGCCCGCGGCCGGGGCGGTGGGCGCCGCGCTGGTGCCGCTCATGGGGCTGTGGGCGGTGCCGGTGTTCCTGGTGTTCTACAATCTGGTGCACCTGCTCCTGCGGGTGCGGCTGTACTGGCTGGGGCTCACCCTGGGAGACCGGCTGGTGGAGGCGGTGGCGCGGGCGAACCTGCCGGCCCGGGGGGCGCGGCTCAGGACGGTGGCGGCGCTGTGCGCTGGCGGGCTCGCGGCCTGGCTGGCGGTGTCCTTTGGGGCCAACGCGGGTGGGGCGCATGCGCCCCTGCTGGCGGCCGGGTGCCTGGCCCTGGGGGTTGCATCCTACGTGCTGGTCAGCCGTCGGGTGCCCAACTACGTGGTGCTCTACCTCGCGGCGATATTGGCCGGCGCGGCGGGTGCCTTCCTTTAAGACGAGAGGTAGGAGTCGCGATGGCAACCGAGGCTGTAGGAACATACGAGATCATCAACGAGCTGGGGCTCCATGCTCGGGCGGCGGCGCAGATGGTCAAGGTGGCCAACCGCTTCAAGAGCGACGTCCTCATCGAGGCCCAGGGTCAGCGGGCCAACGCCAAGTCCATCATGGGCGTGCTGATGCTGGCGGCGGCCCAGGGGGTCCAGGTGAAGCTGACGTGTAAGGGAGACGACGCCGAGGCGTGTCTCCAGGAGCTGGCAAAGCTCATCGCCGACCGTTTTGGCGAGTCGAAGTGACGGGTGAGAATGAAAATGCGGTAGGACTCGGAGGGAAGAAAGACACGTGAGCAGCCAGGCCACTCCCACACTGAGGTTGATGGGCATCGGCGCCTCACCCGGCGTGGCGGTAGGCCACGCCTTCATCCTGGACCGCAAACGCATCCGCACGCCGAAGCTGAGGCTGGCGGAGGCGGAAGTCGAGCCCGAGCGGATGCGGATGAAGACGGCGGTGGACTTGTCCGACCGCCAGCTCGCCGAGCTCAAGGATCAAATCACGCGCACCGAGGGCTCCGACCACGCCCTCATCCTGGAGGCGCATCGGCTGATGCTCCACGACCCGATGCTGGTGGACGCCGTCAACCAGCTCATCGTCGAGGACCGCATCAACGCCGAGTGGGCCGTCCGCCGCGTGGCCCGCAAAATCAAGCACCTCTTCGACAACATCCCGGACGAGTACTTCCGCGAGCGGCGCTCCGACGTGGACTACGTCGCCGACCGCATCATCCGCAACCTGATGGGCCAGGTGGTGGACGAGGAAGTGGAAGTCCCCGCGGAGGCCATCGTCGTCGCACATGACCTGCCCCCGGCCGACGCCGCCATGATGGCGCGCAGCGGTCGGGTGGCGGGTTTCGTGACGGACCTGGGCGGCCAGACGAGCCACACGGCCATCGTCGCCCGCGCGCGCGAGACGCCCGCGGTGGTGGGCGCTGGAAGGGCCAGCGAGCAGATCTCCCCCGGGGACCTGGTGGCCATGGATGGCACCCGGGGCATCATCCTGGTCAACCCCACGGAGGAGCAGCTCCAGAGCTTCCGCGAGGAGCAGCGCCGTCACCAGGAAGCCGAGCAGGTCGCGCTGGCGACGAAGGATTTGGAGGCCATCAGCACCGACAGCTTCCGCATCCGGCTCAACGGGAACATGGAGTTCCTGGAGGAGATTCCGTCGCTCCTGGCGCACGGCGCGGAGGGCATTGGCCTGTACCGCACCGAGTTCATGTTCCTGGACCGGAAGACGGCGCCGACGGAGGAGGAGCACTACCGCGCGTACCGTCAGGTGCTGGAGGCCATGGGCGGGCGCCCCGTCACCATCCGCACGCTGGATTTGGGCGGCGACAAGGTGCCGGGCAAGACGAAGCACGAGAAGGAGCCCAACCCGGCGATGGGCCTGAGGGCCATCCGCTACTGCCTGTCCAACCGCGAGCTGTTCCGCACGCAGCTTCGCGCGCTCCTGCGCGCCAGCGTGCACGGCAACCTGCGGCTGATGTTCCCCCTCATCTGCGGGGTGAGCGAGCTGCGCGAGGCCCGGAGCGAGCTGGAGGCGTGCCGCACCGAGCTGGGCCGCGCGGGGTTGCCCGTGGGCAAGCGCTTCCCGGTGGGCATCATGGTGGAGACGCCGAGCGCGGCCATCATCGCGGACCGGCTCGCGCAGGAGGCCGACTTCTTCTCGGTGGGGACCAACGACCTCATCCAGTACTCGCTGGCCATCGACCGCCAGAACCGGGAGGTCGCCTACCTCTACCGGCCGCTGCACCTGTCCGTGTTGCGCATGCTGGAGACCATCGTCGGCGCGGCGAAGGCCGCCAACATCCCCGTGTCCATGTGCGGGGAGATGGCGGGAGACCCGCTCTACACGCTGGTGCTGCTGGCGCTCGGCTTCGACGAGCTGTCGATGACGTCCGGGCAGATTCCCGCCGTGAAGCGCTTCATCCGCCGGGTGAGCCGCGTGGACGCGGCGGAGCTGCTGCGCGAGGCGATGGAGCTGACCACCGCCGAGGAAATCGAGCGCTTCATGCGCACGGAGATGGACCGGCGCTTCGTCGACACGCCGGACCGCGCGCCGGAGCTGACCGGTGACGCGCCTTCCGGGCGCACCACGGGCTGAAACCCCCACGCCTGCGTCCGGGGCGTGGTGCGGGGGCTTGCCCGTCTGGCTGCCCGGCGGGTGGCCCATGCCGGAGCGCGCGGGCCATGCCCAGCTTTCAAGTCAGCAGGTCGAACACCTGACCTGGGAGGCGGGCGTGTTCAATCCAGCGGACATCCAGAAGGGCATGACGGCGCGGGACAGGGACGGGGAGAACCTGGGCCTCATCGTCTCCGTCGACGAGATGGGCTTCTTCATCGAGAAAGGCAGCTACTTCCCGAGAGATCACCGGGTGGCCTTCTCGGACGTGTCGGACATCGACCGGGACGACGTGTACCTGCGCGAGGACCTGGCGAGCCTGCCGGGGGTCCGCCCGGACGTGCTGGAGGCGCGCGGAGAGGCGGCCCGCCACGCCGTCCTCCACCATGACGCGACGGGTGCGCTGGGCGTCATTCCCGGAGACCTGGACCGGTAACCGCGCTTCAGTCCGGGCCCTCCTCGTCGGGGTGCGCGGAAACCCCGCCCTCCACCTTCAGCCCCTTGCGGACACGGTGTCGTCGGATGGCGCGCTCCAGGGGACGCAGGCCCGCGAGCGCCAGGAGCGCGATGACCACCGTGGTGCCGGCCGCCCAGTGGAAGCCCATGCCGGTGGCCAGCCCCACGGACGCGGTGAGCCACAGGTTCGCCGCCGTCGTCAGGCCCTTCACCTGGCCCTGGTCGCGGATGATGGCGCCCGCGCCCAGAAAGCCGATGCCCACCACCACCTGGCTGGCGATGCGGCTGACGTCCGCGCGCGAGCCGTCCGGGGAGTCACCGCCCAGCGTCCACTCGACGAAGACGCTGGCCAGCGTGAAGAGACAGGCGCCCAGGGAGACGAGGATGTGCGTGCGCAGCCCGGCGGCCTGCCCCCGCAGCTCCCGCTCCAGGCCGAGCACGGCGCCGAGCAGCGCCGCGACGCCGAGCCGCAGGGCGATGAGTGTCTCGTCCACGAGGGACGAGCCTACTCACCCAGCTCGATTTTCTCGTCCTTGTCCGCTTCCGTCAGTTCGGGATTGGGCAGCGTCTCCAGCGTGGCCGCCAACAGCTTCGTGGTGGGCACGACGTAGGGGGCCACTTCCTCGCCCAGCTCCTCGCTGAACTTCGTCACGCGCGCCGCGTAGTCCTCGTCGCGCGAGCTCCAGCTCCCCGCCGCCTCCGCCGCCCAGACCTCCTGGCCGTCGGTGCACCGCAACAGCTGGGCCTTCACCTCGGCCTCCGCGCCGTCGCCCTTGAGGCTGACGCTCGGGTCCAGCCAGAGCACGCCCTCCACGCCCTCCACGCACAGCCCCTTGAACGTGGTGTCCGAGGGCCGGCCCGGCAGCGCGACGTTGTCCTTCACGATGAAGTCGCGGTTCTGGTTCACCCACTGGCGGGCGATGAGGCTCCACAGCTCACCCACCGCGGGCTTTTCGTCCGGGAGCGGCTGCGCCACCACCACCAGCCGCTTCGTCGCCTTGCGGTCCACCTGCGCGTAGTCGCCTCGTACGCGGTGCGTCTTCACCGCGGAGCAACCCGCCAACAGCCCCAGCCCGAGCAGGGGCGCCCATCGCATCATCCTCATGATGTCCCTCTCCCGGCCCCCTTCGGGTGAAGGGGGCCTCGTTACCGCGCCGTTGCGTGACGCGTACCGCGTGCTTCAGGCCGCCCGCGTCGAGCTGTCCTCACCGCCGCCGGCCTGGGGCGCATCTCCCCCTGGGGCCGACTCGCGCCGCCGCCGGTCATGCATGAGCTGCATCACCGCGGCCAGCACCGTGAAGGACACCACCAGCGTGGTGATGAGGCCGATGCAGGCCACCATGCCCATGGAGCGCAGGCCGTTGTGCTTGGCGGCCAGCAGCGCCGCGAAGCCCGCCACCGCCGTCAGCGTGGAGGACGCCACCGCCGCGCCCACGCTGCGCAGGGCGACGAGCGGCGAGGTGCCTTCCAGGAAGCGATGCAGGAGGTACAGGCCGTGACTCACCCCGAAGCCCAGGAGGATGGGCAGGATGATGATGTTCATGAAGTTCAGCCGCAGGCCCGTCAGCGACATGATGCCGAGCATCATCGCCACGCCCACGCCCAGCGGAATCACCGACGCCAGCGCCAGCTTCGCGTTGCGGAAGTCCAGGAAGTGCATGGCCAGAATCCACAGCGCCGTGAGCACCACCGTCACCTTGCCGTCCCAGAGGACGATGCGCGCCAGCTTCGCGTAGAGCTGGGTGGCGCCCGCGGCGCGGAACTCCTTCTGCGCGGTGGGGCCCGGCGGGTCGAAGTCGTCCTTGTCGAAGCGGCCCGGGTTGTACGTGACGGGGATGCCGCGCGTCTCGTCCGCGAACTGCATCATCTTCTGGCCGTCGAACAGGTCCACGCTCGAGTAGATGAACGTGAGGTAGCCCTTGTTCTGCGCGGTGGGCAGGTTCTTGAACTGGGCCTTGTAGTTATCCGGCACGCCGTGCACGTCGAAGGGCTTCGCATCCAGCACCTTCATGAAGAACGTGGCCTTGTCCTGCATGTCCGGCGGGAGCGCGGAGATGGAGAAGCCGCGCGCCTCCAGGTTGGCCATGTCCTGCTTCCACTCCTGGAGCACCTTCTCGTTGGCCTTCGCCGTCGCCTCGGGCGGCACGAAGGTGAAGATGCTCACCACCTGGTCGATGGACGGGTACTTGTGCGCGTTCTGCGTCAGCTCCCGGTACACGCCCTCCGCCTCGTCCAGGTCCTTCGTATAGACGGCCATCGGGTCGCTGGAGATGTTGAAGCGGACGTTGATTTCGTCCTGCAGCAGCACCGACGACATGCCGTCCGGGATGAGCGCGCGGGTGTTGTAGTTGAAGCCCACGCCGTGCTTCACGCGGTCGAAGAAGCTCAGTGCGCCCTCGGGCGGCTCGCCCGTGCCCGCCCAGGGGACGGCGGCGGCGCAGATGAGCGCGACGATGGCGGTGCTCACGCCCAGCACCAGGCCGGGACGGGGGATGCGCAGCTCCTGGCCGCTGGAGGAGTTGACCGGCGGCGGCTTCATCTCGCCGATGAGCTTCTTGGGCCACTCAGGGTTGATGCGGCCGACCAGCGCCAAGAGCGACGCGCTCCACACGAAGAGCGTCAGACCCAGGATGAGCGTGCCGCAGCCGGCCAGGAAGCCGAACTGGGAGAATCCGCGGAACTCGCTCACCATCAGCACGAAGAAGGAGCCACCCGTCACGATGGCAGCCACCGCCGCGGGGCGGCCCGCGTTGACGAAGGCGTCGATGATGGCCACGTCGTACGGCTTGCCCGCGCCCAGCTCCAGCCTCGTGCGGAAGGTGAAGTGGATGCCGTAGTCGATGCCGAACCCCATCAGGATGCCGCCCAGGATGGACGTAATCATGTTGAGTTCGCCAATCGTCGCGTAGGTGAAGCCCAGCGTATAAATCGTCCCAATCACCGTGCCGCTGACGACGATGAAGGTCGGCGCCAGCTTGCGGAAGAAGAGGATGGTGATGGCGAAGATGGTCACCAGCGCGATGACGGTGACGGGCTGCAGCGACTCTTCAATGGCGAAGGAGTCGTCCACCGTCGTCTTGTACGAGCCGGTGTAGCCGTAGGCGATGAGGTTCGAGTCGCCCATCAGCTTGTAGTCCTCGACCAGCTTCACCTTGCCGGCCTGCGTGGAGTACGCGGCCAGGTCCTTGTTGAGCTTGTCGAGGTAGTCCTTCGTCTTGCCAATCTCCGTGGTGTCCCACATCGGCTTGACGAGGATGAGCACCATCTTCTTGTCGCTGGAGATGTTGTAGTCGTCGCGGATGCTCTTCTTTCCGACGGACGAGTACTTGTCGACCAGGTCCTGCATGTCCAGCTCCACCGGCTTGGTGGCGCCCATGTCGATGTAGAAGGGGTTGCTGCGGCGAAGCTTGTCCTCGAGGAAGGCCATGATGCGGCGCTTGCCCTCGACCAGGTCCTCCGTCTTCACGAAGAGGACCATGTTCTGCTGGATGAACTCGACGGGCAGTTTGTAGGAGACGGTGCGGACGTTCTGCTTGTCGGCCTCGAGCATGCCGGCGATGTCGTCGGCGGTCCGCTTCATCGCGGCCTCGTCCGTCGAGCGCAGGGCGAGCATCAAGAAGCCGCTGCCCCCCACCATGTCGATGACCTGCTTGACGTCCTTCACCTCCGGCAAATCCTGGGAGATGAGGTCGAGCTGGTTGGAGTTGATGCGCAGCTTCAGCGTGGCCCACGTGGACACGGCGAGCAGGGTCAGCAGTACGGCCAGGATGGTGCCTGGACGACGGACCAGCAGCTCGGCGAAGGCGTAGGCGAAGCGAGAATGCGAGTTCGGGTTTCGAGGAGCGCCGCTCATTCGCGGGCGACCCTACCGACAAACGCGCTGCCCCGGAAGCACGGCCCACCTGCCCGGCTGGCTTCCTGGCCACGGAGAAACCCGGGACCGGGCTCGGGAATAATTGACAGGGCGCCGACGAGCCCTCAGTGCCCCTCTTCCACGGGGAGGGCGGCGGGCAGCGGCTCGGGTGGGGCG
>NZ_VIFM01000207.1 GCF_006636215.1 Myxococcus llanfairpwllgwyngyllgogerychwyrndrobwllllantysiliogogogochensis | reverse complement strand
GGAGAAGAAGGTGTGGCAAGTGCCGCTGGTGGGGGCGGAGGAGCAGCGGCGACTGGTGCGCGAGTGGAGCGGGCGAGAGAAGAGAGGCGCGCTCGGGGACGAGACGCTGGCAGCCCACTTCGAAGCCCAGGTGGAGAAGACGCCAGGCGCGGTGGCAGTGGAGTGCGGCGAGGAGTCGCTGACGTACGCGCAGCTGAACGAGCGGGCGAACCAACTGGCGCACCACCTGAGGGTGGTGGGAGTAGGCCCCGAGGTGAGGGTGGGGCTGTGCGTGGAGCGCGGGGTGGAGTGGGTGGTGTCGGTGCTGGGAGTGGTGAAGGCGGGAGGGGCGTACGTGCCGCTGGAGGCAGGGGTGCCGGCGGAGCGGTTGAGGTGGATGAAGAGGGAAGCGGGAGTGGCGGTGGTGGTGGGGACGGACGCGCAGGTGGAGGAAGTGGCGGAGAGCGCGGACGTGGTGGTGAGCGTGGACGGAGATGGCTCCACGATTGCGCGCCAGCCGCGAAGCAACCCGAGTCTCCGAGGCAGCGGAGGCAACCTGGCGTATGTGATGTACACGTCGGGAAGCACGGGGACGCCGAAGGGCGTGGGAGTGCCGCAGAGGGCAGTGGCAAGGCTGGTGCTGGGAGCCAGCTACGCGCGCTTCGGCGCGGACGAAGTGTGGTTGCAACTGGCGCCCGTGTCGTTCGACGCGTCGACGTTGGAGGTATGGGGCGCGTTGCTGCACGGGGCGAAGTTGGTGGTGTACCCGGCGAAGGAAGTGTCGCTGGAGGAAGTGGGCCGCGAGCTGACGAAGAGTGGAGTGACGTCGTTGTGGCTGACGGCGGCGCTCTTCGAGCAGATGCAGGCGTATCAGCCGGAAGCGCTGAAGGGCGTGCGTCAGGTGCTGGCAGGAGGAGACGTGCTGCCGGTGCAGCGAGTCCGAGAGCGACTGCGGCAGGGAGGCACGCTCATCAACGGGTATGGGCCGACGGAGAACACGACCTTCACGACGGCGTACCGGATGGAGGGAGAGGCCGCGGCAGGAGCGCGAGGCATTCCGATTGGGAAGCCAGTGGAAGGCACAGAAGTGTACGTGCTGGACGCGCGAATGAATCCGGTGGCGGTGGGAGTGCCGGGAGAGCTGTACGCGGGAGGAGAGGGGCTGGCGCAGGGGTACGTGGGGCGTCCCGACTGGACAGCGGAGCGCTTCGTGCCGAGCCCATTTGGAGAAGGCGAGCGGCTGTACCGGACGGGGGACGTGGTGAGGTGGCGGGGGGACGGGGTGCTGGAGTTCCTGGGCCGTCGAGACAGCCAGGTGAAGGTGAGGGGATACCGGATTGAGTTGGGGGAGGTGGAGGAGGGGCTGAAGCAGCAGGCGGGGGTGAAGGAAGCCGTGGCGGTGGTGAGGGAGGAGCGGGGGGACAAGAAGCTGGTGGGGTACGTGGTGGGGACAGGGTTGGACGCCAGCGTGGTGAAGGAAGGGCTGCGGAGGAAGCTGCCGGAGTACCTGGTGCCAACGGTGGTGGTGGTTCTGGAGGCGCTGCCGCTGACGGCGAATGGGAAGGTGGACCGCGGGGCGTTGCCAGCACCGGAGGACGTGACGCAGGCGGCGGAGGAGTACGAGGCGCCGCGAGAAGGGACGGAAGCGAAGCTGGCGGAAGTCTTCGCGGAGGTGCTGGGCGCGAAGCGAGTGGGGAGGAAGGACGACTTCTTCGAGCTGGGCGGGCACTCGCTGCTGGCGACGCAGGTGGTGGCGAGAGTGCGCGCGCTGACCGGCGTGGACCTCCCGCTGCGCACGCTCTTTGAAGCACCTACGCTCGAAGCCCTGTCCGCGCGCATCGACTCCTCGCGCGAAGCAGGTCCGTCGTCCGAGGCGTTTCCCTTGGTCGCTCTGCCGCGCACGGGGATGCCGCCGTTGTCCTTCGCGCAGCATCGACTGTGGTTCTTCGACCAGCTCTCTCCGGGCAGCGCGGCCTACAACATCCCCATCCACCTTCGAGTGGAAGGTGCGCTGAACCTCGATGCCCTCCAGCGAGCGTTCTCCGCGCTGGTGGCGCGGCATGAGGCGCTGCGCACCACCTTCGCCCTGCATGAGGGCGAGCCCGTTCAGGTCGTCCACCCTCCCGCGGACTTCCCGCTCGCGGTGGAAGACCTCGGTCAACTGACTGAGCTGGAGCGAGAGGCAGAGATTCGTCGTCGAGCTGTCGAGGACTCGCTGCGTCCGTTCGACCTGGGACAGAAGTGGCTCGTGCGAGCCACGTTGTCGCGGCTGGAGCCCGAGGTGCATGTGCTCTCGCTGGTGATGCACCACATCATCGCGGATGGCTGGTCCCTTGGCGTGTTGGTGCGCGAGCTGAGCACGCTCTATGTCGCCTTCTCCGAGAGCCGTGCTTCACCGCTCGCCGCGCTCCCGGTGCAGTACGCGGACTACGCACGCTGGCAGCGCGAGTGGCTGAGTGGTGATCGACTGGAAGCGCAGCTCGACGGCTGGCGCAAGCGTCTGGCGGGAGCACCTCCCCACCTGGAGCTGCCCACGGATGGTCCACGGCCCGCGATTCTGTCGCACCGTGGCGCCACGGTGCCGGTGCGACTTTCGAGGGAGCTGAGCGACGCCATCGGAGCACTGGCCCGCGCCGAGGGGGCTACGCCTTTCATGGTGTTGCTCGCGGCGTTCCAGGTGTTGCTGGCGCGCTATTCGGGCCAGGAAGACGTGAGCGTGGGCTCGCCCATCGCGGGCCGGAGGTACGCGGAGACGGAGGGCCTCATCGGCTTCTTCGTCAACACGCTGGTCCTGCGAGCCCAGGCGCGGCCTCGGGATACGTTCCGTGAGCTGCTGGCCCAGGTGCGGGAGACCACGCTGGACGCCTACGAGCACCAGGACCTTCCGTTCGAGAAGCTGGTGGAAGCGCTCCATCCCGTGCGTGACCTGAGTCGCACCGCGCTGTTCCAGGTCCTCTTCGTCCTTCAGAACGCGCCGGTGGAGGCCCTGGAGCTGCCCGCGCTGTCGTTGAAGCCGGTGCCGACCGAGGGCACGGAGTCCGCGCGCTTCGAGCTGTCGTTGAACCTGAGTGAGTCGGCCGAGGGTTTCGCGGGGACGCTGCTGTTCAACTCGGACCTGTTCCTGGAGTCCACGGCGGCCCGGATGGTCTCCCACCTCCAGGTCTTGCTGGAGTCCATCACCGCGAACCCGGAGCAGCGCCTCGCCGCGCTCCCGCTGATGACGGCCTCCGAGCGTCGACACGTCCTGGAGTCCTGGTCCACCGCGACCGCTGATGCCCTGTTCGAGGCCGCGCTGCCGCACCAGCTCATCGAGCGACAGGTGGCTCGCACACCGGACGCGCCGGCTGTGCGCTGCGAGGAGACGGTGCTCTCGTATCGGCAGCTCGATGCTCGGGCGAATCAGCTCGCGCATCATCTGCGAGCCTTGGGCGTGGGACCGGACGTCCCGGTGGCGCTGTGTCTGGAGCGGAGCGCGGAGTTGGTGGTCGCGTTGCTGGGTGTCCTGAAGGCGGGTGGCGCATATGTGCCGCTGGAGCCATCGCAGCCCGCCTCTCGCCTGTGCCTGATGGTGGAAGAGGTCGCCGCGCCCGTGGTGGTGACGGAGTCACGTCACGCGGCCTTGTTCCAGGCCTGTGCGGCGCGGCGAGTGCAACTGGACACCGATGCGGAGCAGCTCGCCCTCCAGCGAGTGGATGCTCCGGACCATCGAGGTGCGTCGGAGAATCTGGCGTACGTGTTGTTCACGTCGGGGAGCACCGGGCGTCCGAAGGGCGTGGCCGTGTCGCATGGCGCGCTCGTCAACTACGTCCAGGCCGCGACGGAGCGGTTGAGGTTGAGCGAGTGCTCCAGCTTCGCGCTGGTGTCCACATTCGGCGCGGACCTGGGGAACACGGTGTTGTTCCCCGCGCTGTGCACGGGTGGTGTGCTGCATGTCCTCACCGCGGAGCGCGCGGGAAATCCCGTGGGGGTCGCGGAGTACTTTCAGCGTCACGGCGTGGACTGCGTGAAGATCGTCCCCGCGCATCTGTCCGCGCTGTTGACTGCGCCAGCTCCGGCTCGGGTGCTTCCGCGCAAACGACTGGTGCTGGGAGGCGAGTCCTCCACCTGGGCGTTGCTGGAGCAGGTGCGTGCCCTGGCCCCGGAGTGCGAGGTGTTCAACCACTACGGCCCCACGGAGACGACGGTGGGGGTGCTCGCGGGTGGGGTTGATACGGGCGAGGCGATTATTGCGCCTCACTCGACGCCCGCTCGTGCGGATGCGGGTCCGTCGACACGACGGGTTACGGTGCCCTTGGGTCGACCCCTGGCGAATGCTCGGGTGTATGTGCTCGATGACGAGCTTCGGCCGGTACCAGTCGGGGTTCCGGGCGAGCTGTTCATCGGAGGTGCGCAAGTCGCGCGTGGCTACCTGTCGCGCGCCGAGCTGACGGCGGAACGGTTTGGTCCAGACCCGTTCAGTGCCGTGCCGGGAGCGCGGATGTACCGCACGGGGGATCGCGTGCGGTGGCTCGCGGATGGGCGGGTGGAGTTCCTCGGCCGCTCTGACTTCCAGGTGAAGGTGCGCGGCTTCCGAGTGGAGCCGGGAGAAGTGGCCGCGGTCCTGCGCGAGCATCCCTCGGTGAAGGATGCGGTGGTGGTGGCCCGTGAGGACACGCCTGGAGACCAGCGCCTGGTCGCGTACGTCCTCGCGGGTTCGGGGCAGGCGACGGAAGTGGGGGCGTTGCGAGGGTTCCTCCAGGAGCGTCTGCCGGCGCACATGGTGCCCTCGGCCTTCATGTGGCTGGACGTGTTGCCGCTGACACCGAACGGAAAGTTGGATCGTCGAGCGCTGCCAATGCCCGAGTCCGGAGCCGTGGTATCGGGAGCCGCGCATGTCCCGCCCGCCACGCCGATGGAGGAGGCGCTGGCTTCCATCTGGGCAGAGGTCTTGCGAGTCGAGCGGGTGGGGCGACACGATGACTTCTTCGCCTTGGGTGGGCATTCGCTCGTCGCGACGCAGGTGGTGGCCCGTCTGCGTGCGTCGCTGGGAGTGGAAGTCCCCCTGCGAGCGCTCTTCGAGGCGCCCACGCTGGAGGCGTTGGCGAGGAAGGTGGACCAGGTCGCGCGAGCCGTCTCGTTGCCCGCGCTGCGACCTTCGCCTCGGAAGAGCGCGCTGCCGTTGTCCTTCGCGCAGCAGCGACTGTGGTTCCTGGATCGACTCGAACGAGGGAGCGTTGCGTACAACGTTCCGACCGCACTCCGGTTGGATGGGCCGCTCGATGTGGAGGCGCTGGAGCGAGCCTTCGCGGAAGTGGTGCGTCGTCACGAGAGCCTGCGCACCTGCTTCCCCGACGAGGGTGGTGTTCCCGTTCAGGTCATCCAGCCTCCGACGGCGTTCCAGCTTCAGCGAGTCGAACTGCCCGAGGATGAAGCCACGGTGCTGCGCTGGGTGGGTGAAGAAGTCGCAAGGCCCTTCGACCTGAAGAGGGGGCCGTTGCTGCGAGTGACGCTGGTGAGGTTGTCAGCGAAGTCGCACGTGCTGGTGGTGGTGCTGCACCACATCGTGTCGGACGGGTGGTCGACAGCGGTGCTGGTGAGGGAGGTGGTGGCGCTCTACGAGGCGTATGCGGCGGGGAAGCCGTCACCGCTGGGCGAGTTGCCGGTGCAGTACGCGGACTACGCGGCCTGGCAGCGCGGCTGGCTGCAGGGCGACGCCCTGGAGAAGCAGCTGTCCTGGTGGCGCCAGGAAATGGCAGGGGCCGCCCAGGCTCTGGAGCTGCCCACCGACAGGCCTCGCTCCTCGAATGGTTCCGCACGCGCGGCCGCCGTTCCCATCCGCATCCGTCGCGAGTCCACCGAGGCGCTGCGTGCTCTCTGCCAGCAGGAGGGACTCACGCCCTTCATGGGCATGCTGGCCATCTGGCAGTTGCTGTTGGCCCGCTACTCCGGCCAGGACGATGTCTGCGTGGGTTCGCCCATCGCCGGCCGCCGCTTCGCGGAGCTCGAAGGGCTCATCGGCTTCTTCGTCAATACGCTCGTCCTCCGCGCCCGCATCGACTCCCGTGCCACCTTCCGCGAGCTGCTCGCCCAGGTGCGCAAGAACACCCTGGCTGCCTACGAGCACCAGGACATCCCCTTCGAGAAGCTCGTCGAGGAGCTCCAGCCCGAGCGCAACCTGAGCCGCTCACCGCTCTTCCAGGTCATGTTCGAACTGCATGCCCTGGGCGAGTCGCGGCGCTCGCACGCGGGCCTGAAGCTGTCGCCCCTTGCCCTCAACCCTGGCAACGCCAAGTTCGAGCTCATCCTCGATATGGGCTTCGTCGAGGACGGGAGCCTGGAGGGACGGCTCGAGTACAATACGGACCTGTTCGACGCCTCCACGGCCGAGCGAATGATGCGGCACCTGGAGGTGCTGATCTCGGCAGTGCTGGCCCGCCCGGATGCGCCGCTCGCCACCTGCTCGCTGTTGCCCGGCGAGGAGCGCGAGCAACTGCTGTCGCGGTGGAGTGGCACCCAGGCCGCCTTCCCGCATCAGGCCTGCCTCCACGAGCTGGTCATCCCGGCCTCGCGCGACCTCGACTCGGTGGCCATCGAGTCCAGCTCCGGCGCGCTCACCTACCGCGAGCTGGAGCGCCGCGCCAATCAGCTCGCCTGGCACCTGCGCTCCCTGGGCGTGGGCCCGGAGGTCCGCGTCGCCCTGTGCATGGAGCGCTCGCCGGAGCTGATCGTGAGCATGCTCGGCGTCCTCAAGGCAGGCGGTGCCTACGTTCCGCTCGACCCGATGCAGCCTCCCGTGCGTCTGGCCTTCATGCTCCAGGACTGCGGGGCCACCGTGCTCCTCACTCAGCAGCCGTTCGCGGCACGCCTGCCCGCCTTCTCCGGCGCCACCGTGTGCGTCGACACGGCCGAGCTCTCCCGCCAGCGAGAGGACGCCCCCGTCTCCGGCGTGATGGCGGAGAACCTCGCCTACGTCATCTACACCTCGGGCTCCACCGGCCAGCCCAAGGGCGTGCTCATCACCCACCGCGCCGTCTGCAACCTCGTCCACTGGGAGAAGCAGGCGTATGCCCTGGGGCCGTCCAGCCGGGTCCTCCAGTTCGCCAACCCCAGCTTCGACCTCTCCGTCGAGGAGATCTTCAGCACGCTGACCGCGGGCGGAACCCTGCATGTCCTCACCACCGAGCAGGCCATGCCAGGGCCGGCGCTGCACGAGCTGCTGCGGCGCTCGTCCATCTCCGTCCTCAGCCTCACCCCCGCGGTGCTGGCGGCGACCGCCGCTGAAGAGCTGCCGGCGCTGCGCACGGTCATCTCTGGCGGCGAGGCCTGCTCGGCCGAGCTCGTGTCGCGCTGGGCTCCGGGCCGGACCTTCCTCAACACCTACGGCCCCACCGAGGCCACGGTGGTGGCGACGCTCCGCGAGTGCGCGCCGCAAGAGGGACAGCCGCCGCCCATTGGCCGCCCCCTGACGAACGTGCGGGTGTACGTCCTCGACGAGCGCCTGGAGCCCGTGCCCGTGGGCCTGCCCGGTGAGCTGTTCATCGGCGGGGTGCAGCTCGCTCGCGGCTACCTCGGCCGTCCGGCGCTGACGGCGGAGAGCTTCATCCCGCACCCGTTCAGCACCGAGCCCGGCGCGCGTCTCTACCGCACCGGCGACGTGGTGCGCTGGCGGGCGGATGGGCAGCTCGCCTTCGTCGGCCGCGCCGACGACCAGGTGAAGCTCCGCGGCCTGCGCATCGAGCTGGGCGAGGTGGAGTCCGCGCTGCACCAGCACCCGGAGGTGCGCGAGGCCGTGGCCCTGGTGCGCGAGGACGTCCCCGGCGACAAGCGGCTGGTGGCCTACGTCGTGCCACGCCAGGGGGCGGGGCCGGAGCCCCTCGCCCTGCGTGGTTTCCTCCAGGAGCGCATCCCCAAGTACATGGTCCCCTCCGCGTTCGTGGTGATGGCAGCCCTGCCGCTCACCGCCAACGGCAAGGTGGATCGCCGTGCGCTGCCCGTGCCGGATACCACCCGAGCCGTGCAGGACCGGTACGAGGCGCCGCGCAATGACACGGAGCAGCAGCTCGCCGCCCTCTGGAGCGAGGTCCTCGGCGTCGAGAAGGTCGGCATCCACGACGACTTCTTCGAGCTGGGCGGGCACTCACTGCTGGCGACGCAGGTGGTCGCGAGGGTGCGCGCGCGGACCGGTGTGGACGTCCCATTGCGCGCGCTCTTCGAGGCACCCACGGTGGAACAGCTCGCGTCCTGGGTGGAAGGGACTCGCGCGGGTGGCTCGGTCAGAGACTGCGTGACGTTGCAGGCGGAGGGCTCGGGCACGCCGGTGTTCTTCGTTCACGCGGTGGGGGGCGCGGTGGGCCCCTACCGGCTGTTCGCGCGCACGCTGGGAACGGAGCGGCCCTTCTACGGGCTCCAGGCGCCTGGGCTGGACGGAGGCGAGGCGCCGTTGGAGCAGGTGGAAGCGTTGGCTCGTCGCTACATCGCATCCATGCGCGCTGTGCAGCCGGAGGGTCCCTACATCCTGGGCGGCTGGTCCATGGGTGGCGTCATCGCTTTCGAGATGGCGCGTGAACTGGAGCGACAGGGGCAGCGGGTGGAACAACTCGTGCTCCTCGACAGCTTCGCTCCAGGGGACGAATCCCTCATGACAGTGCCCGAGGACGCGCTGTTGCTCACGGGCATGGCGATGGATCTGGCGCGTGCGGCGGGGTCGGAATCGACGCTGCGTCCGGAGTTGCTCATGGGCCTTACGGAAGACGGGCAGCTCGCCCGATTCGCCGAACATGCACGTGTCGCCGGCTGGCTGCCTCCCGAGGTCCGGGACACCGACCTTCGAGCCTGGCGAGACGTGACGCGAGCAAACCTCCGAGCACTGTCCACGTATCGTCCAGGACCCTACGCCGGGCCCATGCTGCTTCTCCGCGCGAAGGACGCGAGGCGCGAGCGGGCCGTGGACGCGAGCCATGGGTGGTCGCGCTGGGTCCCACAGGAACAGCTCCAGTTGGAGGACGTCGCCGGTGACCACTACAGCGTGCTGCGAGCGCCGTACGTCCATGCACTGGCCTCGCGACTGGCGCGCATCCTCGGGGACGAAGAGGCTGACGAGGACCGGGACGCGGGCACATAGTCGAAGTGCACGTCGTCCCGGAGTTGTTATGACAGGGCCATGACGACTGGAAACCGCGAGAGCGCCCACGAACTCAGCGAGTGGACCGATGGGATACGTCCCTATGGTCCACTCTCGACGCTCAAGCCGCTCGCCGAGGGCCTCTGGTGGGTGGACGGGCCCGTCGCGAAGATGAGCTATGGCCCGGTGACGCTGCCATTCCCCACGCGCATGGTCATCATCCGGCTGCGCTCGGGGGGCTTGTGGCTCTGGTCTCCCACGGCGCCCACGCCCGAGCTGTTCGCGGAGGTCGATGCGCTCGGGCGTGTCGAGCACCTCGTGTCGCCGAACCGGTTCCACTACGCGGCCATCCCAGCCTGGAAGGCGCGCTACCCGCACGCGACGGTCTGGGCCTCGCCGGGAGTTCGTGAGCGCGCACGCTCGCAGAAGCTCGACGTCCCATTCGACGCCGACCTCCAGGATGGCGCCCCCGAGGCCTGGGCGAATGACTTCGAACAACTCATCTTCCGAGGGAGCCGCTTCGTCGAAGAGGTCGTGTTCTTCCACAAGGACTCAGCGACGTTGATCCTCGCGGACATGGTCATGGCGCTCGAACCCGAGCGCGTCCAGGCGCGTTTCCGGTGGGTGCTGAGCCTCGGAGGCACGATGTGGCCGGGACAGACGCCTCGCGAGGTGCAGGCGACGTCCTTCGGCCGGAAGCCTCAAGCGCGCGCCTGTTACCAACGGATGCTCGGATGGAAGCCTCAGCGGGTGCTCTTGGCGCATGGTCGCTGCTATCTCGACGACGCGGTGGCCCAGCTCGAGCGTGCCTTCGCCTGGCTGCGCTGACCCTCCATCGTGACCGACGAGTGAGCCATGCGACCTGAATCAGGAGATACGAGAGCCTGCGCCATCTGCGGGAGCACGGACCCGGATCGTCTTTCAGTGAAGATCGATGGCTCCGTCTGCCCATTCCCTGAAGACGATGAACTCTCGCGCTTCAGTGACGCGCGGCTGCACCTCGACTGCCTTGCCCGCTGGGAACATCGGATTCGCTTCTCTCGGGGCTACTACGACCTCGCCAGAGATGAAGCACCAACGGGGAGGACTCTGCAAAGACTGCTTCTGGCGGAGGGCGACAACTGGGTCTTCATGACCTCCACTATCGGCCGACGTGACGTGAGGCGAGAGCCCACCTCGCTGACCATTCAGCTCGCTGACTGGCCGGTCCAACTCTACTTCTTGGCCGCGATGTGGCCTGCCCCGCTCACCCGGAGGCTGCGAAGCAAGCGCGTGGGTGACGTGTGGGAAGTGGCCGATGAGGCCATGAACCAAATCATCCAGCTCGCGCCCGACATGGCCGCGCTGCGGGAGATGTACCGACAAGCCATCGAGCGTCGGGCTGTAGCTCCGTTCAGCCCGCCCACGCGAGCGGGCATTGTGCGGAGATATCGCAAGACGAGAAGTTATCTCCCCCCCTTCACCCCCGAAGAACAGGCTGTCTTGGATGATCTGACGGCCAGGCATCACGCCAGGGGGAAGCGCCTTTCGTTCGAAATCCTCCTGGCGAGCTGGTTGCTATTCGCGGAGGACGTGGACGACACCAAGAGCCTGGCGGAGGAGTTCGCGGAGTATCTGTATCGGCGCGATGCCGTGGAGCAACTGCTGGGCGAATGCTCTGCTCCTCTCGTGGAGAAGCTCAGGTCCCTGGTCGCCGCTGCCGATGAGAAGTACCGGGCAGCGACGGTCGATGATGCGGGGCGCGCTCTCTCCAGGTGGTGGTCGGTCGAAGCGGGAAGTGACTGGTGGTGGCAGCGTCGTCCCACCACCGGGCCACTCAGTGACCTCCTCGACAGTCGAAGGGACAGAACCTAGCGGCTGTTCGCCTGGGGCGCGGCGACGAGAGATGGCGTGAAGGCGTCCACGAGCCCCTGCGTCACCGCGGAGCCAAAGGCTTCCAGCGTGCGCTCCTCACGCCACCGCGCGGCTTCCTCGAAGTCGAGCGCATGGTGCGTCTCGATGATGACGGAAGGGATGGTCGGCTTGCGCAGCACGAAGATTCGTCGGTGCGTGGGCTCTCTCGCCACGAAGACCCCGGCCTGCGCGGAGTCAGCGGCATAGAGCCCCGTGTAGTCCACGCCGTCGTAGTGCAGGAATCCCACCTGGGACAGGTTCCGGGCGAGCGCCCGCGCCAGCGTGGCCCGTCGTGCCTGGAGGGGAGGCTCGGCCTCCTGGGACCAGAGCACGCTGAACCCTGGCGTCTCATCTTGCCGGTTGCACTCCTGGCCCTCCGTGGGTGACCACGGGTGCGCCGTCCCCCGGGAGTCCGAGTGCAGACTTACCAGCACGTGCGCGCCCCAACGCTCGGCCTCCGCGAGCCGGTCCGCGTAGGCGACTCGCTGCCCCGACTTGCGGCTGATGCGCACGTCGAATCGCCCCGTGGCCTCCAGGCGCCGGGCCAGGTCCTCCGCCACGCGCAACGTGAAGACCTCTTCGTCCTCACAGGTGACGGACCGGGTGCCGGTGTTCCCCTCCGCTCCATGTCCCGCGTCCAGGTACACGCGCTGCTTGCCGAAGCCCTGCGGAAAGCGTGCCGACACCAGCGTCAGGGGCGCCCCGGAAGCGGGCCATTTGGGCGACGAGCGGAGGGCCTCGGGCTCTCCGGACGGTGGCTTCGTGGGAGGTTCGACGACCACGCCCTTGGGTTCGGCCGGCGCGGTGGGAAGGGAGGTGCGGTTGCCCTCCACCGACTCCTTCACCGCGGCCGGGTCGACGGGCAGGGGGGCCGGTTTTGCCTCCGTCGAGGCTCGCAGGCACGCGGGCCCGGCGAGCAGGATGAAGCCCAGTCCCCACACTCCAGCGGATTTGGTCATGGCAGGTGCGACGCCTGGCAAGGGAGCGTCGTTCCGCAGTGTGCCGTGGAAGGGCAGGAAAGCGGAAGTCGTGGAAGGTGGGTTGCCTGCCCGTCCGCCTCGCCGTGGCGCTTGCGTTTCCCCGCCGCTTCGCGAAGAAGCGAAGGGCCATGTCCGTGGAGCGCCCGCAGCCTGTTCCCTCGTCTGTCCCACACTTCGCCACGGAGGGCGCACTGCGGTCCTGGTTGCGGGAGCAGGGCATCGAGCATCTGTCCCGCTTGAGCCTCACGGTGTTGACGCCCCTGGTGGACGCCGCGCTGTTGCCCCAGGCCCGTCCAGCGACCGCGCGCCGCCGCCTGGTGGAGATGCTCAGCGAGGAGGCGCGAACCCGCTGGAGCCAGGAGTCCCTCCCATCTCCGAAGATGAAGGAGCTGCTCCCGCTGCTCGCATGGCGCTTCGTGGAAGAGGAGCGGCGGAACGCGGAGCAGACCCGGGCCTCGCTCCCCGAGCGCCTCGCGCCCCCTCAGGACGTTCGCACGCACCGCGTCCACGGCCTGCTCCTGGACCTCCGCTCCCGCGCGCCCGGCACCGTCGCTCCGCGTCCCACGAGCGCGCTGAGTCGCGACGCGCTCCAGCTCGACCCCGAGCTCCCGGGCTTCCGCTTCCGTGAGACGCGCTGCTCGGAGCTGCCCTACGGCGCGCAGATGGGGTTCATCCTTCCTGAGGCGAGCCTGACCTTCACGCCCACCTCCGTGCAGGCCGACTGCACCTGTGGCGCGCCGCCCTGTGTCCATCTGCTCGCGGCCATCGACACGGTGCTGCTGTGGCTGCGCCAACCCTGGACGGAGGGCTTCGGCGAGACGCTCGATGAGCTGGTGCGGCCGGGGTGGGACCGCACGCTCCGGGCGCTGGAGCGCGCGCTCGACGAGGGGCTCGGAAGCGGCTCGGGAGTGGAGGTCTCCTGGCGCGTCGACGTCATCGAGGGCTACGGCGTGGAGGTGCATCCGTACGTGCACCGGCGCACCAAGAAGGGCCAGCGCTCGACGGGGGCGAAGGTGAGCCGGCGCAAGCTGCTGCAAGAGCACGGCGCGCAGCTGTCCTCCCTCGACGCGCGCCTCGCGTCCTTGCTCCCGGACAACGACGGGCCCGCCTCGCGCGCGCTGCTCGTCGAACTGGTGGACCATCCCCGGCTCTACCAGGAAGGGACGCAGGACCTGCTGGTCCAGGTCGAGCGCGCCAAGGTGGGCATCGTCGCGGTGGAGCGGGGTGGGGCGGTCGTCGTCACCGCGGGAGTGGAGGGCGCGACGTTGTCCGCGTCGATGGTGGACCGCGTGCGCAAGTCGAAGCCCGAGGAGGCCCTCTTCCTCTGGGACGAGGGCGCGCGTCGGCTCACGCTCCTGGACGTGGGCCCGGAGGTCCGCGCGCTCGTCACGGTGCTTCAGCGCCACGGCAACGTCTTCCCGCCGGAGAGCCATGGCGTGCTGCTGGAGAAGCTGGCGAAGCTGGCCGTGCGCCTGCCCGTGGCCCTGCCTCGCGGAGTCATGGGTGAGCGCGTCCCCGTGCTCCAGCTTCCGGTGCTGCGGCTCGAAATCGAGCCGGGCGGCGCGGTGCGCGCGGACCTGCGCGTGCGTGCCCTCCCGGACAGTGCCTCCTTCATCCCTGGCGAGGGACCCCGGGATGTCTACGTGCGCCGTGGCAACGACGCGGTCCACACGGTGCGCGACTTCGTGAAGGAACTCGCGCTGGCCGAGTCGCTCCAGACGCGCCTGCCCTTCGGCCTCGCGGAGCCGCAGGTGATGCCCTTCTCCTATTCGTTCTCGGGAGTGCAGGGCGCGCTTGCACTGCTCGCCGCGTGTCAGGAGCTGGAGCCTGCTCCGGAGCTGGAGTGGTTGGGCTCGCCGCTGCGAATCGCGGCCCACCGTGGCGCCAGCGCGCTCCAGATTTCCGTCGAGCGCAAGCGGGACTGGTTTGGAATGCTCGGCGGGCTCGCGGTGCAGGGGGAGCGCGTGGAGCTGGCGCGGCTGCTCGATGCCGCGCGCCGCAAGGAGCGCTTCGTCCTGGTGAAGGACCAGACCTATGTGGAGGTCGAAGAGGCGCTGCGCCAGCACCTGGAGCGACTGGCGGACCATGCCCACCAATCGCGGCACGGACTGGAAGTGGGCCCGGCCGCCGCGGAGTCCCTGTCCGCCCTGAGTGGCGCGGGGGCCGAGCTGGAGGCGGACAAGACCTGGCAGGGCCTTGTCCAGCGCATCTTCGCCGCGAAGGAGCTGAAGCCGAAGGTGCCCGCGACGCTGAAGACGGAGCTGCGCGACTATCAGGCGGAGGGCTTCCGTTGGCTCACGCGGCTGGCGTCATGGGGCGCGGGCGCGGTGCTGGCGGATGACATGGGCCTGGGCAAGACGGTGCAGGCCCTGGCCGTGCTGCTGGAGCGAAGCAAGCACGGACCCGCGCTGGTGCTGGCGCCCACCTCCGTGGCCTTCAACTG
Source organism: Myxococcus llanfairpwllgwyngyllgogerychwyrndrobwllllantysiliogogogochensis (assembly GCF_006636215.1). Taxonomy (GTDB): domain Bacteria; phylum Myxococcota; class Myxococcia; order Myxococcales; family Myxococcaceae; genus Myxococcus; species Myxococcus llanfairpwllgwyngyllgogerychwyrndrobwllllantysiliogogogochensis. Next base: position 5,913 of record NZ_VIFM01000207.1, on the reverse strand, counting down.
GATGGACGAGGCGAAGCGCTTCGCGCCCTCGCTGCGGATGCGGCTCTTCTCCGAGGCGGCGGACCGGGGCGGTCTGCTCGAACGACTGGGGCCTCGGGACGTGCTCGTCATCAGCTATGGCCTGCTGACGCGCGACATCGGCCGGCTGTCCGAGCTGCGCTTCGCCACCATCGTCTTCGACGAGGCCCAGGCACTGAAGAACGCCGGCACGCATCGCTTCCGCGCCGCCAGGGCGCTCCAGGGAGACTTCAAGTTCGCCCTCTCCGGCACCCCGCTGGAGAACCACCTGGGAGAGCTGTGGAGCGTGTTCTCGCTCGTCTTCCCGGGGCTGCTCGGCAGTCACGAGGCGTTCCGCACCCGGTTCGCGATTCCCATCGAGCGACGGGTGGATCCAACGGCGGCCCCTGCGCTCGCTCGCGTGCTGCAACCCTTCCTGCTTCGCCGCACCAAGGCCCAGGTGGAGGCGCAGCTTCCCCCGCGCACCGACGTGCGTGTGCCCGTCGTGTTGTCCTCGGCGGAGTGGACGCTGTACGAGGACGCGCGACTGGCGGCCATCTCCTCGCTGGAGTCTCGTCCGGAGGTCATGCGCGAGCGGCGTGAGCGCGAGCACGAGCAGCGCTTCGAGGTGCTCGCGGCCCTCACCCGGCTGCGACTGTTGGCCTCGCACCCGCGCCTCTATGACGCCGAGTCACGCGTGGAGTCCTCCAAGTTGGAGCGCTTCCTGGAGCTCGTCGAGGAGCTGCGCTCCGAGGGCCACCGCGCGCTGGTCTTCAGCCAGTTCACCTCGCACCTGGCGCTGGTGAGAGAGGTGCTGGACGCGCGGGGCATCACCTACGAGTACCTGGACGGGCAGACGGCCCCCAGGGCCCGCGCGGAAGCGGTGAAGGCCTTCCAGGAGGGCACCGCGCCGCTGTTCCTCATCTCCCTCAAGGCTGGTGGCTTCGGCCTCAACCTCACCGCCGCGAACAGCGTCATCCACCTGGACCCGTGGTGGAACCCGGCCGTGGAGGACCAGGCCTCGGACCGCGCGCACCGCATCGGTCAGGAGCGTCCCGTCACCGTCTACCGACTGGTGGCGCGCGGCACGATTGAAGAGCAGATGCTCTCCCTGCACGAGCACAAGCGCGCGCTCGTCGCGGACGTGCTCGAGGGCAAGGACGGCGCGGGCCGGCTCTCCACCCAGGAGCTGCTCGGCCTGCTCGCCCAGCGGCTCTCCCGGCCCGACGCGCAGGACACGCCTCCGACGCGGCATTGACGTCGCCGAGACCCGCAAAGACAACGGGCAGGTCCCTCGGAAGAGGAACCTGCCCGTGTCACATCTCAGCGGCCTGCGCGCTTAAGCGCGGACCTCGGGAGAGCTGGCATCCGCGGCCTGGGGAGGCAGCGGCTCCTTGCCCGGCTCGCCACCCGGCGTTCCCGCCGACGACTTGAACGGCGACGTCTCCAGCGCGGCCTTGAGCACTTCGTCCATCTGCGTGACGAAGATGAACTCCAGCTCGTTCTTGGCCTGATCCGGCACGTCCACCAGGTCCTTGCGGCATCGCTCGGGCAGGATGACCCGCTTGATGCCCGCCCGGTGCGCCGCCAGCACCTTCTCCTTGATGCCACCCACCGGCAGGACCAGACCACGCAGCGTGGCCTCGCCCGTCATCGCCGTGTCGTGCCGCACCCGGATGCCCGTCAGGAGGCTGGTGAGCGCGGTGAGGATGGTGACGCCAGCGGAAGGACCATCCTTGGGGATGGAGCCCGCCGGGAAGTGCAGGTGCAGGTCCGTCTTCTCGAGGAAGTTGGAGCTGATGCCCAACTGCTCGGACTTGCTGCGCAGGTAGCTCAGCGCCGCCGTCGCGCTCTCCTTCATCACGTCGCCCAGCTGGCCGGTGAGCGTCATGCCGCCCTTGCCCGCCATCTTGGTCGCCTCGATGAAGAGCAGGTCGCCACCCGCCGCGGTCCAGGCCAGGCCCGTGGCTACGCCCGGAACCTCCGTGCGCTCCGCGACCTCCGAGTAGAACATCTCGGGCCCGAGGACCTCCTTCACGCGCTCGGAGTCGATGGTCTGCTTGTCCATCTTCCCGCCAGCGACCTCCACCGCCACCGCGCGGCAGATGTCCGCGATGCGCCGCTCGAGGTTACGCACGCCCGCCTCGCGGGTGTACGAGGTGGTCAGCGTCAGCAACGCCTCGTCGGTGATCTCGATGTGATCCGCGCTGAGGCCGTGCTCCCTGAGCTGCTTGGGCACCAGGTGGATGCGCGCGATGCTCTGCTTCTCCTCGAACGTGTAGCCGGACAGCTCGATGATCTCCATGCGGTCGCGGAGCGGACCGGGGATGGGGTCGAGCTGGTTCGCCGTGGCGACGAACATCACCTTCGACAGGTCGAACGGCACGTCGAGGTAGTGGTCGCTGAACGTGTTGTTCTGCTCCGGATCCAGCACCTCGAGCAGCGCCGCGCTCGGGTCGCCGCGGAAGTCCGCGCCGAGCTTGTCGATTTCGTCGAGCATCATGACCGGGTTCTTGGTGCCGGCCTTCTTCATGCTCTGGATGAAGCGGCCGGGCAGCGCGCCGACGTAGGTGCGCCGGTGGCCGCGGATCTCCGCCTCGTCACGCACGCCGCCCAGGGACAGGCGCACGAACTTGCGGCCCGTGGCCTTGGCCACGCTCTGACCCAGCGACGTCTTGCCGACGCCCGGAGGACCGACGAGGCACAGGATGGGCCCGCGCATGTCGTTCTTCAGCTTGCGCACCGCCAGGTACTCCAGGATGCGCTTCTTGACCTTCTTGATGCCGAAGTGGTCCTTGTCCAGCTGCTGCCGGGCGTTCTCGATGTCGAGGTTGTCCTCGGACATCTTCGACCACGGCAGGTCGGCGATCCAATCCAGGTAGGTGCGCGCGACGGTGTACTCGCTGGAGGCCGCCGGAATGGTCTTCAGGCGGTTGAGCTCCTTGTTCGCCACCTTCTCCACGTCGGGAGGCAGGGCCGCCTTCTTCAGGCGCTCCTGGAGCTCGTCGAGCTCCTCTTCCTCCTCACCCATCTCCCCGAGCTCTTCCTTGATCGCCTTGAGCTGCTGGCGCAGGTAGTACTCGCGCTGGGTCTTCGACATCTCGCCCTTCACGGCGGAGTCGATCTTGTTGGAGAGCTTGAGGATCTCCCGCTTGCGGTTGAGCAGCTCGAGCACGAGCTTCATCCGCGCCTTGAGATCAACCGTCTCCAGGACGGCCTGCTTCTCCTCGATCGGCACGTCCACGTTGGCGGCGATCAGATCCGCCAGATGGCCGGGGTGGGTGATGCTCTCCACCAGTTCGGTGGCGGCGGCCGGCAGCTCGGGCATCAGCTCGATGACCTCGCGCGCCAGCTTCTTGAGGTTGATGCCCAGGGCCTCCACTTCGACGTTTTCAGCGGAGGTCTTGTCCTCCACCGCGTCGACGCGGGCCTTGAGGTAGGGGGCTTCCTGGACCAGCTCCACCACCCGGAAACGGGCGAGTCCCTGCACCACGAGCGAGTAGTTGTCCTCGCCCATCTTGAGCAGCTTCACGATGCGGGCGACGGTGCCCATGGTGTAGAGGTCGGCGGCGCCCGGATCTTCTTCTTCGGCGCGGCGCTGCGTGACGACACCGATGACCTGGTCGTCGCGTACCGCGTCCTTGATCAGGGCAATGGTCTTCTGACGGCCGACGGCCAGCGGGAGCACGCCGCCGGGGAAGAAGACGCTGTTGCGCAGGGGCAGGATGGGGAGCACCTGCGGGATGTCTTCCTTGTTGATGAGCCCGGGAGGGGCCATCGCGGTGGGCATGGCGCTCGCGGCGGTGCCCTTCTTCTTCTCATCGGACATGAAGTTCGGCCTCTTCCTTCGTCTTCAAGCCCGGCCGTGCGAGCGGCCGAGCCGGTGAACATCTGTCGGTTTCTTGCGGCAGATGAACCAACGTAACAACCAAAACGCCCATGGCAAACGCCGTGTGCGATTTTCCACGTCCAAGTCGGATGCCAGACGCTGCACCTTGTCTCGCGTCCGGGCCTGGGGTGGGGCATGCTCGCCCCCCCAGCCCTGATGCGTCGCGCCGCCTGGGCGCGCCGCCTCTTAGGAGGCCGCCATGAAGTTGAAGCCCTGTGCCCCCCTGCTCCTCTTGCCGGCCCTCTGGGTGGCGTCCTGTACGTCGCCTGTCGACGAGGCGGGATCCACCCTTCCGGGCAAGTGTCAGAGCGAGTCCCCGGTGGTGGCTCCGCAGAAGACGGACATCCTCTTCGTCATCGACAACTCGGCCTCCATGGCCGAGGAGCAGGCCGGCATCGCCACCGAGCTGCCCGCGTTCATCAAGGCCCTCCAGGAGGGCGGCGGCGTGACGCAGGACTTCCGCGTGGGGGTGATCACCACGTCCGTGTACCGGCGGATCCTCTTCCAGGGTGTGGAGCAATACCGCGAATACCCCGCCGAGTCGGGACATCTCCAGGCTGTTCCGGAGGCGGATGGACAGCCCTCGGACGCGCGCTACATCGAGAGCACGGACGAGCACCTGCTGGAGCGCTTCCGTCGGCTGGTGCAGCAGGGCACGGCGGGCAGCGGGCAGGAGTCCCCCTTCGAGGCCGTGCGCCTGGCGGTCTCCGAGCCCCTGGCCAACACCTCCATCGGCGAGGGAGGCAACGGCGGCTTCCTTCGGGATGGGGCTCGGCTGCTGGTGGTCGTGGTGACGGACGAGGAGGACTGCAGCTCCAAGTTGCGTCCGCCTCCGGTCACCGTCCCGGACGACACGTCGGTGGACAAGTGCAGCGAGAACGCGGCGCTGCTGACGACGGTGGACGAGTACTTCGAGTTCTTCAGCTCCCTGCGGGATTCGAAGGGCGGGCGCCGCGAGGTGCTCTGGGCCACGGTGGGACCGGTGGCGTTGAGCGACAAGCGGGCGGAGCTGGTGCTCGACGTCACGCCGCAGGGCACGTACGTGCGCAACGTGGACTGCCCCACGTCGTACGGGCCCGGGCATCGGCACCGGGCGATGTCGGAGAAGTTCGACACGAAGTTCGACAACCTGGATTCCATCTGCCGGGCGAGCTACCGGGACACGCTGCTGGGCATCGCCGAGCTGGCCGCGGTGGCGCAGAGCCTGGACGTGGTGAACCTGCCGGATCCGCGGCTGGCGCAGGTGGAGCTGACGCGCGCCGGGGGCACGGTGGAGCGGTGCTCGGTGGCCGCGGGCGACCTGACGTACGAGCCGTCCGGCGAGGAGCGCCCCGCGCGCATCTACTTCGGCGGCAGCTGCCTGCGCCGGGCGGATGACGAGAAGGTGGAAGTGAAGGTCATCTGCGCCGGCTAGGACGTGCAGGGGCTTGAGATCCCTGGCCTCGGGCCAGGGGATCCGAGCCGGTGCGTCGTGTCGCCTCACCCATCGCCGTGCGTCCTGGGCGGGCGCACGTCAGACCCGTGAGCATACTGAACTGCCGTCCAGTCGGACGTTCGGTGTGCCGGGTTCCGGCGAGGAGGCGAGATGGGCGCGGCTTTGGAGCAGCGGGTGGGCCCGGCGGGCTCGGTCGTGGATCAGCTCCGGGAGAGGATCCGCCAGTTGCAGGCGGCGCCCCGGCGCTACCTGTCCGTCCTTCGCACGGGGATGGAGGCGGTGGACGCGCTGCTGCCCTCGGGCGGCTTCCCGCTGGGACAGGCGGTGGAGCTGTGCGGAGAGGCGGCCTCCGGGCGGACCAGTCTGGCGCTGAGCGCGGTGGCGGCGGCGCACCGGGAGGAGCGGCTGTGCGCGTGGGTGGATGGGCCGCGTGAGCTCTATCCCCCGGCGGCCGCGGCGCAGGGCGTGGACCTGGAGCGGCTGCTCATCGTTCGTCCCAAGGCGCCCGAGCAGCGGGTATGGGCGGCGGTGCAGCTCGCCCGGAGTGGGGCCTTCGCCTGCGTGGTGCTGGACCTGACGCGAGGGGTGGGGG
>NZ_VIFM01000206.1 GCF_006636215.1 Myxococcus llanfairpwllgwyngyllgogerychwyrndrobwllllantysiliogogogochensis | reverse complement strand
ACCCGGCCCTCACCCGCGCGCCCCAGCACCACGGGCGTGAAGGCCACGCGCACCTCCACGCTGGCGCTCGGGGGCAGGATGCCACCGCTGAGCACCGGCTCGCTGACCACGCGATAGACACCGCCGGGATTGGCCTGAAGGTCGACGCCCGACCAGCGCAGGGGCTCCGTGCCCTGGTTGCGCACGGTGATGGACTGCTCCGCGCTGGCCCCCAGCGCCACGCGCCCGAAGTCCAGGCGCAGCGGCGTCACCTCCAGCTTGGAGGCCACGCCCATGCCCTTGAGCGGCACCACGGCCGGCTCACAGCCCTCGCACACCACGACACGCAGCTCCGCCGTCGCGAAGCCCAGTCGCCGAGGCGCGAAGGCCACCGACAGCACGCGCTGCTCACCGGGGGCCAGCATCTCCGGCTCGCCGCGCTCCGCGGTGAACTGGTCCGCGTCCGCGCCCTGGACGGACAGGCCCAGCGCCGTGTCCACGTCCGACGTGTTGCGCACCGTCACCTGCCGCATCTCCACGAAGCCCATGGACACGTTGCCGAAGTCCAGCTCCGTGTCGGGCACCTCCAGGAAGGCCTTCACGCCCCGCCCGGACACCGGCACCTCGCCCTGTGAGTCCGCATCCGTGAGGAGCTCCAGCGAGCCCTGCACGGAGCCTTCGACGTCCGGCTTGAAGTGAACCTCGATTTCGCGCTCCGCCCCCGCGCCCAGGGTGAACGGCTCGAACGGAGGCACGGACACGTTGGGGATGCTGGAGACGGCGCCTTCCACGCGGTACGACGCGCGGCCAGCGTTGGTCACCTTCAGCTTGAAGCTCTTGGTGCGACCCAGCGCCGCGGGGCCAAAGTCGATGGTCTCGGGGCGCACCACGAAGGCGCTCTTCGCTCTCTGCGAGGACGGGCGCTCACAGCCCATCCCAAAGACCAACGCCGCCGCCACCCACGCCACCCAAAACACACGTCGCATGCCTGCCTCCCCACGACTCCCCAAGCCCGGATCCCGCGCGGCCTCGCACCCCGCGATTCCGGCGGAGGGGGCGCTTTGCAACCCGAGTGCCCGGACCAAAGAGGGGTCCGAAGTCCACCGGCCAACGTGGCAAGCCGTGGGCCTGCCTGGGAAAGGTCCTTCCCCGACGTGGGAACAACATTTCCCACAGAGCAGGTGGGACTGGAATTCCTTCAGGAACGGCGGGTAACAGTCAGGAGAAACCGCCACCCATCCGGGGCTCAAGTCGCGGTGCGGGCCGACGCGGAGCGCCAGCGGTCCAGCATTCCCGTGCCCCAGAGAACGCCCGCCATGCACACCAGGGCGCCCGTCACGGCCAGCGGCGAGACGGCCTCGCCCAGCAGCACCGCGCCCAGCACCCAGGAGAAGACGGGCGTCAATTGCGTGGCGACGCCGCCGGCCACCGCGGTGACGTAGCCAAACGCATACGTGAAGGTCATCTGTGCCACCACGGAGGTCAAACCCACGCCCAGAAGAGGAAGGGCGACATCCCAGCCGAGCGGCCTCCAGTCGTGCAGCGCGAAGGGCAGGCTGAACAGCAGGCCGAACAGACAGAAGGAGAGGAAGACGGTGGCCGCGTCCGTCTCGTGGCGCAGCGCGCGCACCACGACGACCGCCGCGCCGCCCAGCACCGCGGAGCCCATGCCCGCCCACGCGCCCAGGCCCAGGGTCAGCGACACGCCGCCGTCCATCGTGCTCCACATGACGAGCCCCGCGCCCACCGTGGTGAGCAAGAGTCCCGCGAGCAGGGGGCCCGTCACCCGCTCCTTCAAGAAGGCCCAGCCGATGATGGCCGCGTAGATGGGCCAGCACGCGTTGAGCAGCACCGCGGGGCCCACCGTCATCCGGTCGATGGCGACGAAGTACAGATAGACGGCCGCGCCGCCGAAGATGCCGCGCAAGCACCACAGCGGCAGGCGACCGAAGCGGGGCCCGCGGCCCATCACCGGATAGTAGATGGCGAGGAAGAGCAGGCCGATGAGGAAGCGGCCGGACGCCACCTGGCCTGGAGACAGGCGGCCGGAGAGCAGGCGGGTACACAGCGCCATCACCGCGAACAGCACGCTCGAGAAGACGAGCAGCGGCGTGCCGCGGAAGCGCACGGGGAGGACCCAGCGGGGTGTCATGGAGGGCGCCCCCTCTATCGGATTCCCCCGCCGTCCTCCAGTGCTCTCGGGCCGCACGCCTGGAGGCCGGCCTCGGGTGGGAGTGGCGGCGCAACGCCGCGCGTTGACGACCATCCACCCACCGTCACGAGTTTTCCCACTACCGGAACACCTATTCAGTGGTAAATCGCCCGCCCATCATGTCCGAGCCCGACGTCATTTCCCTCCGAGGCGCCAAGGAGCACAACCTCAAGAACGTCTCCCTGGACATCCCGAAGAAGAAGCTCGTCGTCTTCACGGGAGTCTCAGGGTCCGGCAAGAGCTCGCTCGCCTTCGACACGCTCTACGCGGAAGGTCAGCGACGCTACGTCGAGAGCCTCTCCGCCTATGCCCGCCAGTTCCTCGGGCAGATGGAGAAGCCCAAGTACGACACCATCCGGGGCCTGTCGCCCACCATCTCCATCGAGCAGAAGGCGGCGAGCAACAACCCGCGCTCGACGGTGGGCACCGTCACGGAAGTGCACGACTACCTGCGCGTGCTCTACGCCTCCATCGGCGTGCAGCACTGCCCCAACTGCGGCCGAAAGGTGGGCAAGCAGAGCGCGCAGCAGATCGTCGACGAAATCCTGAAGATGCCCGCGGGCAGCAAGGTGCAGGTGCTGGCGCCGCTGGTCACCAACCGCAAGGGCGAGCACAAGGACCTGCTCACCGAGGCACAGAAGCGCGGCTTCGCCCGCGCCCGCATCGACGGGAAGCTCAAGAGCCTGGAGGAGCGCGTCGAGCTGGACAAGAAGTCCAAGCACGACATCGAGCTCGTCATTGACCGGCTGGTGCTCAAGCCGGACATCAAGACGCGACTCACCGACTCGGTGGAGACGGCGCTGCGCGAGGGCAAGGGCACCCTCATCATCACCGACGAGGCGGGCGCGTCCACGTCGGACCGGGTGATGAGCGAGCTGAACGCGTGCCCCGCCTGCGGCATCTCCTTTGGCGACCTGACGCCCGCGTCGTTCTCCTTCAACAACCCGCTGGGCATGTGCACGGACTGCAACGGCCTGGGCACCCGGCCGGAGATGGACCCGGACCTCATCGTCCCGGACCCGTCGCGCAGCATCCGCGACGGCGCCATTGAACCCTGGGCCAGCGGCATGAATCGCGGCGAGGGCTGGACGGCGGACTTCGTGGAGAGCCTGGCGAAGGCGTTCAAGATTGATTTGGACGTGCCCTACGGGAAGCTGTCCAAGCGCGAGCGCGACACGCTGATGAACGGCGGCAAGGGCAAGAGCTTCACCGTCGAGTGGGGCGAGAACGGCCAGTACAAGATGGAGTGGGAAGGACTCGTCGAGCGCTTGATGCGCAACTTCAAGACGACCACGTCCGAGGCCCGGCGCACCGAGCTGCAGAAGTACTTCAGCAACAAGCCCTGCCCCTCCTGCAAGGGCGAGCGCCTGCGGCCGGAGAGCCGCGCGGTGAAGGTGCACGGGCACTCGATTGTCGCCCTGAGCCGGCTGACCATCTCCGACGCGCTCGGGTTCCTGGGCGAGCTGGGGTTGACGGCGCAGGAGCGGAAGATCGCCACGGAGCTCTTGAAGGAGATTCGCAGTCGCCTGTCCTTCCTGGTCGACGTGGGCCTGGGATATCTGATGTTGGACCGCACCGCGTCCACGCTGTCGGGCGGCGAGAGCCAGCGCATCCGGCTGGCGTCGCAGATGGGCAGCGAGCTGACGGGCGTCATCTACATCCTGGACGAGCCCTCCATCGGCCTGCACCAGCGCGACAACGGCAAGCTCCTGACGACGCTCAAGCGCCTGCGGGATTTGGGCAACTCCGTCATCGTCGTGGAGCACGACGAGGAGACGATGGAGGAGGCGGACTGGCTGGTGGACTTCGGCCCGGGCGCCGGCGAGCTGGGGGGACAGGTGGTGTCCCAGGGCACGCCGAAGCAGGTGATGGCGGACGAGAACAGCACCACCGGCGGCTACCTGTCCGGGCGGCTGGAGATTGAAATCCCCGAGCAGCGCCGCGCGCCCAATCCCAAGCACCAGCTGGTGATTCAAGGGGCGAAGGAGAACAACCTGCGCGACGTGGATGCGGTGATTCCGCTGGGCATCTTCACCGCCGTCACCGGCGTGTCCGGCGCGGGCAAGTCCACGCTCATCAACGAGATTCTCTACCCCGCGCTCGCCAAGCACCTGTACGACAGCCGCGAGTCTCCCGGGAAGCACAAGGCCGTGCTGGGCTTCGAGCACCTGGACAAGGTCATCGACATCGACCAGCGGCCCATTGGCCGCACCCCGCGCAGCAACCCCGCCACGTACACCAAGCTGTTCGACGCCATCCGTGAAGTGTTCGCGATGACGCCGGAGGCGCGCACGTTCGGCTACGGCCCGGGCCGCTTCAGCTTCAACGTCAAGGGCGGCCGCTGCGAGTCGTGCGAGGGCGACGGCGTCAAGCTGGTGGAGATGCACTTCCTGGCGGACGTGTACGTGCCGTGCGAGGTGTGCGCCGGCAAGCGCTTCAACGAGGCGACGCTGCGCGTGCGCTACAAGGGGAAGAACATCGCGGAGACGCTCGACATGAGCGTGCGCGAGGCCATGGAGCACTTCTCCGCGCACAAGGACCTCATGCGCGTGCTCCAGACGCTGGGCGACGTGGGCCTGGGCTACATCCGCCTGGGCCAGCCCTCCCCCACCCTGTCCGGTGGCGAGGCCCAGCGCATCAAGCTGGCGCGAGAGCTGGCGCGCGTGGCCACCGGCCGCACGCTCTACATCCTCGACGAGCCCACCACCGGCCTGCACTTCGAGGACATCCGCAAGCTGTTGTCCGTGCTCAACCGGCTGGTGGCCGCGGGCAACAGCGTGCTCGTCATCGAGCACAACCTGGATGTCATCAAGAGCGCGGACTGGCTCATCGACATGGGCCCCGAGGGCGGCGCGGGCGGCGGCCAGGTGCTCGCAGTGGGCACCCCGGAGAGCGTCGCCAAGGTTCAGGGCAGCCACACCGGCCGCTACCTGGCGCACGTGCTGGGCAAGAGCCGGCGCGCTCGCGTCGGCAAGCGCGTGGATGGCTCGACGCCCGTGCAGCACGCCGCACCGGGCTGAGCACTCCCACCGCATCCAAAACATGGAGCGGGGGGCTGAGGGTGCCTTCATTCACCCCCAACCCCCCGTCCACCTTGGAGGAAGACTTCACAGGTGGGGTGTGAGCCTCGAAATCATTGACAACGCCTGTTGCATTCTAGGGCCTTATCAATTCCTGTCAAACCAGCCCAGCCCGCTTAAGGTGTATCAATAAAGACGCACTGTCACCGGAACGGGGCCTTGGGCAGACGGGAGATTTCCGGTGGGACTGCGAAGCGGAGCGTGAAGCACGTGGCCCGCACGGGTTGAAGGCAGGCGGACCGCGAGGCTGGGTTGGAGGTCGCCCCTCCGTGGAGGAGAGGGCCGCCCGCCTGGACGAGAGGACGTGCCGCGAGGGGCTTCGGTGGAGTCCGGGCCCCGCGTTGGGTAGGGTTGGGCCTCTTGTCTTCTTGGAGCCCCCACCTTTCTCCACCAGGGAGCACCCCGCCTCATGGCTGAGAGTCCCGCCGCGCAGAACAACAAGTTCCCGCCGCAGATACCGTTCATCATCGGCAACGAGGCGTGTGAGCGCTTCAGCTTCTACGGGATGCGGAACATCCTCACGGTGTTCCTCATCGACTACCTGTTGAAGAACGCGGTGCCCGACTCAGGGCTGCGCGAGGCACAGGGCAAGAGCCTGATGCACACCTTCATGGCGGGGGTGTACTTCTTCCCGCTCATCGGTGGCTATCTCGCGGACCGCTTCTTCGGGAAGTACCGCACCATCCTCTGGCTGAGCATCGTGTACTGCGTGGGCCACGCGTTTCTCGCCATCTTCGAGAACAACGCCACGGGCTTCTTCGCGGGCCTGACGCTGATTGCGGTGGGCAGCGGCGGAATCAAACCGTGCGTCGCGGCCATGGCGGGCGACCAGTTCAACGAGTCCAACAGCCACCTGGTGAAGAAGCTCTTCGCCATCTTCTACTGGACCATCAACTTCGGCTCGTTCTTCGCGTCGCTGTTCATCCCGCTGTTGCTCAAGAACTTCGGGCCGGCCGTCGCGTTCGGCATCCCCGGCGTGTTGATGTTCATCGCGACCATCATCTTCTGGTTGGGCCGGCGCCACTACGTCATCGTCCCGCCGACGGGGGCCAACCCGCACTCGTTCTTCAAAGTGGTGGGCAGCGCGCTGAAAAACCGGGGCCAGGGCGGCCACTGGCTGGACGGCGCCAAGGCGGCGCACCCCTCGGAGTCGGTGGAGGGCGTCAAGGCGGTGTTCCGGGTGAGCGGGCTGATGCTGCCCTTCGTGCCGTTCTTCTGGATGCTGTTCGACCAGAAGGCGTCCACCTGGGTGGTGCAGGCGCGCTCCATGGACCTGAACATCCTGGGGTTCGCCTTCCAGCCCAGTCAGATGCAGTTCATCAACCCGCTGCTGGTGATGCTGCTCATCCCCCTGCTGACGGCGGTGGTGTACCCGCTGTTCCAGCGCTCCGGCTGGGAGCTGACGCCGCTCCGGCGCATGCCGCTGGGGCTCGTGTTCGGCGCGGTGTCGTTCATCATCGCCGGCTTCTTCCAGGTGGCGATGGAGAGCGGCACGGTGCTGAACATCTCCTGGCAGATACTCCCGTACATCGTGCTGACGCTGGGCGAAATCCTCATGTCCACCACGGGCCTGGAGTTCGCGTACACGCAGGCGCCCCGGGAGATGAAGGGCACCATCCAGAGCGTGTGGCTGGTGACGAACACGCTGGCCAACGTGGCGGTGGCCATCTCCGCGGCGCTCAACATCTTCTCCGGCTCCGGGCAGTTCTTCTTCTACGCGGGCATGGCGCTCATCGCCGCCGTGGGGATGACGCTGGTCGCCCGCCGCTACGTGGTGCGCGACTACTTCCAGACGTCCGCGCCCCTCCCCACCGAGGAGCGCAACGCCGCGGGAATCACCGCCCGGTCGGCCTGAGAAAAGAGCAACGCCGGAGCCCTCGAATCCGAGAGGAGCTCCGGCGTCAGGTTCTTCACCCGAAGAGGCGCGCTTCCCTCAGGGAGCGCGCCTCTCGTCGTCTGGACTCAGGCCGCGGCCACCGAGGAACCATCCTGCGTCGACGCGCCCTGGGGCGCGGGCGGCTTCTCTTCGTCCGTGCCGTGCATCATCCGCTTCAGGATGGGCGCCACGCCCAGCAGGATGAGTCCCGAAAGGCCCGTGCCCAGGCTGATGTAGAGGAACACGTCGAACTCACCCAGCTTCTCCGAGTACGCGCCGATGACGCCGGAGAGCTTGTTCGCCGCTGCGTTCGCCAGGAACCACACGCCCATCATCGCGGAGACGATGCGCGCCGGCGCCACCTTGGACACCATCGACAGACCCACCGGCGACAGGCACAGCTCACCCATGGTGTGGAACAGGTAGGCCAGGATGACCCAGTGCGCCGCCGCCTTGCCCATCGTCGCGCTCTGGCTCGACGCGCCCAGCATGAAGACGAAGCCCGTGGACAGGAAGACGAGCCCCAGGCCCATCTTCACCGGGATGCTCGGAGCCTTGCCCCGAATCGACAGCCAGCTCCACAGCCCCGCGAACACCGGCGCCAGCGCGACGATGAAGAACGAGTTGAAGTTCTGGAACCACGTGGTGGGAACCTCCCAGCCGAACATCGTCCGGTCGACCTTCTCGTTCGTGTAGAGGTTCATCAGGCCACCGGCCTGCTCGAAGCCCGTCCAGAACGCCACCACGAACACCGCGATGATGAAGATGACGACGATGCGGTCAATCTCGTCCTTGGAGAACCCCTTCTTCTCCGCGGTACCGTTGGCCCGCGCCTCCAGCGACGGCTTCACCGGCGCCAGGCCCACCGGGCCCAAGAGCTTCTTCTGCATCAGCATGAAGACCACGAGGCCCAGGAACATGCCCACGCCCGCGGAGCCGAAGCCGTAGTGCCAGCCGTACTTCTCACCCAGGGTGCCGCAGATGAAGTTGCCCAGCATCGCGCCCAGGTTGATGCCCATGTAGAAGATGGTGAAGGCGCTGTCGCGACGACCATCTCCCGGCGCATACAGCCCGCCCACCATGGTGGAGATGTTCGGCTTGAAGAAGCCGTTGCCCACAATCAGGAAGCCCAGGCCCGCGTAGAACATCGTCACGTTGGGGAGCGCCAGGACGAGGTGGCCGATCATCATCAGCGTGCCGCCGAGCACCACGGCCTTGCGCTGACCGATGAACCGGTCCGCGATGAAGCCTCCGACGATGGGCGTCAGATACACCAGGCCGGTGTACGTCCCGTAAAGGCTGAGCGCCTCGCCAGTGGTCCACCCGAACCCACCGTTGACCTTGCTCGTGAGGAAGAGGACGAGCAGGCCTCGCATGCCGTAATACGACATGCGCTCCCACATCTCGGTGAAGAACAGGAGATACAGCCCTCGCGGGTGCCCCTGGCGGGCAGCGCCCGCGGCTACGGTTCCTTGCATGCCGTGGTTTCCTTCGCTTCGGTGGTCGGGTGTGACTGAAAGAGCACTTGACTGTAGCAGACAGCGCAACAGCTATGCGCAAGTGGACAACAGGGGCGGCCGAGAATTCCCCAGCCCCCTGGCCCGCTCAGTTCACGTCAGGGCGCGTCGTGAAGCCCGCACCTCAACCCAGCCGACCCACGCGCGACTCACCCTGCCCCTCGGAGCCGTTGCCTGACGAGGAGCGTCCCCCTGGGGGACGAAGGGGCAGGTGCACCTCTACCTGAGTGCCCTTGCCCGGCGTGCTGCGGACCTGAATGCGCCCGCCATGGCTCAAGATGATGCGCCGGCTGAGGGCCAGGCCCAGGCCCGTCCCCTCGCCCGCGGCGCGGGTGGAGAAGAAGGGCTGGAACAGCCGCTCCATGTCCTCGGCGCGAATGCCCACGCCGTTGTCGCTGATGGTGACGACGGCCTCGTCGCCCTGGCAGGCCGTGGCGACTCGGACGCGGCCCTGCTCGCCCACGGCGCGCAAGGCGTTGTCCAGGAGGTTGAGCCACACCTGGTTGAGCGAGCCGGGGTCTCCCTGGATGGGCATGGTGCATTCGTAGGCCCGCTCCACGGTGACACCCGAGGGCACCTTCCACGTCAGCACGCCGAGCGTCGAGTCCAGCAGCGTGTCCAGCGACAGCATGATGGGCGCGTCGGAGGAGCGGGTGAAGGCGAGCAGCGACTCGGCGAGGTGGCGGATGCGCTGGCCGCACTCCTCCATCACCTCCACCATGGCGCGGCTCATCTCCGCGTCCGGAGAGCTGTCCGACAGCACCTCCTTCAGCGGCGTCAGCGCGTTCATCAACCCGTTGAGCGGATTGCGCACCTCGTGCGCGAAGCCCGACGTCAGCAGGCCGATGGCCGCCAGCCGCTCGTTCTCCGCGGAGCGCACCGCCGCTTCGCGCAGGCGCAACTGCGTTTCGATTCGCGCCAGCAGCTCGCGCGGGCTGAAGGGCTTGCCCAGGTAGTCATTGGCGCCCGTGCCCAGCGCCTCCACCTTGGCGGAGACCTCCTGCCGCGCGGTGAGCAGGATGACGGGGATGTCCACCGTCGCGGTCTGCTCGCGCAGGGCCACCAGCATCTGGAGGCCGGACAGCACGGGCATCATCACATCGGACACGATGAGGTCCGGCCGCTCCGCCATGGCGCGCTGCCGGCCCTCCTCACCGTTGACGGCCTCCATCACCCGGTAGTGCTGCTTCAGCAGACCCGCGATGAAGCCGCGAATCTCCACGTCGTCCTCCACCACGAGGATGCGGGGCGCATCCGGCCCCGGCCCCGCGTGGTCCCTGGCTGGAGCCACCACGGACGCGCGGCCGTTGTCGGGTACGCCCGTTTCCAGCGACGGGAACGAGCCGGAGATGCGGCGCTCCCGGCGCACCGGCATCTCCGCGCGGCGCCGCTCGCGCAGGTCCTCGCGGATGTGCGCGCGGCCCTTGGGCAGCCGCACGCGGAAGGTGGAGCCCTTGCCCAGCTCGCTCGTCACGCTGATGCCGCCCGAGTGCAGCTCCAGCGTCTCCTTCACCAGCGCAAGTCCAATGCCCGTGCCGCCAAAGCGGCGCGTGCCGCTGTTGTCCGCCTGGGCGAAGCGGTCGAAGATGACCTTCGTGTCCTGCTGGGAGATGCCCTGGCCGGTGTCCTCGACGTCCACCAGCACGTCCTTGTCGTCCTCGTGCACGCGCACCGTCACCCCGCCCGTCTGGGTGAACTTCAGCGCGTTGGACAGCAGGTTCTGGAAGACGATGTCCATGCGCTCGTGGTCCACCTCCACGGGCGTCACCTCCTGCCCCTCCAGGCGCAGGTAGACGTCCTGCCGCTCCGCCATGGCATGGAACGGCGGCAGCACGGTGCTCAGGAAGCCGTTGAGCTCCAGCGGCTGGTAGCGCAGGCGCGCCTTGCCCGACTCGAGCTGCGCCAGGTCCAGCAGGTTGTTGATGAGGCGCAACAGGCGCTGGGCACTGCGCTCCATGGTGGCCACGTGCTGCATGACCACTTCCGGGTTGTTCTCCTCGCCCCGGCGCTCCAGCGACTCCAGCGTCAGCAGGATGAGGGTGAGCGGCGTGCGCAGCTCGTGGCTGACGTTGTCGAAGAACTCGCTCTTGAGCCGGTCCAGCTCCTGCTGGCGCAAGAGCGCGTCGCCCAGCTTGCCGTTGGCCTCCTTGAGGGCCTGGGTGCGCTCCGCGACGCGGTCCTCGAGGGCCACGTTGGCGCGGAAGATTTCGTCGTAGCGCTGCTGCAGCTCCACCAGCGAGCCCATGATGGCCTGGTTCTGGGAGCGGAGCGCTTCGTCCTTGCGCTTCAGCTCGCGCCGCCCGTCCAGCCAGCCGCCCATCGAGAAGCCGGCGGTGGCCAGCGACGCCACGCCGAAGACGGGGTGCGCCCAGCCCAGCGCGCCAACGACGAGCCCGCTCACCGTGCCCAGCAAGAGGCCCAGGTGGTGGCCCCACTGCGACATCGGGTCCGCCCACGAGAGGTGATAGCGGCAGACCGGCGCGCCCAGCACCTGACACTCCGACTCGCGAACCTCCGCGGGCAGCAGGCCCCAGATGGTGGGGATGGAGGCGAACTGCCCCATGCGCAGCTCACAGATGTTGCGGCTCTTCTCCGGCGTCTTGCTGGAGTACGTGAGCACCAGCTGCTTCTGCTCCAGGAACTCCACGTGGAAGCTGCCCACGCGGTTGTAGCTGGGCGCCAGCTCGATGGTCTTCAGATAGCACATGCGCGGCGAGCCGAAGGCCCGCAGCAGGTAGAACGCGAAGCCCATCGCCTCCGGCGTGGCCAGGAAGAGACCCGCGTTGCGCATGAAGTGCACATCGCCGGACTCCTTCATCAAGAGCGCGGACAGCCGCTCCAGGAAGGGCAGCGAGATGTAGTTGGCGTGCGTGCGCAGGTACTCCAGCGACAGCGGGATGTCGTGCCGGGCCCACAGCGCCTGCAGCCGCTCCACGCCGTACGTGCGCTCGAAGTACAGCAGCAACGTGGACGTCGTGCGCACGCTGACTTCGGGGGCATTGTCGGGCGTCTCCGGCCCCCCGCCTGACATGACTTCCCCTATCCCTTCGCTCAAGCACGCACTCCCTCGGTGACGACCAGCACCGAATACTTGAGCGTATCCGGATCTCGCAGCATCCGCAGGTAGGCCTGGCAGAACTCACCATAGGCGACCTCGGAGCCGAAGGCGGGCGTCACCACGGGAGCCAGCGCCGCGAAGCGCGTCTCCCAGTCCGCCAGGAAACGGTCATCCGCCGTGCCGGCGACGACATACTGGGGCGTCACGTGCACCCGGATGTCGCGCAGACCCGCCCGACGGAAGGACTGGAACAGCTTGCGCCCGACGAACAAGTCGAACCCCTGCGAGGCGAGCCCCCGCTCGAAGCACCGCGCGCCCTCCTCCAGCCCCGCCGGGAGCGGCCAGTTGTTGAGGCCCTGACCGTCGATTTCGGACACCACGACGCGGCCGCCCGGTCGGGTGACGCGGATGAGCTCCGCGAGGGCGGCGTCCCGGTCCGACAGGTACTCCAGCACGTACTGGCTCCAGGTGTAGTCGAACGCGGCGTCGGGCAGGCCCGTGCGGCGGATGTCACCCCGGATGAAGCGCGCCTGGGGCAGCCCCGCGCAGCGCTGGATGGCCTCGGCCAGCCGCACGTCGCTCAGGTCCATGCCCAGGACGCTGCCCTCACCGCCGACGATGCGCGCCATGGTCCGAGAGATTCCACCCGGGCCGCAGCCCGCATCCAGCGCCCGAGCCCCCGGCGTCAGCCCGGTGGCCAGTAGCAGCGCGCGGGCGTCGTCCGCCTGCTCCTGAAGGAGCAGCCGGCGCGTCTCCGCCTCGGACTCCATGATGTAGCTCAAGCCTTCCCCCGCGCCGCGCGGCCGCGAGCCCGCGCCTCTCCTCCCGTGCGCTGGACACGCTCGAAGATGGAACGGAACAGCTCCACCCACCGGCGCACCATGGAGCGGTGGAAGAACCACTCGGAGAAGCGGCCGTGGGACGTGAAGCCCGCGGCCTCCAGTGCCTTGAGGTCCTCGTCGGCCGCGAGCGCCACCACGGCGGAGCGTCCGTGCTCCCGGGCGTGCTCCTCGCAACGCTGGATGAGCGCGCGCACCGCGGCGGCCTCGTCCGGGTGCCCCGGCTCCAGCACCACGAACCAGAAGGCATTGGTCTTCTCGATGAGGTTGATGCCCGGGCTGCCCTCTTCCTGGAGCGCGATGGCCAGCGGGCCCGTCTCGCCATCCACGACGAAGACGCGCCGGGCCCGGTGGAGCCCGTGGGCCGCGTAGCGCGACGACAGGGCCTCCAGCCGCATCTGGTCCGCCTGCAGGTCCTCCGCGAGCACGCGCACCACCTCGCCCCGCTCCCGCAGGAAGAACTCCAGGCGCGCGCAGTCGGCGTCGGACGCCTCGCGCACCGCGGGCAGCGAGCCCTGGGGCGAAGGCTCCGTGCCGTCCAGCTCCAGGCGCATGTACTGGAAGTGCCGCAGCCAGCTCAGCCCGTGGCTGTCCATGACGCGCAGCAACCACGTGCCGAGCCGGCTCGGCCACCGGTTGTCCTCGCGCCAGGAGAAGCGGATGAAGTCGATATCCTCGTGGGCCTCGCCCAGCTCGATGGCCAGCGCGGACAGCTCGTGGGCAATCTGGTCCTGCCGGTGGAAGCCCGGCCGCACCGCCAGGTGCTGCACCAGCCACGTGCGGGAGTGGATGCGCAGGCCCGCGACATGCCCCTGCACGCCATCCGCGTCGTTGTAGACAAGCGAGCTGCCCAGCTCCCCGGACGCGCACAACTGATGGTGCGTCCGCTCCAGGTCGTCGAGGTATCTGGCCTCGCCCCCGAAGGGGTAGTCCGGATGGAAGCCGTAGTGGGCCGCCTCCATCATCCGCCAGATGTCCTGGAACGGGAACCGTCCGCCGTCCGCCACCGTCTGGTTGCGCGAGGAGATGAAGGCGGAGAGGACCGCGTTGCGGACCGAGGGAGGAACCTCCAGGAACCGCACACCGCAGCGGTACGGCCGCAGCGGGTTGTCCGCGCCCTCACCAGAGGACACCCCATCCACCGAGCGGACCTCCGCGCGACACGCCACCTCGCTGCCGTCGGGCAGCAAGAGCGACATGTCCAGCTGGGAGCCGGCGGGCAGGACTTCGCAGGAGGCGTCGATGGCGAAGGACAGGCCGCGGCTGCTCATGTCCAGCACGGAGCGCGTCATGCGCTTGCCGCTGAACGGCGCGCTGAAGGAGACGAGGAAGCGGTGGTCCGGTCCCGGGCGGAAGCGCTGCAGGCCCCGCCGGTTCTGCACCCCCAGGGTGCGCGGCACGCTCAGGGTGACGGCCCCCTCCCCGCGCTGCAGGACGCTGGTGGCGCCCAGGTAGCTCTGCCCGCTCACCTCGAAGGAGAGGTTCAGCACGTCGCCGGCGGAGATGGGGCAGCCACCGACGTTGACACCCCTCAGCACCGAGCGGCCGTCGACCAGGTCCACCAGGGGCGCCTCGAGGATGAACTGCACCGAGGGGGTGTCCGGGTAGTGCACCCACAGGGCGGAGCCCCGGCGGACCGCCTTGCGCAGGGCGGCCAGCACACTCACCGGGTCGCGCACCACGGCGAGGGGCGCCGCCGACGTCTCCTCCAGCGAGCCGCTCCAGGAGAGCCCCAGCCGCAGCGCGTGCTCCGCGCCATTGCGCACCGGACTGACGTGACGCACCAGGGCCCGGCGGGACTTCAGGACCCAGCGGCCCTCGCGTTCGATGTGCAGATCATCCAGCACGGCGCCGGGAAGGAAGGCGCCTACCGACGCATCCATGGGGACCTGGAGCGCGGCGCCGAAGTTGCCCACGTCCAGACAGCGCGCGGTGTAGCCCCGGCCCAGGAGCCGGAAGCCCGCTTCCATCCGCGAGTTGGGCGTGACGCGCGCGGAGGCGCGAAGCTGGAGGATGTTGGTGATGCGCCGGCCCAGCTCGGGGATGGTGAGACTGTCGTCCAGCGTATTGAAGACGTGCCCCTCCGCGGCCGTCTCCACGAGTTCCTCCAGTCCCTGGCGGTCCGACTGCGCGCACACGAAGACGCGCACGGCCTCCGGGGCGGCCCTGTCGACATGTCTCAGGAAACGCCGCGCGTTCTCGGGGGGCGCGATGATGAGGGTGGGCGCGGAGGACTCCATCCTCCGTGTGGCTTCGACCTGGGACTCCACCGCCACCACGCGGTGAATTCCCAGGACCTCGGCCAGCGCGGCGCGCCGGCCCTCGTTCGGATGCACAATCAGGACGTCCTGAGTGGGGACACTCATGCTCTCTCCTCAACGGGAAAGGCGTTCAGATGGAGAAGGGGCAGAGCCATCGTCTGCCCACGGGCCACAGGTCCGGTGCCGCCCCCCTCTCCACCAGCCGATCGCGTGTTCTCGACCCCGAATGTGTGGCTGGTCCAAGCTTGACAGCAAGGCGACTGCCTCCCTCCGGGCCGACCCGGAGGATTGCGCGCAGTCTACCCTCTCCGCGCCGTCAGGTGATGCGACCATCCACCGCTCTTGCACGAAGGGGGACGGTGGCAGAGTCGACCCAGGGCGCGCCAGCGACAGGCGTCCGTCCGCCCGGCAGCCAACTTCCGACGAGGTGGCCTGGCACCGGCGGGCGAGTTAAATGTCGACCAGGCCAGGAGGGCCCATGAGCACCGAGGTGGATTACGCGCAGGAAATCCAGGAGCTCAAGCGTTCCATGAACGCTGTGATTCTTGCGCACTACTACCAGGAGAGCGAAGTCCAGGATGTCGCGGACTTCGTTGGAGACAGCCTCGCTTTGGCGCAGGCGGCGGAGCGCACGGAAGCGGACGTCATCGTCTTCTGCGGTGTGCACTTCATGGCGGAGACGGCCAAGATCCTGAATCCGACGCGGCAGGTCCTGCTGCCGGACCTGAAGGCGGGGTGTTCGCTGTCGGACCGGTGCCCGCCCGCGGCCTTCAAGGTTTTCAAGGAGAAGCACCCGGGCGCCTTCGTGGTGAGCTACGTCAACAGCTCCGCGGCGGTGAAGGCGATGAGCGACGTCATCTGCACGTCCTCCAACGCGGTGAAGATCGTGAACCAGGTGCCCAGGGACCGGCAGATCCTCTTCGCCCCGGACCAGCACCTGGGACGCCACGTCATGAAACAGACCGGCCGGGACATGGTGCTGTGGCCGGGCAGCTGCATCGTCCACGAAATCTTCAGCGAGAAGAAGCTGGTGGGGCTCAAGGTCGAGCATCCGGACGCGGAGGTCGTCGCCCATCCGGAGTGTGAGCAGGCGGTGCTGCGGCACGCGGACTTCATCGGCTCCACGAAGGGGCTGTTGGATTACGTGCTCAAGAGCCCGAAGCAGAAGTTCATCGTCGTGACGGAGGCGGGCATCCTCCATCAGATGAAGAAGGGCGCGCCCCAGAAGACCTTCATCCCCGCGCCCCCCGACAACGGATGCGCGTGCAACGAGTGCCCGTACATGCGGCTCAACACGCTGGAGAAGCTCTGGAAGTGCATGAAGGAGCGGACGCCGGAGCTGACCATGCGGGAGGACCTGCGCGAGGCGGCCCGGGCGCCGTTGCAGCTCATGCTGGAGTGGTCCAGATAGAGCGGAATCTGTCGTCACAGCGGACATTTGCCAACTCGCGTCTTGCGCCGGAAAGGCCGGGGTGCAATGGAGCCATCCGTGGCCTTCCGATTTCTCGCAGTCCCGTCGCACCGGCTGGTGAATCACCCCCAGTCGCTGCCGGTTGATGAGCGCCTCGAGCCGGACCTCCCCCCGGTCCATGAGGCGGTGGAGCGTGCCCTGGCGGGCGCCGAGTTCCGCGATGTCCGCGCCAAGGACCGCATGCGCGCCCTGCTCCAGGGGGACCGACCTCCCACGCTGGGTTCCCCCGAGGCGGGGTTCGGTCCGTCGGCCGTCTTCGCCCAGCCGCCCCAGGACCTGCCCGCGCTGCTCAGGCTCGCGGACGAGCTGGAGAGCCTGGCCCGTCGCGAGGCCGGCGAGCGCGCGCTGGTGTGGAAGTGCGGCGACTGCGGTGCCCGGTACGCGGTGCCCGTGGCGCTGGTGCGGCAGGTGTCCATCCGCTGCGAGCGGTGCGGGACGCCGGTGGAGCTCAACGCCACCCGCAGCCTGGGCGAGGAAGCCCTCATCGACCCGTTCCAGGGCGCGGTGAACCACAGCCGCAAGGAGCTGGCGGTGTTCTTCCGCGAGGCCATGGCCCGGGGCTGGCCCGTCCTGGTGGCCGAGGACAAGCGGGTGGCGGCGGCCCCGAGCGGCCCGTCCGCCTGAAGCGGTCCGCGGCATACAAAGCGGTTCTCGCGCCGGACGGGGGACGGTAGCCTCCGCCGCTCATGCGGCACGCGCTCGTCCAGCTCCTTCGTTGCCCTCGCTGCCGCAGAGGCGCCCTCCGTCCCGAGGCGCCCACGCCGGTGTTGATGTTCGGCCCCCTGCGCTGCCCGGAGTGCCGCGCCAGCTATCCGGTGGCCGAGGGCGTCGCGGACCTCGTGCTGGAGCATGGCTCCGCTGGAGGACTGCAGCGGGGCCTGGAGAGTCGCTGGGTGGCGCGCTCCTACGAGCGTCATGTGCGCCCCGCGCTCCAGCGCGCCCTCTTGCGCCAGCCGCTCGACACGGACAGCGAGTACCTCCTCTACCGCAGCCTGCTGGGCACGCCCGACGGACCGGTGCTGGACCTGGGCTGCGGCACGGGCCTGGTGGCGAGGCGGCTCGCGCGAGAGCCGGCCTTTCCCCTCGTCGCGGGCCAGGACCTGTCCCCCGCCATGCTGGAAGAAGGCGTGGCCCAGGCACGCGAGGCGGGCGCCACGGTGGACTTCCTCCGGGCACAGGCTCCCGCGCTCCCCTTCCTCGACGGCACGCTCGGCGCGGTGCTGATGGCCGACTCGCTGCATTACCTGGAAGACCTGGGCCGGCTGATGCTGGAGGTGGCGCGGGTGCTGCGTCCGGGGGGCCGCTGGGTGGCGAGCACCTATGCGCCGCCGGGCTCCGCGTCCGGATTCCTGCACCGCCGCGTGGGCCTTCACCCTCGGGCGGAGGCGACACTGCGCGCGGCGACCAGCGCGGCGGGACTGGTGCGCTTCGAGCGCGTGGCCCTGCCGCCGCTGCTGGTGCTCAAGGCGGAGAAGGGCTCCGCCGAGTCGCTCAGATGAAGATGCCGGCGGAGGCGTCGTAGCGACGGGCCTCGTCCAGCTTCAGCTCGGCGGGACGGCCGCGCAGCGCGTCCATCACCTGCCGCTTGGGCTTCTGGCACTTGGAGCACTCGCACGAGCCCTTCTTGCAGGTGCAGTCCGCCTTGCTGCCACACTGGCACTTGGCGGCCATCAGCGAGTCGAGCGCGTCCAGCGGACGGTCCACCTCACCGCCCGTGGGCCGCGCCTTCTCGGGGGCGGGAGCCGCCTCCGGAGAGGCGCTGTCGGGCGACGGCTTCTGGGCCTCCGCTGACTTCTCCCGTGCGGCCTGGGCGTGGGCCTCGCAGGCGCTCGCCGCGCGGGGAGCGAGCAGCAGCAGACCGCTGGCCAGCAGCCCCGCGGCCACCATCGTCGCGTTGCGTGTCATGTGCATGCTCTCCTTCGGGAGACTCTCGGCCTCGGCTCCCGTCCATCGGCGCCTATAGCGCAGCCCCCGTCGACTGCCAAGGTCGACGGCCATACCTTTGTCTACCCCGACGCGTTGCTCCAGACGCCCCGCGTCGGTTGCTCGCCGGGCAGGGAAGCGGCGCATACAGTCCGGCACCTCTCGTGACGAACCCCAACGCTCGCTTTATTCACATCGCCGCCCTGGTGCTGGGCGCACTGCCCCTCTGGGTTTCGCGCCACCTGCCCATGGTGGACCTGCCGCAGCACCTGTACCTCATCTCCGTGCTGCACCGGCTGGATGACCCGAGCACGTTGTACCCCCAGCTGTTCGAGGCACGACACGCGCTGACGCCCTACCTGGGCTACTACTACCTGGTCAGCGCGCTGAACTGGCTGTTGCCGCTGGACCTGGCCAACCGCGTCTTCCTCACCGCGTACGTGGTGGGCCTGCCGCTGAGCCTGGGCTTCCTGCTGCGCTCGCTGGGCCGGCCCACGTGGCCCGCGCTGCTCGCCCTGCCCTTCGCGTACGGCGACAGCTTCGGCTGGGGCTTCATCAACTACTGCGCGGCCCTGCCGCTGACGCTGCTGTGCTGCGGCTTCTTCGTGCGGGCGCTGGAGGACGTGCCCCGACGACGAGGCTGGACGGCTGCGCTGGCGGTCTGCCTCGTCACGGTGCTGCTGTTCCATGTCCAGGCCTTCGGGTTCCTCGCGCTCGGGCTGCCATGGCTGCTGCTCACCACCGCCGTGCCGGAGGACGCCACCGCTCGCGGACTCGCGCAGCGGCTGCGGCCCCGCGTGCCGGCGTTGCTGGGCGTGGTGCCGGGCGTGGCGTTGTTCCTGGGCTGGGTGGTGCTGCGCTTCGGCGAGCCGCCGGACATCCAGCCCGGCGCGCCCTGGAAGGCGTGGGGCCCGACGTTCTCCCCGCAGAACCTGGGCTGGAAGAGCTTCGCGCAGAACCGCGCGGAGCTGTTCGACGTGCTCGCCAACACGCTGCGCGACGGTTCGGACCGGTGGGCGATGTACGCGGTGGGCGCGGTGGCGCTCGCCGGCTGGGTGGCGGCGCTCGTGCGTCCGGGGCCCACGGGCACACAAGGTCCGGTGGCACGCGCGCGGCTGCTGGGGCTGGGGGTGCTGGCGCTCGCGCTCTACTTCCTGCTGCCGTTCGATATCCGCGGCTACGTCTACTACCTCAACACGCGCTACGCGCACCTGGCCGCCGCGCTGCTGGTGGCCACCGCGCCCGCGACGATTCCGGAGTGGCGGCTGCCCCTCAAGTGGGCCGCCGCGGCCTGCACGCTGGTGCTGGCCTTCACGCTGGGCCGGGGCTTCCGCGCCTTCTCCCGCGAGGCGACGGAGTGGGAGGGGCTGGTGGCGGCCACCGCCCAGCGGCCTCGTGTCATGGGCCTCATCTATGACCCGGGCTCGCGCGTGGTGCGCTTCCCCGTGTTCATCCACTCCGCGGCGGTGCTGGCCCGTGAGCGCGGAGGCGTGCCGAACTTCACGTTCGCCTCCACGCCGCACTCGCCGCTGCGCTATCGCGACGAGGTGCCGCCCACCTTCCCGTCCGAGTGGCGCCCGCAGGACGTGGACCTGGACACGCAGGGGGCCTGGTACGACACCTTCGTGGTGCGCGGCGTCCACCCCTCGCAGGTGTTCGGCGCGCGACTCCAGACGGAGCTGACGGTGGTGGGCCAGTCGGGCCGAAGCTGGCTGGTGCGCCGCCGCTGAAGCCGCGCCGAGCACGAATGTGGGCCAGTGGGCGGCGTGCCGGCCCGTGCGATGCCCGGGGCCCGCTTCGCGCGTTACAAGGCCCGCATGAAATCCTCCGCCCTGGACCCTCGCTCCCTGCTGGACGCGCTGCGCGCCGGCACCTCGCTGCCTGACCTCCCCGTCCAGGCGGTGGAGTCCGCGCGGGCGCTCGCGAAGGACCTGGGCACCGCGACGCCGGCCTCCGTGGAAGCCCTCCCGGAGCCCCTCGCCGCCGCGCTCCTCGAAGCCGCCGTGCTCGACGGCCAGGTCGCGCTGCCCGAGGCCCTGTCCGCCTCGGCGGTGAAGCCCCTGGCCAAGCTCGCCAAGAAGGCGCTGTACCGGCTGCGCTCACGCGGCGTCGCCATCGCCGAGCCCCCTCGCACGGCGCCCCCGGAGGCC
>NZ_VIFM01000205.1 GCF_006636215.1 Myxococcus llanfairpwllgwyngyllgogerychwyrndrobwllllantysiliogogogochensis | reverse complement strand
CCCCTGGGAGCCCGTCCCACCCCCGCTGTGGAAACCGCATGACATTGTTCCGACATCCCAGAGACCGCATCCCCGTCCTGCTGTTCGCCACGGTGTTCGCCCTGGACCTGACGGTCTACTTCACGGCGAGAAGCTGGTGGCTCCCCCTCCTGTGGCTCGCCCTCTGGGTGATTCCCAAGGGGTGGATCAGCGCCTGGAACCACCACCACCAGCACGTGCCCATGTTCCGCCACGCGCTGCCCAACCGGCTGCTGGAGGTCGTCTTCGGCTTCCAGACGGGCGTGACGTCCCACGCGTGGTTCCTGCACCACGTGGTCGGCCACCACCGCAACTACCTGGACCAGGAGAAGGACGAGGCCCGCTGGAAGCGCGCGGACGGGTCCACCATGGGCGAGGTCGAGTTCTCTGTCATCAACACGCTGCTGGCCTATCCCCGGGCCTACGCCGTGGGACGCGCGCAGCCGAAGGCCCAGCGCATCTTCCTGGCCATGGCCGCGCTCCAGGTGGCGCTGCTCGGCGTGCTGTTCTGGCACAACTGGTACAACGCCCTCTTCGTGTTCCTGCTCCCCATGGTGGCGTCGCTCTACGTCACCGTCTGGGCCACCTACTTCCACCACGTGGGGCTGGAGGCGACGGAGCACACCCAGGCCTCGTACAACATCGTTCACCGGGGCTACAACCTCATGACCGGCAACCTGGGCTTCCACACCGCCCACCACGCGAAGCATGGCGTGCACTGGTCCCAGCTCCCGGAGCTGCACGCGCAGCTGGCCAAGGACATCCCCACCACCCTCTACCGGCAGCCGGGCATCCCCTTCGTGTGGTCCAACCCGGAAGCGAAGATTGAACCGGGTGAGACGGAGCTGGGCGCCATCGTCCAGTGAGCGGCTTCGTCCCTCACCGCGAGCCCATATGGCCCGGGCTCGCGGGCGAGGGAGCAGCCCCCGGACAGGCGGAGGGCCGCGCGCCTTGACCGCCCCACCGCAATCCCCGATATCCCCCGGGGCGCGCAATTGATATTGCGTCGCAAAACCAAGTAGTCCGGGATTGCGGATGTTCTCACCGGTCACCTCCCTCGCGCTGCTCCTCTCGGTGGCCTCCCCGGCCCCGTCCACGCTGTCTCCCTCCCAGGAGCAGGCTCCGGCGACAGCCACGGCGGAGGCTCCTCCGAGCGATGAGGTCCAGGTGCCTCGGCGCCTCGACAGCGTCGCGGTCCCCTATCCCGAGGCCGAGCAGGCGGCCGGCCGCGAGGGTGAGGTCGTCCTCCGGCTCACGCTCGACGAGCAGGGCAGCGTGACGGACTCGGAGGTCGTCCGCTCCGCGGGCGCGGCCTTCGACGAAGCGGTGCGGACCGCCAGCCTGTCCTTCAAGTTCGAGCCCGCGCGCGTCCGGGGTGAGGCCGTGGCGTGCCAGATTGAACTGGCCCACACCTTCAAGCTCGACGCGCCTCCGCCGCCCGTCCCTCAGCAGCCCGGCTCCGAGCCCACGGCGACAGCCCCCATCACCGAGGCCACGCCACCGGTCCCCGAGGAGAAGAAGCTGGAGACCACCGTCTCCGCGCGCTCTGACTCGGAAGAGCGACGCCAGTCCGCCGAGGCCGTGAGAGTCGTGAGCATCCAGCGCGCGCGCTCCCGCTCCGGAGACCTGGGCCAGGTGCTCGCCTCGCAGGAAGGCGTGGAGGTGCGGCGCACGGGCGGGCTCGGCAGCACCGCCCTGTTCGCGCTCAACGGCCTTACCGACGACCAGATTCGCTTCTTCCTGGACGGCGTGCCGCTGGACCTCTCGGGCTATCCCTTCGGCATCGCCAACGTGCCCGTCAACCTGGTGGACTCCATCCAGCTCTACCGGGGCGTGGTGCCGGTGCGCTACGGCGCGGACGCGCTCGGTGGCGCCGTCAACCTCGTCTCCTCGCCCCAGGAGGTCGGCGCGCATGGCGCCGTGTCACTCCAGGGTGGAGCCTTCGGCACCTTCCGCCTCACGCTCGGCGGCGGCTACAAGCCCACGGAAGAGGGCTTCTACGCGCGGGCCCACTTCTTCGCCGACACCACGAACAACGACTACTCCGTCGACGTGGAGGCCGTGGATGACCGGGGCAGCCTCCGTCCCGTCACCGTCAAGCGCTTCCACGACGGCTACGAGGCGCTCGGCGGTGGCGTCGAGGCGGGCTACACCGGCCTGTCCTGGGCGGACCGCCTCGTCGTGCGCGCCTTCGGCTCCCAGCACGACAAGGAGTTGCAACACAACCTGGTGATGTCGGGCACGCCGTACGGCGAGGCCCGCTACGACTCCGACACGCTGGGCGCGCAGGTGCTCTACGCGAAGACGCTGTCGCCGAGCGTCCGCCTGGACGTGCTGGCGGGCTACGCGTGGCAGGCCACGAAGCTCACGGACGTGGGTGAGTGGGTCTACGACTGGTTCGGCAACCGCGTCCGTCAGCGCGTCGTGGCGGGAGAGATGGGTGGGACCCCCGTCGACCAGACCGTCTGGCAGCGCTCTCTCTATGGCCGCGTCAACGTGGGCTGGGACGTGGCGAAGCACCAGACGCTGCGGCTCGCCTTCGCTCCGACGAGGACGGCGCGGACCGGTGAGGAGCGGCGCAGGCTCAGCCCCAGCGACCCGGACCGGCTCGCCCCGGAGCGCTCGCAGCTCACCTTCGTCACCGGGCTCGAATACGAAGTCGACCTGTTCGACGACGCGCTGGAGGTCATCCTCTTCGGCAAGGACTACGTCTACCAGGGCAAGGCCGAGCAGCCGATGGAGACGGGGGGCTGGCGGAACAAGGACCGCGAGCTGCATCAGCTTGGAGGCGGCGCGGCGCTGCGGCTCCGGCTGGGCGCGCCCGTCTACCTCAAGGCCAGCTACGAGCGCGCCACGCGCCTGCCGCGCCCCGACGAGGTCTTCGGCAACGGAGTGCTCATCCAGGAGAACCTGGACCTGGAGCCGGAGCACAGCCACAACCTGAACCTGGGCCTCGCCTCCGTGCCGCTGCGCACGAAGCTGGGCAACTTCCGGGGTGAGCTCAACGGCTTCGCCCGCTTCGCGGACAACCTCATCCTGCTCGCGGGGAGAGACCGGGACTGGAGCTACCAGAACGTGTACGCGGCACGGATTCTCGGCGTGGAGGGCTCGGCCGGGTGGAGCTCACCGGGCGGCCTCTTCAGCCTGGACGCCAACGCCACCGTGCAGAACCCGCGCAACGTCTCCGGCCAGGGCACCTTCGGCGCCTTCGAGGGAAGCCGCCTGCCGAACCGTCCGTGGCTCTTCGCCAACGCCACGGCCCGCGTGTCCCTGCGAGGGCTGGCGCTGGCGGAAGACGAGCTGTCCCCGTTCTGGAGCACCCGCTACGTGAAGGGCTTCTTCCGCAACTGGGAGACGCTGGGCACGGTGGAGTCGAAGGAGACCATCGCCACCCAGTTCGTGCAGGCGGCGGGAGTCGGCTACCGCGTCCGGCGAGGCAAGCTCACCGCGGGACTCACCGCCGAGTTGGAGAACGTCACCGACGCGCGCGTCTTCGACTTCTACGGCGTCGAGCGCCCCGGCCGCGCGGCCTGGCTCAAGGGCACGCTCGAGTACTGACGGACGTGAAGGACGACGCGCCCGGCCTCGAAAGAAGCCAGGCGCGTCGGGCACGACGACTCAGCGCACCTTCACGAACTGGTACGCCCAGCCCAGCGTCTCGAAGCGCTTCACCGGCGCGCCGCTGACGCCCAGCTCCCAGATGGCCGTCTTGCTGTAGTCGGCCGTGGGCAGCAGCAGGAACGTCCGGCCGTCCAGCGTGAAGGAGTAGTAACCGCCCGCGATGAAGCCGAGCTCTTCAATGGGCGACGCCGTGCCGGCCTCCAGGTTCACCCGCCACAGCTTCCAGTGCAGGCCGCTGGTGATGTCCGTCGCCTTCGTGTTCTCGTCGATGGTCAGGTTCTCGTCGTGGAACACGGCGACGACGCCGGTGCCATTGCCCAGGTAGCGGAACGCCGCCGTCTGGCGGCCGCCCACCATCGAGGAGAGCGAGCGCGTGAAGGTGGTGTCAATCTCCTGCGCCCCGGCCTTGATGCGCACCATGCAGGTGGCGGGCGCGGTCTCCTTGAGGACGGGCGCCGCGGAGCTGAACACCCAGTTGGAGAAGTAGATGTTGCCGGCCTCGTCCTGCGTCGCCACGTCGAGCCCGGGGCACGGCGCATCCAGCAGCTTCACCAGACTGTCATCCGCCTTCGAGTAGATGGCGATCTGCGAGGTGGGCAGGAAGTTGAAGTAGCTGCCATCCGTCCAGTAGAACGACTGGAACACATACTCACCGCGCACCACGCGGGCGCGGTCATAGCCCGTCTTCACCACCAGGTCCTCGCGCTCGCGGACCACGCCCGGCACCTCGGCGGGGCCCGAGATCTCCATCGTCGAGGGATTCCAGAGGATGCGCCGGGACTCCTCCAGCGACATGTACGCGCTCGTCGAGTCCACGAACTGGTTGAAGTAGAGCGGCGAGGTGGCAAGGCCGTAGTTGGCGAAGCTGATGCGCCCCGCGTCCTCCAGCGTGCCGTCATCCTTCACCGTGTAGCGCGACACCTCGGGCGCCTCGCCGGCGCCGACGAAGAGCATGCCGTCGACGGCGCCAATCGTCGCGAAGCCAGAGTGCTCGCGGGCCTTCGTCAAATCCAACGCGGTGACGTCCAGCGAGTTGAAGACGCTCACGTACGTGGCGCTGCCGGCCTGGGAGAAGACCGACGTGGCCAGGCTGTACACGGGCTCCTTGGTATCGGACGGGCCCGGCGTCTTCTCGTCGTCGTCTCCGCAGCCCACCAGGGCGGTGGTGAGCAGGAGCGAGGTGGCGGCGGATGCCGTGGCGAGACGGCGGAGGGTGCTCATGATGAACTCCGTTGAGGGGGATGAGGCGTGGAGGGTCAGGTCGGCACGGAGGCGGGGGCCTCCGGCTCGACGGAAGCTGAGGAAGCGACAGGCGTGGGCCGCTGGAGGCGACGGATGCCGCGCGCCGCGCCAGCGAGGAGGAGCGCCAGCGCCACGAGGCCCAGCTCGGTCACCAGGACGTGCGCGGAGCCGGAGGCGAGCGGCCACCGCCCCGTCCTCGCCGCGTCGATGAGCGGGACGACGACGAGCAGCACGCTGGCGCCCAGGAGCAGGCGGCGCGCATACCGCGCGGGCTCGCTGTCGACGAAGGCGCCGACGACTCCGAGCGCCCAGGCAGAGAGGAAGGCGGCGTGCTCCCAGCCCGGACGCGCGGACAGCTCCGAGGGGAGCACCTGATTGGCCAGGAACAGGCTCGCGACCGCCAATGGGAGTCCCGCGCAGACCCCGGAGGTCAGCTTCGCGAGCACCCGGTCGAACCGGCTGGACGCCTTCGCGCGCCGCCGCTCCAACCAGAGCAGGTTGCCCGCGAGGATGCCGAACGCGCAGACGAAGGACAGCAGGGCGTAGAGCACCTTGGCGGGGAGGCTGGCCCAGGTGGCGAAGTGCAGCCCATACAGCGGGTCCATCACCCGCGAGTAGAGCGTCCCGCCTCCCGTGTCGCGGGCCCACACCAGCTCCCCCGTCCGCGAGACACGCACGTGGGTGAAGGCGTGGAGCGTGCCCTCGCGCTCGCCCGGAAGGTGGACGAGGCCGTGCTCGTCACCGAGGTTGTCGAAGAAGAACCAGTGATGCGACGACGCGGGGAAGCGCTGCTTCGCCAGCGCGAGCGCATGGGCCAGGTCGGGCGCACCCGCGGGCCTGCCCGACGCGGCGGGAGGAGAGGGCCAGTCCACGGCGCGCTCCTTCACCTGGAGGTCGCCCTTCATCGACGTCTTCACCACGGCGGGCTCGAACCAGTCGTCGAACCAGAGAATCCCGCCCGTGAGTCCGAAGACGAGCAGGAACGGCGCGCTGATGACGCCAATCACCTTGTGCGTGTCGGACCAGAACACCCGCCGCGACGAGCCCGGACGGAACTGGACCAGCTCGCGCAGCATCCGGCCCAGTTGGAGCAACAGCCCCGTGCCCACCAGCAGGACGAGCACCGCCGAGGCGAGCCCCGACAAATGCTTTCCTCCCGGCAACGGCTCCAGGAAGTGCATCGCGTTGAGGTACTCCCCCAGGTCGCTGCGCTCCCCGAGCTGACGGCCGGAGACAGGGTCCAACCAGAGCGGATGGATGGCGCCGTCGGTCATCCGCCACAGCCGCAGCCACGGCTCCTCTTCGGTGGGCAGGGAGATGCCGAACCAGACCGGGCGCGACGCGGCCTCCGTGTCCGCGAGCCTTTGCGCGAGCGCGACGGCCTGAGCCTCCGGCACGGCGATGGGCGCTCGGAACGTGGGCTCCTGCCAGGGCGACAGCTCCTCCGCGAAGAGCGCGAAGGCCCCCAGGAAGAACGTCACGAAGAGGACCAGCGACGAGAGCACGCCGGCCCACGCGTGGGCATCCCAGAGAATCTCGTACGCGCGGGAAGAGAGCTTCACGCGAGCACCAGGACGACGGCCGCCACGACGGCCACGAGCGCGGAGGCCACCCACGCGCGCACGGCGCTGCGCGCGAGCAAGGCCAGACACGCGGCGGTGGCGGCGGCGGGCAGCACCGCGAGCAGCGCGATGAGCAACCGGACGTCCGCGGACACGGGCAGCACCGCGGGGACGGCCAGGCTCGCGAGCACCGCGGCCCCGGGAGCCCCCGTGACAGCGGCGGCGATGCGACCGGGGCCATGCTGGTGGGCCATCAGACGGCCCCCGACCACAGCCACGCGAGCCCCAGGGCCCCCACCGGCCACACGTACCGCGTGGCGCGAGGCCACAGCGGGGCCGCCAGCGCGAGCACCGGAGCCACCAGCATCGCCACCACGAGCGCGCAGGTCAGCCCCACGGCGAGCCCCTGGGCCTTCACCGCGAAGCCCACGGCGGCGATGAGGCAGCAGCCCCCCAGCCCCCTCACCCAGAATCGATGACGGGCCAGCACCGGAGGAAGCGCGACGCCACGAAGCACGGCGAGGCCCAGCACCATCAGCAGGGTCGATGTCGCCATGTCCTCCTCACGGGCCGCCCAGTTGATAATGATTCGCAATTGCGAATCGCGGGCAGTTCAACCGCACCCATGAGGGGATGTCAAGGCGAGCCACGAGGCGCACCCTGGGAGTCACCTTCAATACGAGGAGCACCGGTTTTCAGCGCCTGGATTCAAACCCAGACACCTGAAATCCGAGGCTCGAGAAAGAGGGCGAACGGGCGAGCGTCCGGAGGCCCTCTGGCAAGCGGCTCAGGGCGCGTTGAAGAGGCGCGGGTCGCCCTGGCGAGAGCGGAACAGGTCGACGATGTAGTTCATGCGCTGGTCGAACTTGGACCAGTCATTGGCCGACGAGCCCTTCAGCGAGTTGGGCGACTTGTCGTACTGGGATAGGAGCCGGTTCAGCTCGCCGCTTTCGATGGTGCGCAGGTGCTCGGGGAAGGCGCCCTGCGCCCCGGGATTCACGTCGTCACCCAGGCTCAGGCTGCCCTCCGGCAGACCAATCTTCATCATGTGCTCGGTGGCGAACTTGCGGAACTGGCCCGTCAGGCCGTTCACGACGCTGTCCACCGCCTTGTCGACGAGGCCGGTTGCCTTTGCGCCCTTGGAGGCGAGGTTCGCCGGGAAAGGCAGCGCATTGCCAGCCGCGTCGATGGTGGCCTTGACGATGGGGGCGAAGGTCTCCTTGAGCGGGGCGTTGAGGGCGCGCTCCACCTCGCCCTGAATCAGGCTCTGCTCATGGACGCCCACCCGGTCATTGGCGGAGAGCATCAGCTCCGCCTTCTTGTTCGGGTCCTTCTCGAACATCGCCTTGGAGTAGTCGGCGAAGGCGGCCTTGAGGTTCTCCTTCCCCGGCGGGAAACCCTCCAGGTACTTCTCCACCTTGGCGGCGTCGTACTTCGTGTCGCCCTTGAAGGTCTCCGTGAAGCGCTGGAACTCCGGCGCGATGTCCTTGAAGAGCTTCTGGTTGCCATCCGCGATGGCGTCGCTGACGCGATTCAGCGCGTCCTTGATGGGGACCTTCAGGGCCTCCGCCATCGCGGGGGCGAGCGGATTGATGGCACCGAGGCCGATGTTCGTCAGGGCGCCGAGCCACTTGTTGTCGCCCTTGAGCTGGTCCATGAACACCTTCGGCAGGTCCTCCTGCCGGATGCTCACGCCCGCCTGCTTCGAAGCCCAGACGCCAAGGGTGGCCCAGTTGGCGTTCTCCTTCCCCAGCAGTCCCGCCATCTGGTTGGAGAGCTCGTAGTAGCCCTGGGTGATGGCCTGGTTGCGGGCCACCGGGTCCTTCATGTTGGAGATGCCTTCAATGTCGACCTTGCCGGGCGTGGGCGCCTTGGCGGGGGCACCCGAGCCGCTGCCCGGGTTCAGCTCCACGGGCGCCTTGGCCGGGGACCTGGACTCGAACCGCGACTCGTCGCGCAACAGGCGCTTTGGAGCGGCCTCCTCGGCCTTCGCGGGAGCCTTCAGCGCGAATTCCAGTTGCGCGTCTGGGGTCGGAATCCTCCCAGGTCAGCTCACGCCCTTCACGTCCACGCCAGCTTCTCCACCGCGCCATGCAGGATTTCGAGCTGGCGGGGCACCCGCTCCACCAACGGCCCCGACACCGGGTCATTGGCGATGCGGCGCAGCGGGAGCTCCGGCATGGGCGGGGGCGTCTGTCCCTGCCTCAGCGAGTCCGCGAGCGCATCCAGCGTGCCGCTCGCCTTGTGCGCCACCACGTCCAGCACCTCCGAGGAGGGAATCACGGACTTCTGCTCGCCCAGCGCCGTCACCGACGCGGCGAGGCGCCGGGAGTACGTGAGCAGCGCCATCGCCGGCTCCAGCCGGTGAGCGGGCCCCCGGTACTCCGCCATGAGCCGCTCGAAGGACGCCTCCGCGTCAATCATCGCGAGCCCCAGGTCCCTGCGCGCCGCGCTGACACCCGGTTCGGTACCGCTGCGGCTCGCCGCCACCTGTCGGAAGTAGTTCCCATCCGCGCGCAGCACCGTCGCCGCCGCATCCGGGAAGCGCCTGCGCTCTGGATACGGCCACAACAGCCACACCCCCGCGAGCGCCAGCACGCAGGCCAGCAGCACGCCCAGCGCCCGGTTCTCCGCGACGGACCAGTCCCCCGCGCTCAGCGTCGCGAGCAGGAGGAAGTCCGGCGTGAGGAGAATCTGGAACGCACCGAAGTTGAGCGGCAACAGCGACACGGAGACCGCGGTCAGCACCCCGATCACCACGATCAACACCAGCGGAGAGCCCACCCCGGTGGCAATCACCGCCGCGAGCGTCCCGCCCAGCAGCGTCCCTGTCACGCGCTGGAGCGCGCGCTCCTCCGTGTTCGCCGAGTATGGCTGGAGGATACCGATGGCGGAGAGCACCACCCAGTACGCCTCGCCCAGTCCCAACACTCGAGTGAGCACCAATGCCAGACAGGCGACGGTGCCCGCTCGCAGCGCGTGCCGGAGCACCACGGACCGCGAGTTCAGGTTCGCGCGCAACGTCTCCAGGAGAGGACGGCGCCGGTTCGCTCGCAACATGGACTCGGCGTTGCCCACCTCCACCGGGTCTCCACGCCGCATCGCCATGGCGGTCCGCTGCGCGGCGACGGCGTGCCCCTTCAGCCGCGTCAACAACTCCGTCACGGAGGCCGGAACCACCCGAAGCCACTTCCCCCGGAGCCCCAGCTCCTCATGGTGGGTGGGAAAGCGCGGCCAGTAGACAGCCGCCGTTTCCGGCGCCAGGGACACCGTCGCCACCCGCTGCGAAATCTCCGCGTACCAGTCACACGCCCGCGCCACCTGCTCCCGCACGGGCCGCAGCCTGCGCTCGGGGCTGGCGACCTCCATCGCCTGTGCCAACGCGAACAACACCCCGAGCAGTTGCTCGCTCAGCTCCAGGAGCACGAGAAGGTGCTCCCCTCGCCGCGACTCCTCGGAGCGCCCCACCCGCGTGGACGCCAGGGTCTCCCGCGCTCGCTCAATCTTCGCGCGCAGCGGCAGATGCCGCGTCGTGGCCGCCGTCCAGACCTCGGCGGGGGCTCCCTCGCGCGAGAGCATCGCGAGGTCTCTCGCCCCATCCGCGAGCGACGTGTAGACATGCGCGATGGACCGACGCGACGGGCGATAGGGATGCACCGGCCAGAGCACCAACGATTGCAACATCGCCCACCCGCCGCCCAGCAGGAGCGCCCCTCCGCGCGTCAGCGCCGCGTCCAGCTCCACGGCATGCGCCCCCAGTGACGCCACGAAGATGACCGCGAGCTTCTCGCCCACCGAGCCCGCCGTGTCGCCGTAACACCGGGCGAACGTCAGGACGAAGACCCCCAACAGGAGCAGAGTCGCATCCAGCAACAGACGCCCGCCCGCCAGCGCGGCGATGGTCCCCACGAGCGCACCGAGCAGCGTCACCGCTCCCATCACCCGCGCCCGGCCCCGGTACGCGCCTCCGGGATTCGCCAGCGTCACGAGCAGCCCGGTGAGTCCCGTCCAGCCCGCGTCCATGAAGCCCAGCAGCGTCGCGAGCGAGAAGGGAATGGTGACAGCCAGCGCCGCGCGGATGCCGGCCGCCCACGCGGGCCTGCCTGGCTGGAGTCGGAAGAACCTCCGGATGTGGCGCAACAGACGGTGCATCCGCGAGCCTCCCCTGTCAGCGATGAATGTCCTCATGTGCTCACGCACTGCGTCGCCCGAAAGCTCTTCCCGCTCGCAGGGGCGCTCGCCGGGCAACGCGAGCAGGAAGGCGCACGTCTCCGACTCGCCGCGGCTCATCATGAAGGACGAGGCGACGCACGGCTCCTTCGGCTGGCTGTTCCTCGGATGGGACGAGCCTCGGCCATCAGACAGGGCGTGGCTCGCACGCTCGGCGGTGCGGAGTGTTCCACGTCGATCCGCGAGTCCATTTCGGCAGTGCTCCCGCGTCACGGCACCGAGGGGTCACCGTGCGGAGCGCCCGCCGATCTCTGGGAAGCGCTCATAGGCGCGCAGGAGCGCGTCCAGGTGGGCAGGGTTGTCCAGGTCGAGCGGCGCATCGGTGAGTTGCACGACCCACCCTCCCGATGCCGTGCGCCGCGCCCGCGTGAGCAACTCGGCATCGCGAGCAGAATCGGGGAATCCGATGACCTGCGCGGCAGCGGCAGACCAGTAGTTCAGCCATCCCAGGTAATAGGGAATCTCGGGCGAGCGGATGTGCTCGAACACCTTCAGGGCTGGCAGCCCCCGGCGTGGGGACGGCGGCCCTTCCAGCGTGGGTGCTGTCTGATACGCGATGTCCACTGCGGCATCGTGTGGCGTCGCACGCCCCCAGAACGCACGTGTACCCTCCGCTACGCGCTCCAGCAGCTCCGCCGCTGCCGCGATAACCGTCGCATCTAGCGGCAACTTCGCATGGACTTCAAACAGGGCCTGACCGCCAGGACCGAAGAGTCCTGAGCTTCCCCTCCCCATCACCGTCACGGGGTAGCTCTCGTCCCCGTTGCACACGAGAGGGAAGCCCCCGTCCTTCATCTTTTCTACGAGCCATGAGTCGCGATCTGGCAATGCAGCAAGTCGTCGCCCCCCGGTAACTCTCCACTCTAGACGCAAGCCGGGGAGCGCCTTCTCCATCCCATGAACGGCCGCGAGTGTGCGTTTGTCGTCACCCACAAGCGCGGGCGCATAGACGGTCAGAACGAGGCGATTCTGGGGCGTCATCGTTTGCATCCCGTGACAACGATCCTGAGGGAGGGAACAACAGCGAGCAGCGCGTCCTTGTGCGCTTGAGTGCTCACCCCAATGACGAAGTCATATCCGCACGCCGCAGCAGCTTTTCGCTCCTTCTCGATTTGCTCCAACTCCTTCTCAACCTCCCGCTCCTGGACAAAGTCAGGATACGTGTCGAATTGATGGGTCTTGATCTCCCACAGCACGCGCACGCCGACTTGCAGCGCATCGAAGCGCACACCGCCCATAAGTACGTCCATTCCGGGATAACGATTGGGCGGAACCTTGTCGGCGCACTCGTTATGCGGAGCATCGTTGCCCGCGTGCGGCACCGGGACGGGTATGCATTCTGGGCGGCGATCTCGTGCCAAGGGCTCGGTCGGCACCGGAGGGAACCCATCCTGCCCTGATGGCTCTGGCTTGGGCTTTCCCTTCGCGGAGGGCTCCTGCGGGACGGGCTTCGTTTGGGGCTCGGGCTCGACTTCTTCCCGGCCATTCCCCCTCAGCTCATATGCCTCCAGCGCTTCCTTGATGACGACTCCCACCACCACGACGCCCACGACGATCACCGCGCCCACGACGATTTCGGGAGCAGCCAAGACACAGAGGCCGAATCCCAGGACAACCGTGCCCGCCGAAGCGACCGCACATCTTCTCGTCGGGTCGTTGAACCGAACCCGATCGTGGTCGAGGACATGAAAGCAGCGCTCCGCGAGTACAGGCCAAGGCTGGGAAGACTCACGGACGACGCACCGCCCCCGGTCCTTCCACGGCAGCTCAGCTGCCCGTTGGAGGTTGGCGAACCTTGGGTTTCGGGTCACACGCTCTCTTGGGCTCGGTGCCGACGAAGCGCACGCCGAGAGAAAGAGGAGAAGAGCGGCACAGGCGCGCGGTCGCATCGTCACGTCCTTCAATCAAGTACGGGCGCTGGGGGTCAAGGCGCTCCCGCTCTGGAGTATGCCAGCACGCGCTAACGGCACTGGTGCTCTGAGCGTGCCCGGGTGCGGAAGGACAGGTCCGGAGCGTACCAGCGCCACCGGCGCTCGGCCCTCCCGCGCGGAGAGAGGTCGGGGCAGTGTGGCTTCTTTCCTTCCCTCATGTCGGACACCGTACCTGCCTCTTCCTTGGTGTCCACTGAAGCGGCTCACGCCCACCTCCTCGCTTTCTCATCCAGGCCCAGCGCGGGCGGCTCAATAACCCACGTGCAGTCGGCCAGGAGGCAGCGCCGCCTCCAGGCGCCGAACCTCCGTCGCGGGAATCTTTTCCAGGCCCAGCTTGAACTGCTTGAGGCGCGCGAGCGGAGCGAGGTTCGTTGGCAGATTGGCCACCTCCCCCTGGAAGAAGCCGGAGTGCGTCAGCTTCGGCATCCGGCCCAGGCCGTCCACCAACACCTGAAGCTTCTTCGGCGGCGTCTTGAAGAAGCGCCACCACCAGAGCTTCTTGAGCTTCGGCAGGCGCGTCAGCACCTCTGGGAAGCCGTCCAGCCCCGTGACATCCAGGTACAGCTCCTCCAGGGACTCCAGCTCGCCGAACGCCTCCGGGAGGCGAGTGAGCTTGTCGCAGTAGCGCAGGCTCAGCTTCTTGAGCGCGGGCAGCCGGCACAGCTCGTCGGGCAGCGTGCTCACCGGCAAGCGCTCCACACTGAGGGAGCGCAGCGCGCGCAGCTCACCGATGCGGGGGGAAATCACCTCGATGGGATTGGAGTCCAACGTGAGGCCCTCCAAGCCCGTGAGGGAGAAGATCTCCTCGGGAATGGCCTTCAGCTTCTTGAGCGAGAGCCCGATCCGAGGCGCCTTCTCTCCCTTCGCGACCTTCTCCTTCGCGGCGGCAATCGCCTTCTCCACCGGACCGAGCCGCGTGTCCGCCAGCACGGGCTTGCCCTTACGCAGCTTCTCGAGGAGCCCCTTCCGGTCCAGCGTCGAGTCGACGACGCCGTCCTCGTCCTCCTCTTCGACCGTGAAGGCCCCTCGCAGCAGCGCCTCGTGCGGCTCCAGTTTCTGGCGAGGCTTGCCCGGAGCAGTGAGCTTGCTGCCCACGAGGACGTCCACGTCGAGCGCGCCCGCGACATGGAGGTGGTGGTGCTCCTCGACGAGCGCCCGCGCCTTCAACCCACCCGCGACAGAGAAGACGTCGTCGCCGAGCGAGTCTCCGAAGAGGAGCCCTCGAATCCGGACGTTCCCCGCGATGAACATGGCGGAGACCGTCGCCACGTTCTCCACCTCCAGGTCTCCCAGCACGACGAGCAGCGTGTGGTCGGCCGCGTGTCCGTCCTCGAGCAGCCCCTTCAGTCGGACACTTCCG
Source organism: Myxococcus llanfairpwllgwyngyllgogerychwyrndrobwllllantysiliogogogochensis (assembly GCF_006636215.1). GTDB lineage: Bacteria > Myxococcota > Myxococcia > Myxococcales > Myxococcaceae > Myxococcus > Myxococcus llanfairpwllgwyngyllgogerychwyrndrobwllllantysiliogogogochensis. The sequence continues at coordinate 6,492 of NZ_VIFM01000205.1, read as the reverse complement.
GAGACGACGAGCGGCCTTGGACCGACCACCAGCGAGTCCGCCTCCAGGTCACCTTCGTGGAGCAGGACCCCCTCGTCGGTGACACCCTTCCACCAGGAGGACAACTGCTTCCTCCACTCGGGCGTCGCCGCCGACTCCACGCGCGCCCATGCCTCTCCCGAGGAAACCTCACGCCCCCAGCTCGTCACCGCACCCTGCTTCGCCGCCATGTTCCAGAAGCTCCCAGCCAGAGATATCCAGCGCCGGGCATCAGGTCATGGACGACGGCGGTCATCAACCCCGCGACGACAAGCGGCCCGCTCCGATACTCCGGAACGGACCGCTTGCTCACGGACGCGCGCGCCGTGGAGACGTCGTCAGTTGCAGTACGTCTGCCGGCACAGCGTGTAGTTCGAGGAGCAGATGACCTTCTGCGGGTAGGTCTCCGCCGTGGAGTAACACTCGCTCCGCGCGGGGATGCACGAGTCACACTCCGGAGACGCCATCGCGCTCACGGTGTCCTCCTGGGGGAGCGGCTCCTGCGCGTCCAACTCGCTGCCACCACAGCCCACCAACAACGCGGCCGCCAACAGTCCACTCACGATGTTTCGCATGTGCTCTCCTCGAACTGGGGTTCCTGCTGCTTACGGCGTTACACGAATATCGCGATTACGAGACTTTCGTTACTGCCTTTGCGTAAAGGCAGTGCGCTTGCCGTGGCGACAGGAAATTCGGCTGTCCGTGTGTCTTCACACCGTAGGCGTGGGTGGGTTCGACAGGGTTCGCAGCTTGGAGAGCTGGAAATAGGAAATGACGGCGGAAACAAGAATGACGCCACCCAGCAGATGGACGCCGAGGAAGAAGGCGGCCAGGCCGAAGAGGGTAGCGAACGCGAAGGCAACCCAGCCGACGATGGGGCTCCGGGTGAGCACCAGCAGGCCCGCGAGTCCCAGGAACGGGGTCGCGAAGCACACGGTGCCCAGCACCCCCGCGAGGGGCTCGGCCTCGGAAGAGGTCATCGTGGAGAGCAGGCCCATCACCAGGTTCAGCACAGCCACGCCACATTGAATGAAGGCCAGGTCCCGGAACAACGCACGGCGGAGCACCGCAGGCTCCTTCTCTCTCGCCAGACAGTCAGCGCAGTGCGTTCGCTCGGACGCGAGCGCCTCCGGAAGACAGGCTTCACAGAAGAACCCTCCGCAGCGCGGACAGGTCTGGACCTCTTCCACCCGAGGGTGCCGGGGGCATCGCGCCGTCGTGGCTTCCGTCGGTTCCTCGACGGGCGGAGTTCCGATGACGGCGGGGAGCGCGTCGGAGTCGGACACCGGAGGAGACACCTCGCGCGAGGCGCCCGCGAGGGAAGCCAGGCACCGAGGGCAGAACTCCGCGCCGCGAGGCGCCACGGCGCCACAAGCGCATCGCACGCGCTCCAAGCCTTCGGCCGCGCCCGTGGCCTCGACCCAGCGGGCGGTGTCCAGCGTCTGACCCGGCTCCCAGATGACGGTACCGCCGGGCTCGGAGTCCGGTGTGAAGGGGCCGGGCGTGACGTCGGCGACGAAGCCCTCCGGCATCGCGCGCGCCGCATGACGCCGGGTCCGTGGCTCGCCAGGCCCCAGACCCGTGGACGGGGGCAGGGTGATGGCGAGCACGCCGGTGGAGGCAAAGACTCCGGCCCTGAGGAGTGTGCTCGACAGGGGACGGGCAACCGGCTGGACCTCCACCTGCTCCAGCGTGTCGAACAGGCGCCAGGGAGGACGCACCCGCGTGGCGTCCTCGGGAACAGGGGCCGCGAGGAGGAAGAGCAGCTCCTTCACGTCGGCCTCCAGGCTCAGCGGAAGGACCCACCGCAGCACCTTGCCGCCGTCCAGTGAGGGCAGGCTCCCGCTCCGCACCTCTCGACGTGTCGTGGCGTCGACCACGCGCAGGCTCGTCGAGGGTGGCAGGGGCGTGAAGGCCGCCTGGAGCCAGATGACGGCACGCGCCTCCGTGCCGTCCGGGGACCGGCGGATGGGCTCCACGTGAAGCTGTACCGCGCCGAACTCTCGAGGCTGACGACCGAGCGCATCGAGGATGTCCGGCAGAAGGCTTTCGTCCATGGGCGGAAGGCAACAGCAGGCTCCCGACAAAGACAACGAAGAACGCCTGACACGCGGAGGCTTACCCGACCCGGACTCCGGTGGCCTTGAGAGAATCACACCTGCTTCCAGGTCTCGATGGACCTCCGTCCCAGATGCGCGTCGCAATGCCAGAATCTCCTGGCGGCGTGAGCGCAATCCCTATCAACACCCCCGCAGTGGCTCACGGGGTGCCTGGGCAACGCCCTGGAGTCAGCGCATCGATGAAGCGCTTCAAGCCACCGGGAGCGCATGCTCTAACGCACCTGCATGCCTCCCCTGCCCCCCAGCCTCGCGGCCCACCTGGCTTCGCTCGTCCAGCCGTCCCCGCCCACGTCGGAGCAACTGGAGCACTTCGAGCGCGGCCTCCCGCATCCATTGCCCGCGGACTACCGGGAGCTGCTCACCCTGCACAACGGCCTGGAGCTGGGCCGCTGCGCCACCGGTACCACGGACGCGCTCGGTGACGAGGTACACCTTGGCACCCTCTTCGCCATTCGCGCGGAGGGACGGGAGCGGCTCGAGCCCGGCGGAGAGCACCTCCCGCCGGACGTGATGGCGTTCGCCCGCCACTGGGGCTCCATCAATCTCTTCGGCATCCAGCTCGGAGACCGGCCGGACTCGCCCGCCGGGACCATCTGGTTCTTCGACAGCAACGCGGACACGGACACAGCGGACCTGTTCGTGGCCCGTGTCCACGCGCCGTCCTTCAGCGCGTTCCTCGAACGACTCACGCCCGTCCCTGAAGCGCCCGCGCCCTCCGAACCGGAAGCAGCTTCGGAGGAAGCGCCGCCCTGGAACGACCCCGAGGCGCCCGACCAGGTGCCGCCGGACGCCCCCTCGCCAGAGAAGCCGCTCGTCCTGGGCGGACACGGCCATGCGATGGCGTCCGCCGTGCTGGACGTCCGCATCGACACCTGGGCCCGGGATGTGGGGTCCTCGCAGTACCGCTACCTGCCCGAGCGCTCCACTGCGAGGTACATCCTGGAGCTGGAGCCGCCCCACTCCACCGTCGAGGACGGCCAGCCAGCCCCCGTCGCCGGCGACGTCCCCGTCCTCCATGCGAATGGCGGACGACATCCCACGCTCGATGAGTGGTCATCACTCGTCGTCGGCCCGGAAGGGGACTGGGAGGCCTGGTACGGCAACGACGCCCCCGCCCTGGTCCACAACCGGCTCACGGTGCTGAGCCGCACCGGGGCGGAGCTGAAGGTGCGCTGGGAGGCCCGCTACGCGGACCACGGTCGCGAGCGCGCCTTCCTCTTCGAGGGGCCCGTCCAGCTCGGAAGCATCCACCTGTATGTGGAGACGCCGGAGGACATCGACCGCGCGCTCGAGGCCGCCCTCGGCATCCGCCTCCTGCCGGAGGAGTGGACCCGCCAGCTCCACCCTCGCCAGGACCGGGGCTCGTGGCACGACGTCCTTCCCGTCACCCTCACCCTGGTGAACCCCGTCCGCTGACACCGGCGGTGTCACGGCGGCGTCACGCAGCGCCGGTCCACCCGCACGCCCGAAGCGCCACCCGCAGCACCGGGCGTGAAACATGTCTCGACTGTTATCAATCCCACCCCCGAGACGTGTCGACAGGCGCCACTGGCGGCCTGTGTATTCAAGAGAACGCCACACGCGACAGATTCGTCAACTTGCTGGATTTCCTGAGGGAAGGACGTCTCACGAAAGCCACTGCGTGCGTGGCTTCTCCGTGAGCACACAAATCCTTCTGTCCCGAGGATTGTCAGCAACCCATGTTATTGGTGTATGAGCCGTCCGTCTCGCGTCGTCCCCCCCCAAAGAGGAGTTTCAGAATGCGTCGTCTCGGTTCAGCCCTGCTGTCCATGAGTCTCTTCGTCGGCTGTGCTCCCGCCGAAACCGAATCGCAGTCCCCCGCGCCCGTCGAGAACGAGCAGCAGCAGGCGCCGCTCACCATCGCCGACGTGGACGTGACGCCGGAGTGCGCGGGCATCCTCACCTTCGTCAACAACGCCACCTTCGCGAAGCTCGACGAGTACCTGCCGAGCAACGTGGTGAGCAACATCGTTGCCCGTCGCGCCACGTCCCACTTCGTATCCCTGGCGGACCTGTCCTCCGTCCCGCTGGTCGGCGAGGCCCGCCTGGCGCAGATCGAGAGCGGCGCGCGCTACGAGGGTGCCATCACCAGCACCTGCGTCGGCATCATCGACCAGCTCGCCGTCTCCACGGATGACCAGGCGGAGCTGGTCTCCCTGGTGAACAGCATCAGCGACACGGAGCTGCACGACGTGCTGCCGTACGCCTGGAACGGCGCGGTGAACCTGCTCACCCAGCGCCCGTTCACCTCCGCCCACGCCATTGGCGGCACCCCCGGCATTGGCGCGGTGAGCCTGCGCAACCTCCGCAACGCCGCCACGCTCAGCAAGCCGCTGGAGGCCCTCATCGGCGCGGTCAACGCGCTGCCCCATCCGGACCACGGCGCGAAGATGGCCCGTCACTTCAACTGGTACGAGGTGCTGGGTGACCGCTACTACCACTTCGGCATCGACGAGTGCTTCGGCTTCGAGCCGGGCGAGGCGCCCTTCGACGCGCCCCTGCGCGCCACCCCCGCGGACGGCGACGAGGTTCGCAACAACTTCGCGGGCGTGCTGAACTTCGCCAACCGCAACAACCAGCTCAACCCCACCGTCGTCACCAACGGCGTCAACAACCTGAACACGCTCACCGACGGGCGCACGTTCAAGGGCTGCTACTTCGGCTACGCGAACGACCCCTGGAGCGGCAACAACGTCGCGTTCTTCGTCGACACCGTGTCCGGCTTCAGCCTGATGACGCGGACCTACTGGAGCGAGTGATTCTCCCGCGCTCCTGAAGTCAGCCCCAGGCTCCGAAGAGGAGCCTGGGGCTTTCTTTTTGGGCAGACGTGGTGGCGGGCAATGCCTACCGCGCCGTGTCGAGCGACATGCAGGTGTTGCTCAAGGCGGTGGACCAGAGCTGTCCCGCCAGCGTCTCGTCATACGCGCCGAAGAACACGCGCGAGCCCACCTTCAAGAACGGGTACGGATAGGACGAGCTCGCCCCGGTGGAAATGTTCTTCAGGCGCCGGGTCCCACCTGGCGTGCCATTGCTCACCCATGGCTCCACGCCAATGCCACCCAGCTCGAGCGAGCTGAAGAAGACCAGGTCATCCGACACGGCGAGCAGCGGAGAGCTGTACTCGTCCGAGAGGCTCAGGGGCTTGCGCAGCAGGGTGGTTCCCGCCGCGGTGCCATCCGTCACCCACAGCTGCGTGTCCCGGAGCCCCGGGCCCGCGGTGCCGATGTGGACGGTGAAGAACAGCTTCGAGCCTCCGGGCGCCTTGCTCACCGCGTCGATGAAGGGAAACGCCACGCCTTGCGAGGCGAACTCATTGGGCAGGCTGACCACGGACGTCGGATTCCCACCCGCGAGCGGGACGCGATAGATGACCATGTACTGGGTGGTGTTGGACGTCGTCGTGACGTAGACCCAGGAGCCCAGCGAGCCCAGCACCTCCACGGTCCGCGTGGGGCCAAAGGACGCCAGCCGCACCGTCCCCGAGGCGGTGCCATCCGACTTCCACAGCTCCTGCAGCCCGGTGCTCTCGCCCAGGATGAACAGGGTGCGTGAGTCCGAGGTCCTCACGGAGCGGATGAAGGCGTCCGCGCCGGAGGTGAGCCTCTTGAGCCGGACGGTACCCTGCGTGGTGCCATCCGTCTTCCACAGGCTGGTGCCCGAGCCCGACAGCTCGCGCACGAAGAAGAGCAGCGCGCCATCCACCTTCGCGTCCAGGTAGCTGACGTCCATCTCCGTGCCGAAGTCGCGCAGGCGCACCGTCCCCGAGGATGTGCCATCCGACCGCCACAGCTCGTAGCGGGTGCGAGGGGTCGTGTCGTCATGGATTTCCTTGAAGAACACCAGCGCGTCGTCCACCGCCGTCAGGTGGCTCAGCGACGAGCTCTCCGGGCCGGGTGTCAGGTCCTTGACGAATTGGGTGCCGGCGCCAGTGCCATCACTCGCCCACAGCTCCGTCCCATGTGCCGCGTCCCCCGCCAGGAAGAACAGCCGGGAGGGCGTCGCCTTGAGACCCGTGACGATGGGCCAGAAGAGCCCCGTCGAACTGGGGAGGCTCTTGACCTGGACGGTGCCCGCTTCGGTGCCGTCGCTCTTCCACAGGGCGCGGCGGCCATCCTCGAAGTTCGCCCCGAAGAAGAGCGTCCCCCGGAAAGCCTCGAAGGGACCGGGGCCCGCCGCGAAGAGCCCACTCCCAAATTCCGAGGGTGGAAAGATGACCTTCACTCGCTGGGTGTCCGCCTCCGTGGGGAGGCAGTACGACGAGTCCAGCGCCGCTTCCACCTCCCCCGAGGAGGCGGCCGTCGCATCCTCTCCCGGAAGTGCTCCCCCACAGCCC
>NZ_VIFM01000204.1 GCF_006636215.1 Myxococcus llanfairpwllgwyngyllgogerychwyrndrobwllllantysiliogogogochensis | reverse complement strand
GTGTGTCGTCCACTGCGTGGTGCTCCCCGCCGCGGGCACGAGCCCGAGCACGGCGGGGAGCACCACGCAGTGGACGACACACAGCGCGGAGAGCAGCTGCCCCACCCCATCCCAACGCGAGGGCGCGGCGAGACTTCGTTCCAAGGAGCTCAACAGGACACCTTCTCCAACGGGCGGAAATCAGGAGGCACCGGGAACGGAGCCTCGGTCGTGTGGACCAGTCGCAGGATGCGGCCACGCCCGTCGACATACGTCCGCGCGCGCCGCAGCTCCGGCAGGTGCGCGTCCGCGTCACGCCACCGGTCGAGGAAGGAATTGAAGTCCTGCACCGCCAGGACCCTGTCTCCCAGGGCCGCCCGCGCCTCGGCCAGGAGCAGACGGAAGTGACCGCAACCCGGTCGCTCAACCACCAGGGCCCGGGCCAGCTCCAGCGCCTTCTCCTCGCGCTCACCGCGCAGCCGGGCTCTCGCCAGCGTCTCTCGCGCGGGGCGGGAGAACGGCGCGGGCCCCGACGCGCGAAGCCGGCGCTCCATGCGCCACGCTCGAATCAATGTGGCCTCCGCGCGGCCTCCATCTCCCCGCCGTGCCTCCAGCGAGCCACGCAGCTCGTTCTCCGCCACCTCCAGCACCCGCGCGACATCGCGAGGGCACAGCGCGCGTCCCTCCGAGCGACGCACCTCGGACAGCGATGGCTGCAACTGCTCGAGCGCCACGCATGCACGCTCCACGTCCGACAGCCGTCCCCCATCCAGCGCGTTGATGCCCCGCGTATACAGTCGGACACCGTCGCGAAGGACACGCTCGGCGGTGGTGAGCTCGCCGGCGAACTCCAACTGCACATCCGCCGCCGCTCGACAGAATCCGAAGCGCAGGTGCGTGGCCACCAGCGTGGTCGCCGCGAACAGCAGCGCCTGCGGCTCGCCTCCGGCCGACTCCACGCGCTGACGCAGCCGCCGCGCCCACGTCTGCGCGTCGCTGTACTGCCCCGCTTCCGCGCAGCCCTGGCTCAGCAGCCGCATGGCCAGCTCCGCGCAGGGCGCGAAGACAGCGGGCAGCGACTCCCTCGCGAGGTACACGTCATCCGCCTCCACCGCGGCCTCCAGCACGCGGTAGGCGGCGTCCGTCTCGCCCAGCCGGCCCAGCAGTCGTCCCGAGGCCAGCAGCGCGAAGCTGGCTCCGGGCGCGAGCTTCGGCAGCCGCAGCGCGCTCTCTCGTGCCGCTTCGGGCCGGGCGCTCGGGAGCATGGTGCAGACCCAGGCGAAGTGGACGCCGGAGTGGTCGGGGTTCGTGCGCAGCAGCTCGCGCAGCATCACCTGCGCATAGGGCTGCCCCTGGCCGGGACGCCCATCCGGCTCGTAGCCATCCGCCAGGAAGCCGGCCAGCAACAGCCGCGCCTCGGAGTCCTCCGGATAGCGGTCGACCAGGCTCTCCATCTCCCGCACGAAGGCGTGGCGCCCGTTCGACGGTCCCTTCTCCGCGAGCAGGCTGGCCGCGACGATGTAGCGCTGTTCGACATCCGGCAGCCCTTCGCTCAACGCGAGCGCTCGGGCCATCGCGTCGGCCCGGGCAGCGGCGAAGCGCGCTCCAGCCCCCCGCGTCAGCGCCAGGCCCCACCACGCCATGGCCAGCTCCGGGTCCAGCCGGGCCGCCTCCGCGAAGGAGCGACGCGCCTCCGGGCCCCAGCCCAGGTGCAGCAGGCTCAAGCCCTGGTCGAAGTAGGCCTGCGCCAGCGGCACGCGCGTGCTCACCTTCAGGTGAGATGTGCCCAGCCCCTCGCGAAGCGGCGGTCGAGGAAGCGCCTCATCCCCGACGTCCTCCCAGGCGGCCTGGACGTAGACGGATGGCTCATCGTTGCGAAGCAGTCGCGACAGCATGATGTCCTCCCAGTGCCCCGGAAGCCGAGGCGCCACAGGCGTTGAAACCCAAATCCAGTGAGCGGATGCGCGTGCCGAGCCGCCACCACGCGGCTGCCAGCGTCTCCGGTGGAACAGCGGGCGCCTTGCGCCGAGCCGCCACACAGACGCGCCTCCATTCGAGTCCCACTTCCCGGGTCACCCAGTCTTCGTGCCCGGCGAACCACTCGGCGAGCCCCGCCAGACTCCGACGGACCTCGCGTCGCTCCTCCACGGTGGCGGGAGCGCGCCACGTGCCCAGCTCACAGGCCCGGTACGTCGGACCCGACGGGGCACGCTCCAGCCAGCGAGGGGTGAAGCCGTCCCGTGGGACGAAGACGGCCTGACCGCACTCGCACAACGCGCCGAAGCCCCACAGCGACAGACGACCTCCATCCGGCAACGCGACGGAGTACGCGCTTTGACCTTCCACCCCCTCGGGCCGCGCGTGGCGGACGAGGCCGCGACGCATGAGGAGGTTGCCCTCCGGGCAGAGCACGTCCTGCCCGAGACACCACAAGGTGACGTCGAACAACCGGTCCGCGTCCCGAAGGACGTCGTGAGGAAGAATCGGTAGGGCTTCGGCGATGGACATGCGGGCCTTTCGACTCAGCTCGCGGACTTCTTCGCGGGGCCGGAGCGAACGGCGACCTCGCCAAACAGGGCCTTGGGGTCCACGGCGCCGCTCCCCTTCTTCGAGAGCACCGCGTTGATGGCCCGCACCAGCTTGCCGCGTACCCGGCGCGGCAGCGGCTGGTCCGCGAGCGCCGCCTGGAGCTGCTGCCCGCTCACGCCCCTGCCACTCTTCGGCTTGGCGAGCGACAGCTCCGTGTAGCTCTTGCCCTGCGTGTCCTTGTTGCGCCGCTTGTCGGAGCGCTTGCGCTTGAGCGTGCGGTCCGTTTCGGCCTGGGCCTCCAGCTGGCGCGACAGGCGCAGCAGCGTGTCGGAGGCAATCTGCTTCTCGGTCAGGAACTGCTGAAAGGCTCCCATGGTCTTCGTCTCCAGGAGGGGCCGGCACGAGGCCGGCCCCGGATTCGGGGTGAAGCGCCGGGGCACCCGCCCCGGGCTCGCGGCTAGTGCTCGTGGCCCTCGTGCGACGCCTCCTCGATGACGAGGTTGACGGACGCCGCGGACGTGGGGCCGAAGGTGAAGGTGTGCGTGCCGACCGTCAGCGGGACGACGTGCCGTCCCTTGATTTCGGTGCACGTCTCAGAGCTATTGGTGCTCTCCTCGATTGCCACCGCCGCGCCGCTGCCGTTGGTGATGGAAACGGGGACGTCCGCGCTGGTGTAGAGGACGTAGTCCGTGGCTTCCGACGCGGCGAACGTGACGGAGCCCGTGCGGCCGCCCGAGCCATCCACCAGGGTGATGTCGTAGCGGCGGTGGTCGTTGGCCACCAGCGGAGGCGTACCCGTGGTGGTGGCGAGGATGGGGACGGCGGGACCCTCGCGCAGGTGCTCGCACCCCTCGACGTCAACGGACTCCTCGGGCTCCTCGTCGTCGCCGCAGGCGGCGGACAGGAGCGCGGTGGACATCAGGAGGGCGGCCAGAAGCTTCTTGTTCATGTGTGTAGCTCCACGTGGATGGACAGCAGGTCCCCAGCCACCAACGCCGCCACGGACCCCACCGGTGAAGGCGGAGCCAGAACGGACACCGGAGGCGGGGTGGGAATCGCGCGGGACACGCGCGACACGGGGGGCGAGAGCGTGCACGCAGGGGAAACGGGCCATCCGGCGGCGCGTCGCGCGACCGCTGACGCACGGCTCCATTTCCTGGAACCGGACGTCAGTCAGTGGCCACGGACCGCGGCCTTCTCACGGCGTGACTGTGCCGGGAGCGAGGGACGCGTACCCTGGGTGATGGCTCAGGCGCGAGGCGGAGAGGCCTTGGGGGCCAGATGCAGCCGGGCGACAGGCTCCGCATGGAAGCGGAACACCGCCAGCGCCGGTGCGGAACGGGTGGGCACCCGGGTGAGGACGGGGCTGCCCTCCACCGGAGGCGGGGCCTCCCGGCGGATCAACGTGTGAAGACAGTGCGCCTCGGCGCCATGGCCCGGAGGAGCATCCTCACGGGAGGCGAGCCGGACGTCGTCGAAGGACTCCTCGACGACAGGCGCCAGGTGCGAGCCGCCCTCCTCCACGTGGACCACTTCCCCATGCTCCAGACACGTCGCGTGCTGGACCAGGGCGAAGTGCAGCACGTTCCCCATGTACGCCAGCGCACACACGGCCACGAGCGGCAGCGCCAGCAGGCGCGACCGGGCGAGACATGAAGGCGTTGGGCGAAGAGAGCGGCTCACGTGAAGGGATTTCCGGCGGTAAACGCAATGCGGTTGTAAGCCAGACGGAGCGCGCGTGCAAGTCATACGGAATCACACACATCACTCCGTGCCCCCGCACGCGGCGCGTGTCTCCACCGACGTCACACGAGGGCGTGGAGCCTCCGGCCGGCGAACGGGCGGGCCGCTGAGTCGGGGCACCACCGCGTCCAGGGGACTCGCGCCGATGGACGGTGGGCCCCTCCAAGAATAGGTTCGCCGGCTCCCGGGCTCGTCCCGGGCAAGCCGAGGGACAGAAATACCCGTGCAAGAGCTCATCGACGTGCTGCGACACCAGGCACGCCACTTCGCGCCCGAGCTGTCACAGCTCGCATACAAGCGGGGTCTGGCGGTGACGCAGCTGGACGGCACCACCCGCCCCATCCCCATCACCGCGACGCCCGTCATCCTCGACGCCGCGGAGATCCGCCGTCGCGCGGAGCTGTCCGCGCGCCTGTCCTCCGCCACGGTGAAGATGGCACGCGCCACGCTCGAGGGGCCCGACGCCCAGGAGCTGCTGGGCGCCCTGTCCCCGCTCGAGCGAACGCTCGCCGAGCGCACGTGGCGGCAGTCCGCGCGACTGGCCACCACCCGCGTGGACTACTTCGTGTCGGGCGGGAAACCCTGGGCGCTGGAGGTCAACGCGACCATCCCAGCCATGCAGGGCTATTCGGACATCGCGGCCCGCTCGTTCATCGAGGTGGTGGCCCGGCACTTCCGCTATCCGGAGAAGGCCCTCGCCTCGCTGCTGGCCCTCAACGGCAGCAACGCGCTGGCGCTGTACCGAGCCCTGCTGGACGGCTACGCGGCCGAGCGCCCCGGGAAGTTCCCGGACACGGTGGCCCTGCTGTGTCGCCGCAACGACGCGCAGATCTCCGAGCTGCGCTGGCTGTGTGAGCGCTTCCGCGAGATGGGCGCGGACGCGGACCTGGTGCACCCGGACGAGGTCTCCGGCGACGACGCCTTCGAGGTGCGCGGCAAGAAGTACGACCTCGTCTATCGCCACCTCTTCGTGCGGCGGCTGGAGCAGACACCGTCCCCGTGGGTGGAGGACTTCCTGGGCACGGTGCCCGGCAAGAAGGCCGTGTTCCTCAACCCTCCCGCCTCGCAGGTGGAGGTGAAGTCCACCTTCGCGCGGCTGTCCCAGGCGCTCGCGGAGCCCGCGCTCGCCGAGGCCGCGGGCCTCACCGCCGAGGAGCTGGAGGCCGTGCGCACCTCGGTTCCCTGGACGCGCATCTTCAAGGCCGGCCCCGCCTCGGGCCCGGACGGAGGGCGACTGGACGACCTGGTCGCCGAGGTGGCGAGGACGCCCGCTCGCTTCGTGCTCAAGCGGGCCTGGGACTATGGCGGCAAGGCCGTCTTCATCGGTCGCTCGGTGGGCACGGTGCCCTACACGGAGCGCGTGACGGCCGCGTATGGCGAGCTGCTGGGCTGGCCGGAGCTGTGCGCCCGCGCCGCGGCGGACCCAACGGGCGGCGGCTTCGTGGTGCAGGAAATCGTGGACTCTCCCCCGGAGGACCACCTGCTCTGCGAGCCGAACGGTACGGTGTTCCCCGCATCGTTCTTCGTGGACTACTCGGCGTACGCCTCCGTGGGGTTGGAGAAGCAGCCTGCCTGGGGGGGCGTGTGTCGGGGCTCCCTGGCGGAAATCGTGAATATCGTGGGCGGCGGCGGCGTGCTGCCACTCATCACCACCGAGGTCGCCTCGAAGCTTTTGCTCGCGTGGAAGGCGATTTAAGGGAAGCGTCCTACGGGGTCCGCGCACGCCCCGGGTGAAGACGCTATAAGCAGTGGCGCCGCCGGGCTGAAGCTCCGGCGCGAAAGGATACGGTTCATGGCCTGGGAAACTTCCGGATGGCAGACGGCCGAGAGCGACTCGGTCAACTCCGTGCTGGTGCAGGAGTCGAAGCGCGCGTTCATGACGCGCGTGCATGGGTGGATGTTCGCGGGGCTGCTCGTCACCGGCGTGATGGCCATGGCGACGCTGAGCAACGAGGCGCTTTTGCGCACGGTCATCAACTGGCGCCTGGGATTGTTCGGCGTGCAGCTTGTCGCGGTGCTCGGGCTGTCGTTTCTCGCGCCGCGCCTGTCGGGCCCGGTCGCCGCGGCGCTGTTCCTCGGCTACTCCGCGCTCACGGGGATGACCCTCTCCGTCATCTTCCTCATCTACACGGCGGGCAGCATCGCCCAGGCGTTCTTCCTGACAGCAGGCGTCTACGGCGCCATGGCCATCTACGGCACCGTCACGAAGAAGGACCTCAGCGCGTGGGGCACCTTCCTCTTCATGGGCCTCATCGGCGTGGTGCTGGCGGGCGTCGTCAACATCTTCGTCCGCAGTGACATGGTGTCCTTCGTCGGCGCCTGCGCGGCCGTGCTCGTCTTCTCCGGCCTGACGGCGTACGACACCCAGAAGCTGCGGGAGATGCACGCCAACACCGGCTACAGCAGCGCCGCCACGGTGAGCATCGTCGGCGCGCTGACGCTGTACCTGGACTTCATCAACCTGTTCCTCGCCATCCTCCGACTGCTCGGTCGCCGTCGGTAGTCGGCCAGTCAACAGTTTCAGCCTTACGTAGCGGCGGCGCGTTCCCACCCGGGTCGCGTCGCCGCTTTTCGTTTTCGAGCGTTGACCCGATTTCCGGCCTTCTTTCCTCCATCCATGGGCACAGGAGGAAACCCGCAATGTTCAGGCCCCTCGCGTCATCACTCGTCGTGCTGTCCCTGCTGTCCGCCAGTCTGGCGTCAGCGCACGGCTCCATGGAGGTCCCCCTCAGTCGCGTCTACAGCTGCTTCAAGGAAGGTCCGGAGTCGCCCAAGTCCGCGGCGTGCAAGGCCGCCATCCAGGCCGGTGGCACGCAGGCGCTCTACGACTGGAACGGCGTGCGACAGGGCGCGGCCAACGGCCGGCACCGCGAGCTCATCGCGGACGGCAAGCTGTGCAGCGCCGCCAACGAGAGCCACAAGGGCCTGGACCTGGCGCGCACGGACTGGCCCGCGACGCTCATCGCCCCGGACTCCAGCAACCGCTTCGAGTTCGTCTTCCACGCGACGGCGCTGCACGCGACGTCCTACTTCCATCTCTACGTCACGAAGGAAGGCTACAACCCGGCGCTGCCGCTGAAGTGGTCCGACCTGGAAGCCACCCCCTTCTGCACGCTGACGGGGAACGCCCTGCAGTCGAACAACCGCTACCACTTCACGTGCCCCTTCCCGCAGGGCCGCACGGGGCAGCACGTCATCTATGCCATCTGGCAGCGCTCCGACAGCCCGGAGGCCTTCTACTCCTGCAGCGACGTGAAGTTCAGCAACACGCCGCCGCCGCCCACGTCGTGGAAGGAGCTGGGCGCGGTGCAGGCCCGCGAGGACCTGCCGGCCCGGAGCAAGGTGACGCTGCGCCTGTTCAACAGCAGCGGGGGTGACGCGGAGACGCACCCGCTCCAGCTCGACTCGGCCACGCCCGCGGCCACGTGGATGTACCTGCTGGCCCAGAGGGTGAACGCCAGCTCCAGTCGCGTGCAGGTGGGCGAGCTGCAATCCACGGGCGTCGTCAACCCCGTCAACAGCGCCACCGGAAACCGCGTCTACTCGCGCGAGGCGAGCGACACCTTCCAGCTCGATATCGAGAAGCCCACGGGCGGTGGCGGAGACCCCGCCCAGTACACGTACCCGAATGGCATCTCCAACTACGTGGCGGGAACGCTCGTCCAGGGCACGAACGGGAGCATCTACCGCTGCAAGCCCTTCCCCTACTCCGGCTGGTGCCAGGGCTCGGCGCCGTACTACGCCCCGGGCACCGGCAGCCACTGGGGCGACGCGTGGGAGTTCGTGCGCTGAAGCGGACGTCCGCTGTCACGACGTGAGCCCGCACGCGGGCCTCGACACACCCGAGGGCGGGGAGCCGACAGTCGTCAGCTCTCCGCCTTCTCCTTGCGCGCGAAGGGCATCACCAGCCGCGCCACGGGGCGGCCCTGCATCAGGTGCTCCTCGACGATTTCGGGCACGTCCTCCACCTTCACTCCGCCGTACCAGGTGCCCTCCGGGTAGACGACCACGGAGACGCCAAAGGAGCAGGTGTCGAGGCACCCGGCCGCGTTGGCGCGCATCCGTCCCTTCACCCCGCGCTTGTCGAGCTCCGCCTTGAAGGCCGCGCGCACCTCCTCCGCGCCCTTGGAGGCGCAACAGCCCTTGGGATTCCCATCCGGGCGGCGGTTGGTGCAGACGAAGACGTGGCTCTGGAACGGAGGAGGCATGAGCGCCTCCTAACGCGCTGGTTCCCCGAAATCGACCCCCACCTGTCCGCCGGACAACGGACCGAACAGGCGGGCAGATGACGAATCGGGACGTCGCCCCTAGCCAGCTACAGGGATGATGCACAGACTTTCAGCAAACGTCCCCCAGTGATCACGCTCGTTTGCATCGGAGTGACGCTACATGCCTCGCCAGCTGTTATCAGCAAACGTAGAGTCCCCCTTGACTTGGCGCGGAAAAGGCCCCGAATCTGCCCCTCCTGGCTGGTCGTGCTACAGGCCGCTACGCCTTTCCCCCGCACCGAGGCTCTCCGGCGGAGCCACATTTAGTAGTGTGTGCGACATTTCCCAGCACTACTAGTGGGGTCAGTGCTGTTCTTGATCAGCCGCCCCCAAACGCGTATTGATCCGGCCGCCTGGCCAGCGGCCAGGCAATCTCCCCATCTGCGGTCCGGGGCTCGAGCCCCGCCACGAAACACTTCGCGAGTCCACTCCGGAGTCGTCCACGGCTGTCCGCGTGACGTCCCTGGAACCTTCGGAATCTCGCGCCCTTAGCGTTTCGCAAAATTTTGCATCACAACCCAGAGTGTATTTGGAGGGTGGCGACATGGAGAAGGAGCTGAGTGCGAAGCCCCTGGTGAGCGGGAAGGAGCGGCGGGCGAGTCGCGGCAAGGCGAAGGTCGCCGCGACGGGGCTGAGCGTGGAGCGCTACTTCACGACGCCTGGAGTGGACCCGGCGGACGAGCTGGCGTGGGAGTACCGCAGCGCGAGCATCACCGGGGAGGACGGCAAGGCGGTCTTCGAGCAGAAGAACATCGAGGTCCCCCGCTCCTGGTCGATGCTGGCGACGAACGTGGTGGCGTCGAAGTATTTCCGGGGCACGCCGGGGACGGATGATCGTGAGACGAGCGTGCGCAAGCTGGTGGCGCGCGTGGTGGACACCCTGTCCCGCTGGGGCGTGGAGGGGGGTTACTTCTCCGCCGAGACGGACCGCGAGACGTTCCACGCGGAGCTGACGCACCTGCTCTTGCGGCAGAAGGCCTCGTTCAACTCGCCGGTCTGGTTCAACGTGGGCGTGGAGGCGCAGCCGCAGTGCTCGGCGTGTTTCATCAACAGCGTGGATGACTCCATGGAGTCCATCCTCACGCTGGCGCGCACGGAGGGCATGCTCTTCAAGTACGGCAGTGGCACGGGCAGCAACCTGTCCACCATCCGGGGCAGCAAGGAGCTCCTGGCGGGCGGCGGCACCGCGTCCGGGCCGGTGTCGTTCATGCGCGGCTTCGACGCCTTCGCCGGCGTCATCAAGAGCGGCGGCAAGACGCGGCGCGCGGCGAAGATGGTCATCCTCAACGCGGACCATCCGGACGTGCTCGAGTTCATCCGGTGCAAGTCGAACGAGGAGAAGAAGGCCTGGGCGCTCATCGAGGCCGGGTATGACCCGTCGTTCAACGGCGAGGCGTACGCGTCGGTGTTCTTCCAGAACTCGAACAACTCGGTGCGCGTCACCGACGACTTCATGAAGGCCGTGGTGGCGGACGGGCCGTGGCAGACGCGCACGGTGCGCGATGGCCAGCCGCTGGAGACCTTCCGGGCAAGGGACCTGTTCCGCGAAATCGCCGAGGCCGCGCACCTGTGCGGCGACCCGGGGATGCAGTTCGACACGACGGTGAACCACTGGCACACGTGCGCGGGCACGGCGCGAATCAACGCGTCCAACCCGTGCTCGGAGTACATGTTCCTGGACGATTCGGCGTGCAACCTGGCATCGCTGAACCTGATGCACTTCCGCGACATCGCCGGCGACTTCGACGTGCCCGCCTTCAAGCACGCGGTGGACGTGCTCCTCCTGGCGCAGGAGATCATCGTCGGCTTCTCGCGCTACCCCACCGAGCGCATCGGCAAGAACAGCCACGACTACCGGCCGCTGGGGCTGGGCTTCGCGAACCTGGGCGCGCTGCTGATGGCGTCGGGCCTGCCGTATGACTCCGACGCGGGTCGCAACTACGCGTCCGCCATCACCTCGCTGATGTGCGGCGAGGCGTACGCGATGAGCGCGCGCATGGCGGAGAAGCAGGGTCCGTTCGCTGGCTACGCGAAGAACGCGGAGCCGATGCTGGGCGTCATCCGCAAGCACCGCAAGGCGGCGTACAACGTCCCCTCGCAAGGCGTGACGGCGGAGCTGCACGCGGCGCAGAAGGCGGCGTGGGACGTGGCGCTGGCGCTCGGCGAGCTGCACGGCTTCCGCAACAGCCAGGTGACGGTGCTGGCGCCCACGGGGACCATCGGCTTCATGATGGACTGCGACACCACGGGCATCGAGCCCGACATCGCGCTCATCAAGTACAAGAAGCTGGTGGGCGGCGGGATGCTGAAGATTGTCAACCAGACGGTGCCGCAGGCGCTGGAGAAGCTGGGTTATCCGCAGACGCAGGCCCAGGACATCATCAGCGCCCTGGACAAGGCGGACACGATTGAAGGCGCACCGCATCTGAAGTCCGAGCACCTGGCGGTGTTCGACTGCGCGTTCAAGCCGGCGAAGGGCTCGCGCAGCATCCACTGGATGGGCCACATCCAGATGATGGAGGCGTGCCAGCCGTTCCTCTCCGGAGCCATCTCCAAGACGGTGAACATGCCGTCGGACTCGACGGTGGAGGACATCGAGAAGGCCTACATGGAGTCGTGGAAGCGCGGCCTGAAGGCGGTGGCCGTCTACCGCGACGGGTGCAAGCGCACGCAGCCGTTGAACACGTCGAAGGAGACGGTGAAGGACACGCGCAAGGCCCCGGTGGCCGCCGTCGTCGAGCCCGCGGTGAAGCCCGAGCCTCGCGCGGTGCGGCGCCGGCTGCCTGACGAGCGGCGCTCCATCACCCACAAGTTCTCCATCGGCGGCCATGAGGGTTACCTCACGGTGGGCATGTACGAGGACGGAACGCCGGGTGAGCTGTTCATCGTCATGGCGAAGGAGGGCTCGGTGGTCAGCGGGCTGATGGACAGCTTCGCGACCAGCATCTCCCTGGCGCTCCAGTACGGCGTCCCGCTGAAGGTGATGGTGGACAAGCTGAGCCACACGCGCTTCGAGCCGAGCGGCTTCACGGGCAACCCCGCCATCCCCATCGCCAAGTCCATCACCGACTACATCTTCCGGTGGCTGGAGCTGAAGTTCCTGCCGAACGAGGACGCGGTCGAGGACGCCATCCTCGCCCCAGCGGACGCGCCGGCGACGCAGCCCGCCCTGCCCGCGCAGGTGACGTCGCTGTCGCTCCCCGCGCAGAACACTCGCGCGACGTGGCTCAACCAGGCGGACGCCCCGCCCTGCCACACCTGCGGCGCCATCATGGTGCGCAGCGGCGCTTGCTATAAGTGCGGCAACTGCGGAGCCACCAGCGGCTGCAGCTGAAGCCACCGGACACGGACTTCCGTGAAGGACGACAAGGGCTCCGGAACCATGCGTTCCGGGGCCCTTGCCATGTGCGGCGTCCCGCGCGGGCGTCAGTCCCGGGTCAGCGTGACATCGTCCACCTGGATATAGGTGTCCGTGCCGGACGCCCACAGGCCCGCGAACAGCTCCACCGAGTGGTTGGCGCCCGAGTCGAAGCTCACCGAGAGCTGCGTGTAGCCCGACAACGGTTGGGTGTAGTGGACCTCGGAGAGGATGGGGCCGCCCCTCGGCAGGCGGGCACCGAAGTAGCCGTCGTTGTGCGCGCCGGACGTGCGCACCCAGCCCTTCAGCGTGTAGCGCGTGTGGGGCGTCACGGCGGCTTCCTGTTTGATGGCGTGCCAGCCCTGCGTGCCCCGGGCCCAGGCGTTGTTGGCGCCCGTCCGCGCGAAGCCCGCGCCCCGGTCGATTCCGGCGTTGCCGTCCGCGTACCAGGGCGACGTCGCGCTCGCGGACGCCTGCTGCTCGAAGCCCGCGTGCGCCACCAGGTTGGTGCCCCGCTTGAGGCTCACGTCATCGAGTTGCAGCCAGGTGTCTTCTGTCGCCCACAGTCCTCCGTAGACCTCGACGATGGCGTTCGGGCCGGAGTTGAAGGTGACGACCTGCTCCGTGTACGCCGGCAACGAGGCGAAGGCGCGCTCACCGAGGATGGGGCCATTGCCGGGGCCGCGTGCTCCGAAGTAGCCCGTCGTGTTGTTCGCCGACGTGCGGACCCAACCCCGGAGCGTGTAGTCGGTGTGCGGCTGGACGACGACGCTCTGCTTCAGCGCGTTCCAACCGGAGTCGTAGCGCACGAAGCCGTTGTCCTGCCCGGTGCGCGCCTGACCGACGTTGCGGTCCACGCCGGCATTGCCCACCGGGTACCAGGGCGCCGTCACGGGGGTAGCGGACTGGGACTCGAAGCCGGGCTCGGAGAGGAGGTTGTCTCCGTCCGCGTCCGCCACGAGCGTCGCTCGCATCAGGAACGTGTTGTACGGCGTCCACTGGGACATGACGAAGTAGAGGCTCGTCGCCGTGCTGCCCCACGGGTGGATGAACGCGTTGTAGAGGCCCGGGAACTGACTGCCGAGGGCGAGGATCTTCTCACCGCTCCACGGCCCCACAGGCGTTCCCGCGTCCCGCATGACGGCTGCCTGCCGGTGCTCGTTCAGGTACGTCATGAGGAACCGGCCGAGCGCCGCGTTGTACGAGACGGACAGCTCTCCCGCGATGCCGATGGCAACGGGTTGGGATGCGGCCTGGGACACAGCCCAGCCGTTGCCGTCCCAGTAACGGTAGGCGTTGATATCCAGGAGCGCGCCCTCGGGCACTCGGGCGAGGTGGACGTTGCCGTAGCGTCCGTTCGGCGTGCCGTACAGGTAGACGAACCCACCATTCTTGACGAGCGCGGCCATCTGGAAGTTGTTCGTCCAGGAGGCGTTGTTCCACCAGCGCGCGTTCGCGTGCTTCACCCACGTCTGTCCGTTGTCGTCCGAGTACGCGAGGCCCGAGTAGTTCGTGTACCACCGGCCCGCTTCGCCCCAGTGGTGGATGGACATGTAGTGGATGAAGTGGCGCGAGCCCACCGTGACGCCCGCCGTGGGGATGACTGTGATTTCGTCGTTGTTGACCTTCTTCGAGGGGAGGACCTCCTTCGCGTGCCGGGCGTAGTCCTGGACCATCGAGGAGAAGGTGAGCCCATCCGCGAGATTCGTATCGGACGAGCGCGCGAGGACATTGCTCCGCCAGCCCGTCCCACACCCGCCATTGCCACACCACCCCGCGCCAAACGTGTCACCGAAGAGGACGAAGACCTCTCCCCCACCCTTGTCCCAGACAATGCCGAGGTCCGTCCCATACACCTCGTGATTCGCGTGGGTCTGATTGGGATTGGGGAGGAATTCACCGGCGGGAGTGGCCCCCGTCACCCGGGAGACCTTCGTCACGCCTGTCGGAGTCACGGCTCCGGCGGCGCCCGTGTACATCCAGGCAAGGATCCATACGGCTCGGTGCAACGACGACCACTCCCAGGGCTGCTCGCGACTCATCGTGCGTCTCCGCCTCTCTGGTTCGTCTCGATGCGTTCAGGACATCCGTGCCGGGGGAACACAAGCCCACCGACCCGGCCGGCGCATCCAACCACAGACAGACGGACAGACAGGCCATGGCGACCACGCCTCGGCGCACGGATGAACGCTTCGTCAGGTGTGGAGCATCGAGGGAGCGCGAGGCCCGTGGACGACGGACCTCGCGCTGCACCGCGGCGTGGCTCAGTCCGCGCGGGACGCGGGGAGACGGTCGTAGACCTCCGACGCCTTGGCGGACACGCGCGACAGCTCATCGAGCGTCGTGGATGCCACGGGCGTTCCACCCGAGTCCGCGATGACGAAGGCCACGGGACGGCCGCGGGCGCGAATCGGCACGACGAGCAGACGCGACGACGGGCCGCCGAGCGCGGTGAAGATGGCCTCGTCTTGAGGACAGGTGGGAGTGTCGAAGCTGCTGGGCCCGAGCTGCTCCAGCGCGGACATCAGGAGCGACGGTGCTTCCAGGTCCACCTTGAGCGCGGAGACTTGAGGACTGTCGCATCCGGGCCCCCACGCATGTCCGACGCGCACGAGCCCGAAGCTCTCCCCCAACAGGAAGGCCCGCTGGAAACGTCCGGCGCAGTACGCGAGCAGCACCTTGCCGAGCACGCCCTGCGTCCCCACGTCCTCCAGCGCCGTGAGCACCTGCTCCGCCGACACCGCGGGCCCCTCGCTCCCAGGAGCCACGGGGGCATCGGTCGCGGCCAGGAGCGCCCTCAGTGCTTCCGACTGTTCACGCGCCTGGGGCTGCCAGGGCTGCTGAATGAAGTCCCAGGCGGAGGCGAGAGGCAGCTCACTCGCAGGCGCAGCTCGCTGCACCGTGCCGTCGAGGTCCACCGCGCGGTCCTCCCATGTGTTCTCCGCGACATGACCGATGGTGCCGTTGCCCTCGGAGCCCTGCCACCCCACGAACTCCCAGGTCGAGGCGAGCTGCATGGGTGCGTCATCCGTGGCGGGCAGGTCATCGAGTTCGATGGGCGCGCGCCGCGTCACCGCGGGCTTGGGGGGCTCCAGGGCTGCGGGCTCCGCGTTCGCCGCGCGGACCGCGTCCAGCGAGACCACGGTGCCCTCGGGGGACAGACTGGCCTCTCCCGAGGCCGCATCGTGGGACTCTCCCGTGGCGGCTCGTGCGGACTTGAAGTCGCCCACGGACGAGAGTGGCTCGGGGGCGTCGAACGTGACAGCCGCAGCCGGGGCGGGTTCGCCCGACGCCTGCTTGGACTCGGTGGCGGTGCTGGAATCAGGGAGGTTCGAGGCCGCTGCCTCGGGCTCCGTGACCGCACGCTGTGGAGAGACGTTGCCAGCCGGGAGTTCGCTCGCGGAATCACTTGTCCCGGTGACATCGCGCTGAGTCGTGGGCTCGACGCGGGTGGACTGCTCGCCGTGCGACGCGAGCAAGGCACCGGCGGCCTCCAGTTCGAGCGACTCGCCGGCATCCTCATCACCTGCGAGGCTTTTCGGCTGAATGGAGTCATCCGAGGTGGCGGGCCCGCGCGGGTCTGCGTCGCTCGGTCGCGACCTTACGAGCTTCCAGGGCTCGCCTTCGCTCGTGTGCCCTGTGCCTTGCGACTCCGCCGTGGAATCCGCTGAACTGGCGGGAAGTGCGCTGTGCGTTGACGCGATTCCGGTATGAGCCGCCTCTTCGCTGGCGTCCAGGTAGGCGACGGACGTCGACTCCGAGGCGCCGGTGGGCGGCACGAACAGCGTGGATGGCTCCGTGCTGGATGAGGCCGACTCGCTCGACGCGTCACTTGGCAGGTCGGCGGATGCCGAGATTCGAAGCCCTGTTTGGGGCGACCCATCGCCTGGGTCCACCAGGGTTTGTGGAGTGGCCTCCGCGACCTCTTCGCTTCCTGGCGTTGAGTGGACTGGCGTCGGGTCGGTGGAAGTGCTCGAGGACGGAGCCTCGGATGCGGCGACGTCGGACGCTTGGGCGAGCGACGTCTCGAATGAAACGCGCTCGCTGGACTCCCCCATGGCCGAGCGGAACTCGACCGTCGTCACGGCCTGGACTGGAGTCTCTTTGCTCGAAGCGACCCCTGGCGTGCTGGGCTCGGACTCCGCCGACTTGGGCGCAGCCTCTTCGATTGCGCCCCCTGTCGCCGTGCTGGCGGTAACCGTTCCGACTTCGGGGACATCATCATCGCGGGTTGCGAACGAGGACTTTGCTCCCTCGAACAGAACGAGGCCACTCGATGTCTGTGACTCGGACGTCACGACTTCGGTTGAGGTTTCCTCGGTCGCGCGAGTGGCCCGTGTTGGGACAGCAAGCGAGTGGACCTCTTCGAGCATGCTCGACGGCCCATGTTCACCCTGCCCGACCTCAATCGATGCGTGTACCGATGCGGCTGACTCAACGCCGTGGGCTTCGCCCTGAGTGACCTCGGGAAAATGCGGCGCCACTGAGCGGTCCAAGCCGAGGGCATCGCTTGCGACAAGCGCGGGCGCGTCCGAGACAGGCGCAAAGTCGGGCACCATGACTTCGAGCGACCCCACCGTCGACGCGCTCGGCTCGGATGCAAGCACTGCTTGGTTGTCTGCGTTCGGACCGATCAACTCGGATGCAGTGGCTCCGTGCACCACCGCTGCCGATGCACCTGACTCGGACGGAAGTCCTGGCGGCGCGGATGCGGTCGAGTCTTCCGTTGCGAGATCAATGCCTCTGTGCAGCGTCTCCGTCGACTCCGGTGCGATGCCATCGTGCACGCTCACCGACACGGGCACATCAGCCGAGACCTCGGCAGCAGTGCCTTCACGCGCCGCAAACACGGGTGCAGCGGTATCGCCCCCAGCTTCTTCGCTCGCGATGCTCCACGACGTGGGCGGCTCCGTCACCGCACCGAACGCACTTCCTTCGTGCGCGGCATTCACGGGTGCAACGACTTCGAATGAGGAACCTTTGCTCGCGATGCTCCACGACGTGGGCGCATCCGTCACCGCATCAGGGGCACTTCCTTCGTGCGCGCGCTCTATCGATGCAGAGAGAGCGAATGCACGGTCCTCGCTCGGTTGCCCCCACGACTCGGGCACATCTGACAACGACTCCGACGCAGGCACTTCGCGCGCGTCAGCGCCCCCTGCGCTCGCGGAAGCAGGTGCGGGCAGCCCGACCAATCCATCGATCGCGCGAGGGGTGATTCCCGGTGCGGCGTCCGAGACCGACGAAACAGACTCCGTCGCCGGACGCGTTGAATCTGCCCACTCGACTTCGAGCGGAGCCGGCTGACCGGGAGACACCTCAATGACAGCGTCGACTCCATGCGGAGACGTTGGCGTCGCGCTCGGCAGATCCAACTGTGCAGAGCCACCTCCCTCGAAGGGCGCCATTCCCTTCGGTGCCATACCCGGCGGCTGAGGCCCTGTGCTTCCCGGCGGTGTGGACCGCACCAGTCCGGGTGATTGTGGCGACTCCGCCAACGAAGGCTGCACGCCCCCCGACGGGATCGCGACGTGCGCGTGAGATGGAACTCCAGGCTGCGGCGGACGCGCCATTCCAGGCGGCGGACCCACGGGGCCACTCGCCACCGAAGCCGGTCGCCCTCCCGCGGCCACATTCAGGCCCGGAGGAACCACTCCCTGTGGACCAGGGGCCGACGGAAGGCCCGTCCCTGATGGCGGCCTCGCGCCTGCCACTCCATGAGGCACGGTGCCCGGAGGACCCGATACGGCGGGCATCCCTGCGCTCGAAGCCCGTGTGCCTGCTGCCATACCCGGCGGAATCGCGCCCTGCGATCCTGTTCCCGCTGGCATGCCCGGCAGCACCGCACCATGCGGCCCTGAACTCGCTGACATGCCCTGCGGAATCGCGCCCTGCGCTCCTGCTCCTGCCGGCATGCCCTGCGGCACTGATCCTGCGGCCAGGCCCTGCGGAATCGCGCCCTGCGACACGGCTCCCGCTGACATGCCCGGTGACACCGCACTCGGCGGCACTGCTCCCGCTGCCATGCCCGGTGGCATCGCCCCCGGCGGCACTGCTCCCGCTGTCTGGCCCAGTGGCACCGCGCCCGGCGGCGCTGCTCCCGCTGCCAGGCCCGGGGGCACCACACCCGGCGGCGCTGCTCCTGCTGCCATGCCCAGCGGCACCGCACCCGGCGGCACCGCGCCCGCTGCCATGCCCGGCGGCACCGCGCCCGCTGCCATGCCCGGCGGCACCGCGCCCGGCGGCCCTGAGACGGGCCGCGCACCCACGCCGCCCATCCCTGGGGGAACGGCCCCCTGCGCTCCGGGCACCGTAGGCATTCCCGTCCTCGATGGGGGGCGTGCCCCCATCATCCCGGGAGGAACGGTGCCTTGTGATCCTGGCGGCGGGGGGGCACTCGGGCCGGCGCTCTGCGGTCCCTGCGCGGATGGCATGCCCGTATTCGACGGAGGCCGTGCCCCCATCATCCCCGGCGGAATCGGCGCACCTTGCGGGCCTGCGGGAACACTCGTCCCCGGTGGCGGCCGTGCTCCCGCCATCCCTGGCGGAACCGATCCTTGGGGTCCAGCACCTGAACCACCAGGACCTTGCGGCCCCTGTATCGATGGCGTTCCCGTGCTCGACGGAGGCCGTGCTCCCGCCATCCCTGGCGGAACCGCTCCTTGTGATCCCGGCGCCAGAGGGGCACTCGGGCCCGCAACGCCCTGCGGTCCCTGCGCTGACGGCATGCCTGTACTCGACGGAGGCCGTGTCCCCATCATCCCAGGGGGAACAGGGCCTTGAGGTCCCGCACCCATGGGGCTGCTCGCGACAACAACGCCCGGCGGGCCCTGCACCGACGGCAGGCCCGTACCCGACGGAGGCCGTGCCCCCATCATCCCCGGCGGAACCGCGCCAGGTACCGAAGGGACAACACCCGCGCTCGATGGAGGCCGTGCCCCCGTCATCCCCGGCGGAACCGCGCCTTGCGGCCCCGGCACCGAGGGAACACCGGCACTCGAGGGCCTCGTGCTCGCCATTCCGGCAGGCACCGGTCCCGCGACAGAAGGAGTCCCCGTGGACGAAGGCGGGCGCACGCCCAGAGGCCCCATTCCCTGTCCTCCGGGAACCGGAGCCATTCCCGCTCCCGGAGAGGGCCTCGCACCCGGCGCTCCCGCGACAACCTGCCCCGCGCCTTGCGGAATCGAGGGCAGGCCCGTCCCCGAAGGAGGCCGTCCACCCGGAGCGACCATCCCAGGAGGCACCGCCAGCTCGGCGAATGGTCCGGGCCCCGCTGGCCGCGCGGCCCCCGCATTCCCGGGAGCACCCGAAGGAGCCACCCCACCCGTCGGCACCGGAGACTGAACTCCAGGTCCGCTCTGCAACCCTACCGACGACGCGTCACCCATGCTCGGCCGCATCGATACTGCCTGTGGCCCCATCGACGACGCTTCACTCGCGCCCCGAACCACCGCGCCTCCAGGCGCAGCCGGCGGCCCCATCGTCGACGCCTCACTCGCGCCCGGCCGAACCGCCACGGCTCCAGGCGCGGCCGGCGGCCCCACCACGGACGCGGGCGGCCTCGCCCCCGCGCCTCCTGGGGCGCCAGCACCCGGCGCCCGGTTCAACCCAGGCGGCTGATGCGGAGACCACTGCCCTCCCGAGTGTCGCGAGACCATGCCGGGCGGCTGCGCGGCAATCCCTCCCTGCCCCTCCGCCACGACACCTCGCTCACCCTGCCCCGCGAACACCGGCGGTCTCGGCGCGGGAGGATCCACCACCTCCTCCATGACGCCCTCGAGCACCTCCTCGGTGTCCACGAGCTCCAGTTCCTCGGTGGGGTCGATCTCCTCCGCCGCCTCGAACTCTTCCTCCGGCTCAATCTCCTCCGCCGCCTCCAGCTCCAGCGGAGCCACGGGCGGAGACAGCCGCGGCGGCGCAGCGGGCGAGAGTCGGGGCGGCCCATCCATCCGGTTCCCCCCTTGAGCCACCGCCACGGGAGCGAGCTGCGGTGGACCCGAGGGTGCCAGCATCGGAGGCCCTGCCTCGGCCCGAGCGCTTCCTCGAAGCTCCATCGCGTCGCCGGAAATCCCGGCCCCGGAAGCGCTCGACGCACTCCACTCCACGTCCTCCGCCGCCACGTCCTCGGCGTCGTCGCTCAGGAACTGTCCGGGCGCCAGCCCCCCGAATATCCCCTCCGTGCCCGGCTCCGCACGCACGGGCGCTGGAGGCGGAGCCACCTCGGGCAGCGGAACCATCACCCCTCGCCCCGGTGCCGGAGCCACCGCGCCCCGAGGCTGCGCCGCGCGCCTGGCCGTGGCCATGCTCATGGAGCGCGAATCGCGACGGATGCCGTAGCGCTGCGCCTGGTAGTGGAACAGCCGCAGTTCCGGAGTGATGTGCGGAAGGATTCGCAGGCCCGTGATGAACCCGAGCGCATCCGTGTGCTGGATTTCAAAGGGGCTCGCCATCGCCACCTTCAACCGGCGCCCTTCCTGGGCCAGTGGGAAGGCCAGGTGCTTCTCCGCCAGCGCCGCCGGCAGCAACCTCAACGTCGCGTCGGTGACGACCTCGAAGTCGGCCTCCTGGGCCACCGGGTAGCGCGTCTGCTCCCCCAGGACCATCGCCACCGTGTCGATGTCCAGCAAGTCCAGCTCGATGAGGATGGACCCCAACCGCCCACCGTAGATGAGCTGGGCCTTCAGGGCCTCGTCGAGCTGCGCCTGCGTGAGGAGGCCCTTACGGACCAGGATCGCTCCGAGCTTTTCCGCCATGCCCTTCGGAGTCTAGACGGCTTCGCCTCCCCTCGGGGCCGGCTCCCCGCCCC